>NZ_CP015199.1:1646500-1980500 GCF_001648155.1 Chryseobacterium glaciei | reverse complement strand
ATTTTTGCATTACAATTAAATTAATCATAAAAATCAGGATGTTATTGTAAAAATACATGGAAGAAAGTAAGGAGCAGATTTTGATAAAACGCCTTCATTTGAAGGAGGAAACTGCCTGGAAAGAGCTTTTTGAAGCTTATTCCGGAAACCTTACCTATGTGTGTTCGCGGTATATTATCGGGCAGGACGACGTGCGTGATGTTTTGCAGAACAGTTTTATAAAGATGTTCCGTTCAATTGATTCATTTGAATATAGAGGAAGTGGTTCTTTAAGAGCTTGGATTACCAGAATTGTGGTAACGGAATCATTAAAATATCTTAAGCAAAATTCTGATTTTAAAATAGTTGAAGATGAGTTTGAAATACCCGATCTACCGGAAGAAGAACCCGATCTTCAGGAAATATCCCAAACAACGATCATGAAAATGATACGAACTCTTCCCGACGGTTACAGAACTGTTTTCAATTTGTTTGTGTTTGAGGAAAAGAGTCATAAAGAGATTGCTGCGATTTTGGGAATTGCTGAAAATTCTTCGGCATCACAGTTTCATAGAGCTAAAGCGATGCTTGGTCATAAAATAAAAGAATATAAAATGTCAAAAACAGCGCAATATGAGTAATCAGTGGTTGAATGAGATGCGCAGAAAAATGGAAGATCATACAGATGATGTTCCGGAAGGATTGTGGGACAATATTAAAGATGATTTGTTCTCCGAAGACGACAATGATAAAATTACAGCACTTCCTATTATTGGAAATGATTTGAAAGCAAAAGACAAAAATACATCTACGTTTACATCTAAAAAATTAATATACCGCATCAGTGCTGTTGCCGCTGTGATCGCCATGTTTTTTATTGGTGGAAAAATATTAGATTTTTATAATAATGAAAAGGAAAATTCACCAAAAATTGCAAGTTCTAAGAAAGGAAATAGAGTAGAATCAGCGAGTCATTCTTCCGAAAATAAAAATTCGCCAAATGGAGTTAATGATTTGATTGATAGTAATTTATTTAAAGGAAATTCAAGTTCAAATAAAATCACTTCAAATAAAATTTCAACAAACAATAGCTTTAATGAAGTTCTGAATAATCATAATGAGATTCTTAAAAATAGGATTAATTATTCAGGAAATCAAAATCAAAATACGACAACAGGTTCAATTAATCAAAACAATCAAATTGCACAGCAGGAAAATGTAATTATTGATAATAATCAATCAATCAATGATATAAAAGATCCTGTTTCGCATGAAGAAAAAGAGTTTAAAGATAAATTTGAATCAATTCAAGAACAAAAAATCGCAAAAAAACAATCCAAAAAACCTTGGATGCTGAGTTTGCTCACAGGAAATACTTCAGGAAGTTCATCAGAACAATTTCCGGGTTATGCAACCATAAGCGGAAGCCCGATGAATGTTGGCGATATGTTTTATGCAAGTAACGATGGAGATCCTTTTGTGCAAGTAGTTTTGGCGAATCAAAATAAGGAAGTGGAAGCCAGAATAAGACATAAAGTTCCTGTTACTTTGGGTGTTTCAATGTATTATAGTTTAGGAAAAAAATGGGGAATCGGAACGGGAATTAACTATACAAAATTATCGTCCGAGCTTCGTTCAGGAAGTGACGCTAATTTAATAAAAAGCGATCAGTCGGTTCATTACATCGGTGTCCCTGTGCAGGTAAATTATAATGTAATTAAAAAAGGAGCATTTACAGGATATGTCACTGCCGGAGCCATTGTTGAAAAAGCGGTTGCCGGAGGTGTCACCACAAAGTATATTGTAAATAATGAAGTAAAAGAAGAAAAGAAAGAAGGATTGGAAGCAAAACCGGTTCAGTTTTCTGTTAACAGCGGAGTAGGATTACAGATAAAAGTTGTCAATAAAATAGGGATTTATGCAGAGCCGGGGATCGGCTATCATTTCAAAGATGACAGTTCACTCAATACAATATATAAAGAGAAGCCATTAAATTTTAATGTAAAATTCGGGATTAGATTGTTGATCGACTGATAATTAATTCACACATCAAAAACAATATCTAAAATAAATTAGGCTTATTAATCAATAAGCTCTTTGGTTTTATTATGCCCGAACCTTAACCAAAATAAAAACTGATAAAACATTTAAAATCAACTCACTAAATAAATATTAACATGAAAACAAAACTAATTTTTTTAGCATTTTACCTATTCCTGAGCATTGTAAAAATACAGGCTCAATGTACACCTACAATTACGAGTCCTAGATTGGGAACTATGTTTCAGAGCAGTGTGGTTTTTTGTAATACAGAAACCGAAACGCTTTCTACAACACAGACTTACGGAAGTTATCAATGGTACAAACAACAATGGGACTGGCAATCTCCTAATCAAAATCCTTGGGTTCCCGTTTCGGGAGCGACATCACAAACATTGACGATCAATGGTGTAGATGATATGCTATATTATTTTAAGGTTAAGGTTACAAATGGAGACTGCATCGCAGAAAGTCCAGCCATTCTTGCTGATGGATATGCTTATGGACTGCCATATATGATGGCTAATTTTATCCCAGGAACTTATGAAGGAATCGGGCCTGGAGAATATAATATTTGTCAGGGAGCAACGGTGCAACTTGATGATGGATTTCCATTGTTGTATGGCGTTCATACTTGGTTTAAATGTGTCCCGAGCAGCAATCCTCCCTTGCCTACAGATCCTTGTATCATCAATGGAGCAACTGGTGATTCTTACATTGCTAATGCATCGGGTGAATATGGATTTTACGCTTGTACAGAATACTGCCCAGATCAGTGCGAAATGTTGAGTGATTTTGCATTTATTAAACTTAATTTTGGGAATTTTAGCTTCTGTAATCTCGCAACAGGTGAAATAAAACCGAAAGAAAACGTCCTGACATTATATCCAAACCCGACAACCCAATTTTTATATATCGGAAAAGAGTCTGATAAAACATACAATTCTATCTCTATCATTGATATGTCCGGAAAGCTTGTCTTACAGAAAGATAAACATCAATATAATGTAGCAATAGACGTAAGCAGTCTTGTTCCTGGAACATATATGATTGTCTCTAAAACTTTAGACGGAAAAGTCTATAAAAACAAATTTATAAAGAAGTAATAGTTAGTTTTTTAATAATTTATGTTTAGGTCGGTGCAGAATATATTTCTGTGCCGATTTATTTTTTTAAGCTAATAAGGATTAAACCTAAATATTGTGAACTAAACGAAATATTTTCTAAAATAAAATATTAATTATTTTTACCGCAAAACACAATCATGCTGATCAAAGTTTACGGAAGTGCAATTTATGGTGTTGCAGCTCAGACTATTACTATTGAAGTTAATGTAGATACGGGTGGAGTAGGATATCATTTGGTAGGACTTGCCGACAATGCCATCAAAGAAAGCAGTTACCGAATTTCCGCTGCCTTGAAAAATGTAGGCTATAAAATTCCCGGAAAAAAAATCACAATTAATATGGCTCCCGCAGATCTTCGAAAAGAAGGAGCGGCCTATGATTTGAGTATTGCTATCGGAATTTTAACAGCTTCAGATCAAATTTTAGCAGAAAATATTCAGGATTACATTATTATGGGAGAGCTTTCATTGGATGGAGGCTTACAGCCGATCCGTGGTGTTCTTCCGATCGCGATTCAGGCAAGGGAAGAGGGTTTTAAAGGAATTATTTTGCCTAAACAAAACACTCGAGAAGCTGCCATCGTCAATAATCTTGATGTCTACGGCGTTGAAAATATTAAAGAAGTTATTGATTTTTTTAATGAAGGAAAACCTCTTGAAAAAGTAGTTTTAGACACGCGAAAAGAGTTTCAGGATAAAATTAATCTATTTCCTTTTGATTTTTCTGAGGTTAAAGGACAGGAAACCGCAAAACGTGCGATGGAAGTTGCCGCAGCAGGCGGTCATAATATTATTCTGATCGGACCTCCCGGAAGTGGAAAAACAATGTTGGCAAAACGAGTTCCGAGTATTTTACCTCCTTTGACGTTGAAAGAAGCACTGGAAACAACAAAGATTCATTCTGTAGCTGGAAAAATGGGGACTGAAACGTCACTCATGACTGTTCGTCCTTTTAGATCACCTCATCATACGATCTCGGATGTTGCCTTAGTCGGCGGTGGAAGTTATCCTCAACCCGGAGAAATTTCTCTCGCTCATAACGGAGTTTTATTTTTAGATGAAATGCCCGAATTCAAAAGAACGGTTCTTGAAGTCATGCGACAGCCTTTGGAAGATCGTGAAGTCACCATTTCAAGAGCCCGATTTACGGTAAATTATCCTGCAAGTTTTATGCTCGTCGCCTCAATGAATCCAAGTCCGAGTGGGTTTTTCCCTGATGATCCCAACAATACCTCATCTGTCTACGAAATGCAGCGATATATGAATAAACTTTCGGGACCGCTTTTGGATAGAATTGATATTCATATTGAAGTTCAAAAAGTTGAATTTGAACAGCTCGCAGAAAAAAGAAAAGGTGAAAAAAGTGAAGACATTCGAAAACGAGTTTTAATTGCCCGTGAGATTCAAGGTGAACGATATAAAGACTTGGAAATTAGTTACAACGCTCAAATTGGACCAAAAGAAATAGAAAAATTTTGTGAACTTGATTCATCCTCATTTAATCTCATAAAATTAGCCATGGAAAAACTGAATCTTTCCGCAAGAGCTTATGATCGAATTTTAAAAGTGGCCAGAACAATTGCCGATCTGGAAGAATCTCAAAATATTTTGTCTCATCATATTTCTGAAGCGATACAGTATAGAAGTTTGGACAGAGAGTTTTGGAATGTTTAGTTTAAAATTTTCCGCTAAGAGAAGGTTTTAATTTATTTTAAAAATTTTAAAAATGAGAAAATAATACGTCGAGTTTTGTCGCTGTGCTGGGTGATATTTGCATTATAGAAAAACAGAGAGATATGCCCATATTAAAAATGTTGTTCTTAAATATTAACCAAACAAAAAATATTAAAAATGATTTTTACAGACGATTTTTTCTCAACAGGTTCAACACTTCCAAATGATGATTTAGTACAATTAGTAGATAGCAGGACTTTTGAAAATGTAAACTATCAAAAAGTTAACACTTGGTATCATGAGGTTGGCCCAATGTACGTTGATGGTGTTATTATTAGAGAGAGGTATGATATTTTGACAGATACAACTGATCACTATGCATTAACCAGTTTTCTAGCAGGGAAACCTATCAATATTGAGCTTTTCGGTGCAAAAGGAGATTCCAGAAAGAATGATACAGATGCATTTTTAAAGGCTGCAGAATTTATTAACGGACTTCCTGATTTTGTTTCTGTAAATGAGAGTAATGGGCAAGAAAACTATTCTCTTGAAAAACAAGCGGTAACCATTGTGGGCAATAGTCCTATTGGGTATAAAATTGAAGGGACAATAAAGTTTGAAAAACCGGTAAATTTTTTAGTTGATAAAATATTTTATAGAGGAACTAGGGATAAAGCTGCTTTGATTTTTCAAAATAGTTATAAAAATACGATTGATACTCATGTAAGTGCATATCCAAGTGCTGTTTTTACTTCCGATGATTTTGTTGGAATCCTGATTCAGGGTGCTATAAATTCAAAAATTGATGTTGGAGCTTCATTTTTTACTAAAGGAATTATTTGTGAGGCAAATGATTCTCAGGGATTATATCCTGGTTTTGCATGGAATGATATTCAACTAAAATCTCTACAGACAAATCTTGATTCATTTGTGATTCGAAATAAAAATAAAGGTTGGGCTAATGCAAACAGGGTAACTGGAGGAGAATTTGCTTCACCTTCAGGGCTAATTGATGAGTCTAAACCTATTAATAGAAGAAGAACTTTTATAAAATTTGAAAAAGATGAGCTTTCTAAAGAATGTAATTCTTGGCTGTTCTTAAATCAGTCTTTTGAAGGAAAGTTTGTAGATGTTAATAAAAATATACTGGAAGAGACTTTGTGTTTTGATTTTTCAGCTGCAAGTTGTTTCGGAATATCAATTTTGGAACCAAGAATTGAAGATGTAAATGATGAGAGATTAGGCGTTTTTCGTACAGGATCAGAGTTTAGTTTTAAATCTGGACAATATGCTTCAGTTACAGACTTTACAGATGAGAATGGAATTAGATATGTAGGAGAAAAACCTATTGTTTTATTAGATGAAGACTTAAAGTGTGATTTTAAGATCAATAGAATGACTAATGATTACAGACATACTTATGTAAAAAAATTAGAACCATTTAATGATAGAACAGGTTTGCTCCCGGATGCATACTATGCAAATAGGTTTTGCCAGATCTTTGAAATCAATGACCATACTGCAAGACTTTGGGTGAAATGGTATAGAAATTCTGAACTTGTGTTATTTGATGAAAACAGAAATTTAATCACTGATACTACTAAATTGCAGCAGCAGATCGCATTAATTGATTATAGACCACAGGATTACTCTGTCTCTGCCATAGTGAATGTAAAAACAATAGTTATAGGTAAGGAATCAAATAGTGATTTTGTGAATAATATGACTTTTATTGCAGATGCAAAATATGTTGGAATTCTTCAAAGACCGTATGATAGTGCCAGACTTAAGGTGATGCTAAACCGTAAAGATATGGATAAAATTAAAAAAGTGAAATTTCTTGAAACACCGTCTGATACTTATCCGACAATTAATAATCCATCGGACATGACTGGTTTTAGTTTTAGCACAGGAGAAAAGTTTTATGACACTACTACGTTTCAAACATCGATAATTAAAAAATCAGGAATTAATAACGTGTTATCCGGATATACTTTTGATGCAACTATTGGATCGCGTAAATTTGTCATAAAATCCGGACCAACTAATGAGATTTCTGAAGGACATATTTTTTACCTAACTTCTAACGGAGGAAATATTTATTTCAAAATTACAAAAATAGAAGGAGATGTAATTACTGCCAATATTCCATCTGATGTTACAATGATCGATGCGGATATTACTTTTCCTATCTGTACATACGATACTTACTAAAAATTAATCTTTAATATAAAACCGAAAAGAGTTTAGGGCATCCTAAACTCTTTTTGCTTGAACTTAAAAAAATATAAGAACTTTTTAATTGATAGTCACTTTCAAAACATTTTGTACGGAAGGAACTGGGAATGCATTTCCTACTTTCATAATCACCTTACTTTCAGCCTGAGGAGTTCCTCCAAATAAAGCCTGATGATTTCCGGCTCCCGGGTATTGATCGATACCTGTTCCTGAATCAAATAACGTTGTTTTTGAAGTTAAATCTCCTTTTGTATTGGCATCAATGCTTTGTTCATTAGCATAAAACCAGTCATTAGAAAACCCAAACATTGTTACATAAGCAATTTTATCTCCCGGACTTGATTGGAATTTAGTCATCACTTTAGCTCCAGGCGCTACCGGTGCACTTCCTGCAATATAAACTCCTTTTACGTTAGGTAAAGCTTTTAAGCTGTTTTGAAGTTTGGTTACATTTCCCATCTGAGCAATTTCTTTTAATCCTTTCCCTGTATCTAATTGACCGAGCTCATAAATTGGATTTTTGTCTCCATTATAAACTACAACCAAAGCAGGTGAAAGTCCTGTCATCACTTTAGTATTGGCAGTAAGGCTTGTCATCATTTTAGTGATATTACCCATTTGGGCTATGTCTGTGATCTCAGGGTTAGATAAGGCGTTCGGAGTAAAGAAAGGTGCAGAATTCAATAGTTGTGAGCCATTGTAATTAGAAACTGCCCAGACTCCTGGAGAGAAAGGTGTTTCGTGCGTTGTGCCTCCCGATGTGTTGGTGATGGTTAATGTAAACTCGGATGAAATATCATTATAAGCAAGATTCAATTTCATCAATTGAGAAGCGGTTACACCAGGAACTTGTGCAATAGGCTTGCTTTCTACTTGTCCCGAAGTATTGTCTTTTGTTCCATTATCCCACAAAAGAACTTGTGAAGATACATCTCCTGTAATTGCATTTCCGTTGTTGTCGAATAACTTTATTCCGGGTTGTTGTGACGCAAAAAACCAGTCTTTTGAAGCTCCATACATTGTTGCGAACATGAGTGACTGTGCTTTTCCTGCACTAAATTTAATAGAAACAGACTGTCCTGGTGTGATAATAGGTGCTGCTGTACCCTGGAAGCTTCCGCTTTCAACAAAATCTTTTGGTGTTACGACATTCTCAAAAGTGATTGTTTTTTCTGCTGAAAGCATTTCCATTGTATCATTATTATCACAAGAGGTAAGTGCGAAAGTTGTCATAATACCCGTTGTTAATAAAGCAATTCTAAAGATGTTCTTTTTCATAATAATTTTTTTATAGTTATAATTATATTCTTATAACCATAGACGAGGAGTTTTTAAAAACCTGACAAAAAAATTATATTATTTTCTTTTTTATTTGTTTAATTGATTCAATTTTAAATATTTAGCAATAAAAAAACCGCGAAATAAAATTTCACGGTTTTCAAAAATATATTCAATGAAGATTATTTTTTGCTTTTACCTGCAGCTTTTACGTGCTCAGGTTTCGCAGCTTTAGTTTTTGTGTCAGCAGGAGTATTTTCGTCTCTTACTAATTTCAACTCGTCGATCAATCTTCTTGCACCAGCGTACTTGTCGATTGTCCAAAGAACGAAACGAACGTCAACGTTGATTGTTTTTTGCCATTCTTGTTCGAAAACGATGTCACCGCTTAAAGCTTCACTGTTTCCGTCGAATGCGATACCGATAAGGTTTCCGTCTGCGTCAATTACAGGAGAACCAGAGTTACCACCAGTAATATCGTTGTTTGACAAGAAGTTTACAGGCATGTAACCTTTAGCATCAGCATACTGACCGAAGTCGCTCATGTTGTAAAGGTCAATTACTCTTTGTGGAAGATCAAATTCTTCATCACCTTTCTTGTATTTACCTACAAGACCAGCCATATCTGTATAATAGTTATCAGTAACACCGAAATAGTTTCTGTCTGTTCTGATTGGCAATTTATCTACAGTTCCATAAGTTAATCTCATTGTAGAGTTAGCATCCGGATAGAATTTTTTCTCAGGCATAGCTTTCATTAAACCAGCTAAGAAAAGACGGTTGTTTTTAGCAAAATTGTCATCAATTTTAGAGAATCTCTCTCCAGATAATCTTTGATCTGTAGCTACACCGTTAGCAATTTTAAGAAGCGGATCTGCATCTAATTTTAAAGCATCTGGGTTCAAAACAAAGTTTGTAGCAGAAGTTTTATTAGCGAAAATAGATGAATAAGCAACGTTTGATAAGTTCTTAGCATCTAATCCCATAATGGTAGCAGAAGCAACATCTTTATCTACTCTTGTCTGGTAAAGGTTAACCATTGAGTTCAGCATTTCACCTTCAAGGTTTGTATTGATGTTTTCGTAAGCCGCTTTTACAGCAGCATCTACTTTAGGCTTCATAGCCAATCTTCCAGCCATATCTTGCGCAGCGTAAGCTTTAAGAACAGCACCTAACTGGTAAGCAAGGCTGATATATTTTGAGTTTCTTGAAAGCTGAGACATATAATTTCTCTCAACATTTCTTGTAGAAACTTGTTTGTAATAAATACCGATATCATCTAAAACACTTTCGTATTCTGCAATATTTGCAGGCTGTACAGACCATGTTTTGAATGTTTCTTCTACTTTTTGTTTGTCTGTAATTGTTCCATTTTTGATAACAGCATCAATTGTTCCTTGTCTGTTTTTCCAGTAATTGGCAACAGAAGCGTACTGAGAAGCATAGTTTAGTTGAGTTCCTTTGTCTTTATCCATGTACTTCTTCATAACGTCCATCGCTAATTTAGAAGCCTCAACCCAAGCTGGATAATCTTTACCAACCATTTGCTGAATTCCATAAGAAGTCAAATAACGGTTTGTTCTTCCCGGGTAACCCATGATCATTGAGAAATCACCTGGCTTAACTCCTTTAAGAGAAACAGGTAAGAAATGTTTAGGCTTTAAAGGAACGTTTGTTGGAGCGAATTCCGCGGGGTTTCCTGCAGCATCAGCATACACTCTGAAAACTGTAAAGTCTGCAGTATGTCTTGGCCACTCCCAGTTATCTGTATCACCTCCGAATTTCCCTAAAGATGATGGTGGTGCACCTACTAATCTGATATCTTTATAATCTTGGTAAACGAAATAATAGAATTCGTTTCCGTTGAAGAAATCTCTTACAACTACTGTATATTTCCCATTTTCAGAGTTTTCAGTCTGGATCGCTTTAGTTTCAGCATCGATCACAGCTTTTCTCTCTTCTCCGGTCATTTTATTGTTCAGTTTAGAATTGATTCTCTGCGTAGCATCATCCATTCTAACTAAAAATCTTACATAAAGATCTTTTGCATTAAATTCATCTTTCTGCTTCATTGCCCAGAAACCATTCTTCAAATAGTCTTTCTCTGGAGTAGAAGCTGCTGCAACAGCACCGTAACCACAGTGGTGGTTTGTGAAAATAAGTCCTTTGTCAGAAACAATTTCCCCAGTACAGAAACCACCGAAACTTACGATAGCATCCTTCATACTTGAGTTGTTTACTGAATAAATCTCTTCAGGGGTCAAATGCAAACCTTCTTTTTGCATGTCAACACCATTTAATCTTTTG
This sequence comes from Chryseobacterium glaciei, assembly GCF_001648155.1. Lineage (NCBI taxonomy): Bacteria > Pseudomonadati > Bacteroidota > Flavobacteriia > Flavobacteriales > Weeksellaceae > Chryseobacterium > Chryseobacterium glaciei. Next base: position 1,969,858 of record NZ_CP015199.1, on the reverse strand, counting down.
ATGAGCATTAACAGCCACATCCCCTCATCCGCCCTCATCTGAGCGAAGCCCAACAAGAAAGTGAATAGTAGAAATAGTCTTTTCATTTTATATAATAATTTTTGTGTCGCTAATTTACTAATTTTTATGGGATTCTGCTTCTGAATGGTATGAAAATGGGATTCTGGAATGTATGAAAAAAATATTGCTCTCAGTTTTTACTGTTTTGTTTTTAGGTTTAATCTTTAATTGCTCTACAGTAAAGGTTAATAGTCCACATATCCAAAGAGAATGGATGTTGGTTTCTTTTGGTAATTTCACTAAAAATGAATTAATTAAGAATAAAGCGGGTATTAATTTAACAACCCCTCAGGAAAACGGTAAGATCCGTGGAAGTGCTTTTATGGGATGCAACAATATGTTCTTTTCTTCCGAATTTAAGAACGATGGAAAAGTGAAGATTTCCGGAGTCGGAGGTACGATGAAAGCGTGTCAAAATATGAACTTGGAAACCAAATTTTCAAAAAGTTTTCAAAACATGACGAAATATTCGGTTGAAGGGCATTTTCTTACGCTGTCTGATGATGCAGGAAATTCAATGAAATTTGTTGCTGCGGATTGGGATTAATTTTAAATAATTCAAGATAAATAATAGATACTTCGACTTCGCTCAGGATGACATCGCTAATACTAACCATTAAAAAGCAGTATAATTTGCCGTGTCATCTTGAGCGAAGTCGAAGGATTTTTAATTAAGAGAAAACGAAAAAGTCCACCTTGTTAGGTGGACTTTCTTTTTGTTGAAAAATCTAGTTTTTGTTATTAGTTTTTAGGAATTGTTTTTTTGATCTCTTGCAAGGTTGCCGTGTTTGGTAATCCTTGTACATTTTGATTTGTGTTCCTAGAATTATTTGCTTTACGTGCCTGTCTGTTGGGAACTGTTGCTAAAATTTCTTCTAAACTTGCCGTGTTGGGCAGTAATTTTCCTGTGTTGTTACTTGATGGTTGTGTTTTTGCCTCCTGTTTTTTTACTTCAAGACCTTGTTCTGAAGCTAGAGTTATATTTTGAGTCTGTTTTTTCTGAGCACTTTCCTGACTGCTTTTCAGCATTTGGGCATCATGCTCCTTAAGCTCTTTTACAACTTGTGCCTGATCCTGCAGTTCGGAAGTTTTTTTACTTTCCTGAGCATAAATACTTACACTCAATGTTAATAATGCGATGATATATAATGATTTCATGATCGTTTATTTAATGTTTACAAGTACTTTTATTTTTCCGATTCCGTCTTGGTCATAATCTTGAAGTGCTTTTCCTATCACTTGTCCAATTTTTACTTTTTTAATGTTGGCTTTCATGGCAACTCCGGATTGTGATGAGGTTACGAGAAGATCACCTCTTTTTATAGCACCACCCTGAAGACAAACTTTTGTTGGAATAACCCCAATTACACCCATCGGAACTTTTCCGATTAATTCAGAATCTATATTTTCTTCTGTTAAAAGAACTCCAGGCTTAGTTGCATAAACTCCGGCAACAAGATTAGAATATGGTGTTGAAGATTTTTCTACGGTTCTGTCGGTATCAGTTGATATTACTAAAATATCACCAGGTTCGTATTCTGAAGTATTTCCTTCAACATCGAAGGCTTCTGCTAAATCGGCGCCACTGTTCTGAGTTCCACCGTTAAAAAATCCTTTTCCAGTTTTATCGATACGAGCCACGTTTGTTGAGGCACTTTGATAAGTAGCAATACTACCTGATGGCCCTTGATGATTAACAAGTAAAGTAGATCCTGTACCGGTTGTGGTTATATTCACTACTGGCTGTCCGTTGGCATTATTAAAGTTTCTGAAATATCCAGCTCTACCAGTCCCGAAATTCGGAACCCAGCCATAAATAGCAGAACCTGTTCCGTCTACTGTAGCTTCAACACCATCACCACTACCGCCGGCATTAGCAGTAATTCCATTTCCGTTTCCTTCTGATAGTGCGATTAGAGCGGGTCCGTTTCCTGCCGGATTTCTTTGATAAAATAAGCCTGCAAAACCACCTGTACCAATAGACTCACCATAAACTCCCGCGGTTCCGAAATTGGCAAATATAGAATTCACTTTACCATGTAATGCTGCAGAAGTACCATTGGTGTTATCTACGAAGAAATCTCCGGCCATACCATTTCCGACTGTTTTTGCAGTAATTACAGAATTTGTATTTGATGTATTAAAGTTTTGGAATTCCGCAGGTTTTCCTAAACTGAATGTTGGAGTCCAACCATAGATTGCACGCCCGGCTCCGTCAACATTAGCTTCTATTGCATCGCCGTCTTTTCCGGCATTGGCAACAATAGCATCACCATTACCATCTGTTATGGCAACTAAAGCGCGTCCGTTTCCATTTACGTTTGAAGCAAAGAAAAGACCTCCGAATCCTCCGGTTCCGGATGCTAATCCGAAGAGACCCGCTGCTCCAAAGTTGCCGAAGATAGTGTTAACTTCACCTCTTACTGCCGCACCAACACTATTCGTATTATTAACTAAGAAAGATGAAGCATTACCTTGCGTATTGTCAGGGATATTTCCTGCACCGTTGGTTTCTACCTCGAAAGTATTATTTATATCATTGGAAGTATTGGTGTTTTCAAAACGTCCTGCACGTCCTTTACTATTGCTTATTCCGACTTGACCGAAGACCCCGATACCTGTTCCTGTTGTATTTGTAGCAACAAAACCTCTTACACCATAACCTCCGCCATCGTTTCTACCGACTACAGCTCCGGCAATATTACTGGTTGTTCTACCAACGACAGCTTCACCTGCTCCGTTATTATCTCCTATGATACCTGCAGAAGTTTGCTGAGAGGTAATTCCCTGAACGGCAAATCCACTTCCTGTAGAACTTAATACACCTGCTCCGGTTCCTGATGAGGAAACATTAATAACAGTTCCGTTTCCTAACGTTGAAGCATTAAGAACATTACTGCTATTGGCATTATTTAATATTGAAATATTAGCGGCAATACCATTGGTACTTGTTGCATTAAGACCTGTTCCTGTGTTACTGTTGGCGTAAACTCCGTATCCGGCTCCTGATGAATTTCCGTAAACTCCTAGACCGGTAGGTGTAACACCGTAAACTCCCCATCCGCTTCCGGCTTGGCTTCCCCAGACACCTACGCCTAGACCTCCTGTACCATTATTGATACCTCGAACTGCTGAAGAAAATCCTCCTGGAGCTACATTGGTAACCGTTCCTCGAACGGCAGCAATACTAGAACTTGTTGAATTGCTGATACCTTCCACAGAAGTTCCGTCTCCATCATTGATTAGTGTGAAAAGCGTTCCTGCATTATTTACAGTATTAGTATAAGGTATTGCGAAACTTCCGCCACCTCCGCCTGCTGTTTTTGCATACATGGCGTAAGGAACACTTAATAATTGACTTGTTCCTGCAATGGTATAGTTAGTTCCGCCTGCTGGGTCTGTTTCTGTTTTTAAATAATAATTTCCTGTAGACCAGTTGATGGTGTTGAATGTTCCTGTAAGAGCTGTTCCTGCACCAATTTCAAGGGTTACAAGACCGTTTACGTTGGTATTTCCGGTTAGTCTTTCAGAATATACAGCAGCTCCGGCTGGAGATCCCTGTAATACACTTACTCGGACAGCCACAGCCTGATTGGATAAAATTTGACCTGAACCATTTCGCATAATGGCCTGATAACTCATTTTTTCGGGTACTTGTGCATAAGCTAAAAAGGAGCCCAGCATAATCCCGACCGTTAATAATATTTTTTTCATGGTAGTTATTTTTTAATGATTTTAAATGTTTTGATGTTTTCTCCGTTTTGGTTTATCGTGATGATATACATTGCGGATGGTAGTGAAGAAAAATTGAACTCAGATTTAGACTGAGTAATTTTATCCTTTTTAATTAATTTCCCCTGAGCGTCGAATAATGAATACTCGGCTCCTTTGTAACTGTTTGTGGTGAAATCTAAAAACAGATAGTCTTTAAATGGATTAGGATAAATTAAAATGTCTTTTTCAGCTGATGACGTTTCGTTGGTAGCGAGGGTGGTGATTTCGTAGGCCTGTTGTACGCCTTCCAAAATCTGATTGGTGCCTTTTATAAGGTAAGTGGTTTGCCCTACACTGTAAGAAACGGATCCTGCACCTCCTGTAGCATTCGCTCCCGTTGCCAAGACTACTGATTGTGCTTTCAGCAGGCTGACGGTTACGGTGAGCGGAATGAGAAAGAAACAGTAAATAGATGTTCTTTTCATGTAAAATAGTTTTGTGGTTATTAATTGGTTTTTGTCCTAAAATTTGTGGAAATTTTGGAAGACTAAATTACCACATATCACGGCCGTATATTTGGAAAATAGACAAACGACCGAAATAATCGACCAACGGCGATTAGTGAAATATTGCTAACAATTTATTTGTAAACCAATAGGTTGGGTGATTTTATTTTTAAGATCCAGGTTCAAAAAAAGAAAGATTGTCTTTGTAAGTTCTTCCAATGGGAAGCTTGATTTGATGAACGAGTTCCACTTCATGAGTGTTTTTACTTCTGATCAGATGTCGTGGAACAGCATAGCTTTTATGAATCCTTACAAAAGAATCAAAAGAATTTTTATGAAGAAGGTTTCCCAGAGAATCTAAAATACAGTGTTTTTTTTCGGAAGTGATGATTCTTGTGTAATCTTTTAATGCTTCAAGATACAGAATATCAGTTATTTTCACTTGCAAAATATTGCCGTTTTCTTTTATTTTAATACTGTTTTCACCGAGTAAGGTCTCAAAACAGTCGCTTTTTTCTTTCATCTCAAAATAGTCGAAAAGCTTTTGCATGGAATGTTGAAAACGTTCTGTTTTTAAAGGTTTTGAAATAAAATCTAAGGTATTGATCTCAAAAGTTTCAAGAGCAAATTCGGGGTGAGAACTCACAAAAATACAGATTGGAATCTTATGAGCTAGTTTCCTGAATTCCAATCCATTCATGCCCGGAAGTTTAGCTTCGATGAATAAAAGATCAATGGGAAGTCCGAGATAGGGAATCGCTTTTTCGGCTGAATCAAAAGAAGCAACAATTTCTATATTCTCATATTGTTTGATATGATGATGCAGAACCAGCCTATCTAGTTCATCACCATCAATGATCATACATCTGATATTGGTAATCATGATTCTCGGAATGTTAGTTTTTATGTAATTGATTAAATTTTAATGATTAAACTCAAACAATTACTTCATAAAGTTATTAAATTTCTATAAATCAATTGCATTGTAAACTTAAATTAACATTAAGATCTTATGAAATATAAAAAATGATTTTGTTTTTTCTTCTGAAAATGGTAACTTGTAAATCTTACAAACATAGACAGAATTTAATGCTAGACAAGAAAGAACATAATTACGAAAAAGCTATTTTGGTGGGTGTTATTACTCAGAACCAAGACGAAGATAAGCTTACGGAATATATGGATGAATTGGAGTTTTTGGCTTTCACAGCTGGAGCTACCATACAAAAAAGGTTTACTCAAAAATTAACTCAGCCTGATTCCAAGACCTTCATCGGGAGCGGAAAAGCTCAGGAAATAAAAGAATATGTAAAGGAAAATGGGATAGGAACCATCATTTTTGATGATGAATTATCTCCATCTCAGCTTAAAAATCTTGAAAAAGAAATAGAAGTAAAAATCCTGGACAGAACCAATCTTATCCTTGATATTTTTGCCCAAAGAGCACAGACTTCATATGCAAGAACTCAGGTAGAGTTGGCGCAATATCAATATCTTTTACCTCGACTGACAAGAATGTGGACTCACTTGGAGCGTCAGAAAGGGGGAATCGGGATGAGAGGACCCGGAGAAACTGAGATTGAGACCGACCGTCGTATCATCCGTGACCGAATTTCCTTATTGAAGGATAAACTGAAAACAATCGATAGGCAAATGGCTACCCAACGTAACAATCGTGGGAAGGTTGTTCGTGCTGCTTTGGTAGGGTATACCAATGTTGGAAAATCTACATTGATGAATGCTTTGTCAAAATCTGATGTTTTCGCTGAAAATAAATTATTTGCAACACTGGACACTACAGTAAGAAAAGTGGTGATCGGAAATTTACCGTTCCTATTGACGGATACGGTAGGATTTATCAGAAAATTACCAACTCAGCTTGTTGAATCTTTCAAATCAACTCTTGATGAGGTTCGTGAAGCGGATTTGTTGATTCATGTTGTAGATATCTCTCACGAAAGTTTTGAAGATCATATAGAATCTGTAAATAATACATTAATGGAAATCAATGCGCATCAAAAACCGATGATCATGGTTTTCAATAAAATTGATGATTTCAGTTATGATAGAAAGGACGATGATGATTTAACGCCTTCTACAAAAAGAAATATTTCGTTAGAAGAATGGCAAAAAACATGGATGGGAAAATCTAAGCATCCAACGGTTTTCATCTCAGCTTTAACGAAAGAAAACTTCCCGGAAATGAAAAAGATGATCTACGATGAGGTGATGAAAATTCATATCGCGAGATTTCCTTACAATGATTTCCTTTTCGAATATTTCGAAAATGATGAGGAAGAAGAAACCAACGAGTAATGAAATATCACTTTTTCCTTTTACTTCTTTTGGTGTCGGTTTTTGGTTTTAGTCAAAAATCAAAAATCGATTTCAAAAGTATTGAGAAAAGCCTTACAAATGCTCAATCTCCGTATAATTACGAAAAACTGATCTTTAAATATAAGGGATATCCCAAATCTTTAGACAGTATAGAAGCGCAATATCTTTATTATGGAAGAAATTTCAGGAAAGATAAAATTTCTACTTCAGATGATGATTTTAAGAAGCTTGCAGAAGCTTTCAAGGATAAAAATTTTGAGGAATGTGTCAAATTAGGCAAGGTTCTTTATGATAAAGATCCTACCAATCTGGATGTTCTTCTTATTTTGCTGCGTGCGTATGATTCTCTGAAGGATGGGAGTAATTTCATGCATCATTTAGGTCAATTTCGTTTGCTTGCAGACGCTATGAAGGCTTCCGGAGACGGAAAATCTGAAAAAACGGCATATGCTGTAAACAGCGTGGGAGATGAGTATATTCTTCTGAATATGCTGAATATAGGACAAGATTACACAAGAGGTTCTAAATCTTTAAAAGACGGAATGATTGATATTTGGGAAAAAGAAGACAGTAAAATTTATATCAAAGTACTTTATTTGGACTTTTAATTTAAAAACAACTTAGTGGAGTTATATTATTCATTTTCAGCTTTAATCGTTTTAGCATCAATATTCGCATATCTTAATTACAGGTTTTTGAAACTTCCGAGCACGATCGGAATTATGGTGATTGCCATAGTAGTTTCTATTATTTTGGTTTCTTTTGGAGAAACTTTTTTACCGAGAACGTTCTGGCACCTTCACGATTTGATGAGTGGAATAGACTTTACAGAAGTTCTGATGGGGGCCATGCTTAATTTCCTTCTCTTTGCGGGAGGAATCCATATTAATATCGACGATCTCAAGGAACAATTCCGGCCTGTGGTGATCTTTTCAACGGCGGGAGTGGTTATTTCTACTTTTGTTGTCGGGTTTGGAATGTTTTATATTTTGCCTTTTTTAGGAATTAATTTACCATTTATTTATTGCCTTCTTTTTGGAGCTTTAATTTCTCCGACTGATCCGGTTGCTGTTTTAAGTATTTTAAAGCAGGCAAAAGTTTCAAAATCATTAGAAACTAAAGTAGCCGGAGAATCTCTTTTTAACGACGGTATGGCAGTTGTGATATTCTCAGTAGTATTACAATTGGCGATCGGAAAAGAGGTTGATTTGGGAATCGAAAGCATAGGCTTATTATTGTTAAAAGAAGCCGGTGGAGGTTTGTTCTTAGGAATTGTGCTAGGTTGGGTAACTTCCAGATTAATGCGTGAGGTGGATGATTATATTATTTCTGTTTTAGTAACACTTTCTGTCGTAATGGGCGGATATCTTATCGCAAGACAAATGCACATTTCAGGACCTTTGACGATGGTTGCAGCAGGTTTATTTATGGGTAATTTTAATGTTAGATTTAAAATGAAATCCATCACTCAGGATTATCTGATCAAATTCTGGGAGTTGATTGATGAAATTCTAAATGCTGTTCTATTTCTATTCATAGGTTTTGAATTACTAATGATCAAGGACCTTAAGCATTTTATCGTTCCAGGATTAGTTGCTATCGTAATTGTTTTATTAGCGAGAGTAATTTCGATTTGGGGACCTACCAAATTGATGAAAACAACCTTTAGTCCGCAAACGGTAAAAGTATTGGTTTGGGGAGGAATTCGAGGTGGGGTTTCCATTGCTTTGGCGATGTCTATCCCAAAAAGTGAATACAGCGAAATTATTTTAAGTATCACTTACTGTGTTGTTGTGTTTTCAATTATTGTTCAGGGACTTACCATTGCGAAAGTTGCTAATCCTAATAAAATTGCAAAAGAAGAACAAGAGCTGGGAAATATTACTTCAGATGAAAGTCGTTAATTATTTAAATATCAATGATTAATATAATTAAAGAAATAAAAGAAGCATTAGCCGTTCTATCCATTCCTGAAAAGGCAGCATTCTTTCCAAAATTCTTCAAAACCGGAATAGGAGAATATGGTGAAGGAGATTGGTTTTTAGGGGTAAAAGTTCCTGATCAGAGAAGTGTTGCTAAAGAATATTATGCTAAAATTTCTTTAGAGGAACTCAGCGAATTACTTTCTTCAAAATACCATGAACATCGATTAACTGCTTTATTCATATTAATTTCTAAGTTTGAAAAAACAAAAGATCAAAAAGTAAAAGAAGAGATCGTAGAGTTTTATCTAAATCATTTACAATATGTCAACAATTGGGATCTTGTAGATTCGAGTTGTTATAAGATTTTAGGTCGGTATGCTTTTGAAAATCAGCGAGAAGACTTACTAAAGAAGCTTTCTAATTCCGACGAAATGTGGCAAAAAAGAATTGCCGTTGTCGGAACAATGCATTATGTGAAAAAAGGTGAATTTTATTTAACTAAAGAATTTGTAACCAATAACTTAAAGCATCCTCACGATCTCATGCACAAAGCAAACGGATGGCTGCTAAGAGAAATGGGGCAGAAAAATGAAACAGAACTCATTAATTATTTAAATAAATATTATAAAGAAATGCCAAGAACCTGCCTGCGATATTCAATCGAAAAATTGGATGAAGAAGTGCGACAGGATTATCTTAAAGGCAGAATATAAAAAATAAAACTACTTAATACATTAGAATTAAGTAGTTTTGCTTTTTAAAACTAAGTCATGAAAATTATTCTCAGGCGGTTGATGCTTTTTCTTCCATTATTATTGTTAACGAGTTGTTTCGATATCATTGATAAAGTCAATGTAAAAGCTGATGGGACAGGGGAGTACACCGTTATCCTCAACGCAAGTAAAAGCAAAACCAGACTTGCTTCCATCTCTAAAATGGAAACTATAAATGGCAAAAAAGTTCCAAAAAAGCCTCAAATTGAAAGTAAAATCAATGAAGCATCAAGGATTTTTAAAGCCACTCCGGGAATCAGCAATGTAAAAACAAGTGTTGATTTTGATAATTATATCATTAAACTAAGCTGTAATTTCAAGAAAATTGAAAATATCAACGCCGGATTAGAACAATTAAAGGCTAAAAATATTCTTGGAAAAATGATTCCTACACAGATTTACAGTCAAAATGTAGGGAAATCATTTACGAGAAACAAGATCAATACATTCAAAACAGACTACGACAAGATGAGTACGGCCGATAAAGAGGTCTTTAATAATGCCAAATATACTTCTGTCTTGCAGTTCGAAAACACGATTAAATCTCAAACAAATTCTTCTTATTTGCTTTCGCCCAACAAAAAAGCGCTGAAACTTGAAGCCAACGTTTTAGATTTTATTCTTCAAAAGAAACAAATACAAAATACGATCCTTTTCCAATAATTTCAAATTTAAACCATGAAATCTATTTTAAAAAAAATACAACAAATTACGCTTTTACTTCTCGGTTTTGTGCTGGTTTTTGCACAACAAAAGATGAAAATTCCCAATGATGCTGCCTTTTACATGGAAATCAACGGAAAACAGCTGAATAAGAAAATCAACTGGGACAAATTCAATCCTTTTTTAAAGGAAATCACTCAGAAAAAGAATAAAAAAGACAAAGACAATAAAGATAAACCATCTTGGAACGATTTTTCCAAAACGGGTATTAAATACGATGCAACGCAATATCATTACGGAACTTTCAATGATTCTGTGCAATCATATACTGCTCATTTTATTTTAGATAATAAAGAAAAGTTTCTGGAATTCATTAATTCAACCAAGAAAAAAGGATTGGAAATTTCTAAGAAAAATAAATATTCTTACGTAGATATCGATGATGATATTTTTGTTGCTTGGAATGGCGATCGTGCTGTTTTAAGTGTAATTAACTATAACAAACCATATAAAGATGTTTGGACAGATGAAGTTGCTGTAGACAGTGCTATGGCTGTTGTTGATAGTTCAGCGGTGGTTGTAGATACTGCTTATGCTGCAGAACCTGAAAGACCTTTTGATTATAAGGAAGAAATTCAATATTTGAAGGATGATATTAAGTCTTTAAAAGAAAGTATAAAAGACAATAATGCTGAAATTGCAAGAGTGCAGAAAGATATCAAATATCTTGAAAAGCATCATGAATATCCAAAAGAAAAGAAAGGCGCGACAGATACGGAATATTCTGAAAATGAAGCTGAAGTAGCAGGTTCTCCTGAAAAAGATGAGGATATGGAAAATGAGGAATATGCAGTAGATTCCGACTATCAAAAAGAGATGGATTCTATACGAATAGAAAAATTCAAGGTGGTGAAAAAGCTGGCGGAAGATTCATTTGATAAGTATTTTAATTCAAATTTAGACCTTGAAGTTCCATCGCAAATGTTGGCTTTCCGTGATGCGAATTCGGATGTTTTTGTGTACACGGATTACGGAAAAATCGTTAATGAAGGAATTTACGGGAGAACAATGAAGCGTTTGGAGTTTACTCAGTTTCTGCAGAAAGCTTACAATTCAAACTCTTCATACAATCTGTATTTTGACAAAGACAAAGTAAAATTAGTCAACAATTATCAGCATAAAGATGCGAATGTTCAAAAAAGTGTCGCTGATGTTTATAAAGGAAAGAAAAATAAGAAACTGACAGCGTTAATCAACGATAAAAGCATTGGTTATTACTCTGTTAACCTAAACGGAGCCAAAAGTTTTGATATGATTTACAGTCTGTTCAAAGATCTTGGAGACGTAGAATATCAGAAAGAAGTTGAACTGATGATGGAAACAATGAAAATTGTTCTGGATGAAGAAGCCATTGCCAAAATAGCACCAGGAAACGGGATTTTTGTTTTGAATGAACTGAAATCTAAAAAAGTAGACTACACAGATTACGACTACGATGAAGATTACAATGAAAAAGAAGTAAAGAAAACGAAGGATATTATGGTTCCTAATTTCGTTTTTGCCTTCGCTACAGAAAATGAAGGCTATTGGAATCGCGTATTTAATTTATTAATAACGAATAAAAATACAGCGAAAAATTTCACGAAAAACGGTGATTTTTATAGTTTTAAAGACAAAAAAGACAGCGGATATCTTGATCAATTGTTCTTTACCGTAAAAGACGGAGTTGTGTATCTTACGACCTCAACGGAGAATATTATCCCGAAAGATCAGTCTGATATTTCTAAAAAATGGGCAAAAGAATCGGCTAAATATCCATTGTCAGGAAGGCTGAATATCCAGAAGCTTTTGGTAGGAATGGAAAAAGAATTCAAAAGTACTTCCGAGAAAAAAACGTTGGATCTGCTAAGAAAAAATATTGGCGAAGTAAATTATAAAACCGAAGTGAAAGGCGAAAGCATAGAAACTGAAATGGATTATAATATTAAAGATTTATCTGAAAACAGCTTAATGTATTTCTTCGATTTGTTCGATGATATTTATAAAATCATGGAAGAGCCAGAAAAAACATTGAAAACATTATAATTAATGAATAAAAAGAAGTTTATTGTCCCGTTAGTTCTTTTGCTCGGCATTGTTGTTTACTTTGTATTTTATCATAGAGACAAAGAATTAAAATTTGTCCCGAAAGATGCAGATGCTGTAGTTTTAATTGATGTTAAAAAACTGACGAGACAATATATTTCCAGCTTTATAATCCATCCTTCACAATGGTTTGGGAGCAAAAATAAAAGTGAAAACAAAAGTTCACTGCAAGATTCGGGGATGAAAATTCCCGATTTTTTGCAGATTTTTCACATCAAAAATTCCAAATTCTCAGATTGGTATTCTGTGATTGAACTTAAAGATCAACAGAAATTCTTAGCATTTTTAAAACAGGAAAACTTTGTAAACAAAGGAAAAAATATCTTTCAAAAAGATCAGATTTTCATTAAAATAGAAAGAGATAAATGTATTTTAGGAAGTTCTAATTTAGCTTTTGAAAATATAGATCGACAACTTTCTCAATCTTCAGAAAAAGATAATTTTAATTCAGATAGCTTTATTCATAATACTGTAGGAAGTATTTCCTTTATTTCCGGAGATAGAACCCGGAATTTTTCTATTGAATTAAATGCTGATGATATTGAAATTAAAAATGAATCAAACTCCGAAGAATTTACTTCAATTATTTCTAAGCTAGAGCAAAAAACTTCCTTTTTAGAAATGGAATTAGATGCTCAAAACATCAAAAAATACGCTCAGTTTTTCAATAAAAGTATCGCAGATTCTTCGCAAATTAATTACATAAAAGCAACTGCAGAACTTGAGCAGGTGAATGATACGATTATTAGTTACGGCTATGATGATGACTTTAATGAGGTTGAAAAAAAGAGCTTCCAGAAAATTATTCAGCCTAATTATGTGATTGATCTTCAAAGTTTAAATCCTGAAAAAACTTGGGATTATTTTCAAGATAAAAAGTGGATCAATGCGCAAAATCAATTTACGATCATTCCGTTTCAGCCTAATTATATTGAAAAAAATAATGCTGGATTTAAAATAAAATCAACCAGAAAACCTCTGCAATTATCTTCAAATTTAAAAGAAAACTATATTTTTGTCAAAAATAATTCTTTGCTTTCATCATCTTTCAATACTTTAAAATCAACTGAGAAAAAGATAATTTCTAACTTAGACTATATTTTTTACGGAAACAAAGGTCAGGATTATTACATAAAATTGAAAGCTAAAAAAGGAGATTTACCTTTGATTTTAAGATGATGAATGTAATTTCCTCGATCCTAAAATGATTAATTATTAATGAGTTCTTCTGAAATTTTTTTATTAAAAACATGCACGCATTACTTTTTACATCTGATTTTTCCGGTGTTTATTGCGTTGATATTTTTTCGTGAAAACTGGAAGACGGCTTATTTTATTCTATTAGCTACAATGCTTGTTGATCTCGATCATTTATTTGCCAATCCTATTTTCGATCCGAACAGAGGAAGTGTAGGTTTTCATTTTTTACATTCTTATTATTCTATTTCGGTGTATTTTTTGATGCTCTTTTTTAAAGGAAATATCAGGATTATTGGCATCGGACTTTTGCTTCATATGTTGACAGATCTTCAGGACTTTTACCTCTGGCCTCATTAAAATAAGATTAATATTTTCTTTTGATATTTGAATTTCAATAGATTTTTTGTATTTTGTAGACACTTATGAAATTAAAAGAACTTTTACATTATACGTATATTTTTCCTGTTCTGGCGGTCATTTATTACTTTTCCGGATTAATGGGAGGTGGAGTTATTTATGATGTAATTGCCGGCCTTTTGCTTACCGGAAGTGTTTTATCGGCAGTGCATCATGCAGAAGTGGTGGCTCACAAAGTAGGAGAGCCTTTCGGAACAATTATTCTGGCACTTTGTATTACCATTATTGAAGTTGCCTTGATTATCTCACTGATGGTTGCTGGTGGGGATGATGCGATGACACTCGCGAGAGATACGGTTTTTGCTGCTGTAATGATTATCCTGAATGGTATTTTAGGAATCTGTATTTTAATAGGAGGAGTGAAATATTACGAGCAGTTTTTTGCAAGAACTTCCGCAACAACCTATTTGGTGAGTATTGTTTCTATTTTGATATTAACTTTGGTACTTCCTAATTTTACTTCAAGCGTCAACGGACCTTTTTATAACAGAGCGCAGCTTATTTTTGTTTCTATTGCCTGTTTGGTTATTTACGGAGTATTTCTGATGGTTCAGACCGTAAGACATAGAAACTATTTCATTATTACGGATGAAGATCCCGATTCGCATTATATTCCTACTAGAAATGCAACGATCATCAGTTTCATTTTTCTGGTTATCTGTCTTGTCATTGTTGTTTTAATGGCAAAAGGACTTTCCGGAACGATTGAAGATATGGTAAGAAGTGTTGGAGCTCCAAAATCTTTGGTTGGAGTTATTATTGCGGCTGTGGTTTTACTTCCTGAAGGGGTTGCGGCAATTCGTGCAGCGAGAAGTAATCAGATACAATCGAGCTTAAATTTAGCATTGGGTTCTGCGTTGGCAAGTATTGGGTTAACGATTCCGGCGGTGTCGGTTGTTTGTATCATGTATGATATTCCTTTCGTATTGGGATTAGATAAAAAGGATATTATTCTGCTGTCTTTATCGGTATTTATTGTAATGTTATCGCTAAGTCGAGGAAAAACAAATGTTCTTTACGGAACGGTATTATTAGTGAATTTGGCAGCGTATATTTTTACAGTAATTGTTCCTTAATCATTAAATTTTTCTAGCCATTTCCATCTTGTAAGCCATTAATTTGGCGATGTTTTCAGATTTATAAATAGCCATATCGGCATTTTCGCCAACGAAATTTTCTTCGATGGTCAGTTTCCATAATTCAAGCCATTGGTCGAAATGTTTCCTTTCCATTGCTTTCATTTCATTGATGGGGAAGTGTACGGCCATTGGATTTCCTTTATAAGTCATTTGCCCGAAAAGAATAGTTTCCCAAAACGAATACATCTTTGGTAAATGTTTATCCCAATCGACTTTGGCAACATCGTTAAAGAAAAAGCTAATGGTTTCATCTTTAACGACTTTAGCATAGAATGAATTTACAAGATGTTCAATATCTTCTCTTGATTCCAGTTTTTTCATACTTCAAATTTAGTTTAAAATCAATTTAAAAATTCAATCGCTGGATTGATAAATTTCATGAAAACAATATTTTATCTTTGCGTGTTGGTTTGATTTTTTAATTGAAATTAAAAATGATTCAGTAGATTTTGCATAACATCGCTAATACCATCTGCTTTGACGCTCGCTTCGCTCGCGCCAAAAAAAGCTGTAGAAAATCAAGCCAACAAAAAAACAAAAATGATTTAAAAAAATGGCAAGAGGATTCAGACAAAAAATTCCACAGAAAAACACTGAAAATAGTGGTTTTGGAAATAGTGCTTCGGGAAGATTCATCAATAAAGATGGGCTTCCGAATGTACAGAGAAAAGGCGTTAATGTCTTTAATAGATTGAGCTGGTATCATACGATGCTTAATTTATCGACATTTCGGTTTCTGACGTATCTAGTTGTTGCGTATATTTTGATCAATATCGTTTTTGCGATGATCTATTATTTGATTGGAGTAGAACATCTTACGGGAATTGATAAAAGTGATCCGTTAAACGAATTTATTGATGTGTTTTTCTTTAGTTCACAGACTTTTACCACTGTTGGATACGGAAGAATTGCTCCGGTTGGCTTTACAGCGAGTTTGGTGGCGACTTTTGAAGCCTTTTTAGGATTACTTACCTTTGCAATCGCAACGGGTTTATTTTACGGTAGATTTTCGAGACCTAGGGCATATCTTAAATTTTCTGACATTACGGTGATTGCTCCTTTTCAGGATACGACGGCTTTGATGTTCAGATTAGCACCGTATAAAAATAATGCATTAACGGATGCTGAAGTTATTCTATCAACGGCAATTGAAGTGATTGAGGATGGAGTGGCGAAGAATAATTTTTACAGATTAGACACTCAATTAGGCAAGATCAACACCTTGGCGCTCAATTGGACGGTTGTGCATAAAATAGACGAAAATTCACCGTTTTATGGCTTCTCTGAGGATGATTTTAAGAATATTAATATTGAAATTATCGTTCATGTGCGTGCATTTGATGAAGTGTTTTCAAATACCGTGGTGCAGAGATCTTCATATGTTTCGAGAGAAATTATTTATGGAGCGAAATTTACTAAGATGTATTATCCAAGCAAAGAAAATCTTACAACCGTTTTAGATTTGGATAAAATTAATGAATATGAAAAAGTAGATCTTCCCATTTTGGTGGAAGAACAATTATAAATGAATTTAGAATTTTACAAGAAACAGGCTTTACTGAAACAGAAAGAGCATAAAAAATTTCTGGACGGATTAAAGAAAAAACCGCCCAAGAACCTTGATTATGTCGTTCAGGAAACCCATGAAGAGGTTTTTGAAAAGGTAGATTGTCTACAATGTGCTAACTGTTGCAAAACTACAGGTCCTTTATATACAGAAAAAGATATCGAGCGAATTTCAAAACATCTGCGTATGAAACCGGCTGATTTCGAGGCTAAATTTCTGCGTGTAGATGAAGATGACGATAAAGTTTTACAAAATCTGCCATGTTTTTTTCTGAATGGTGATAATACGTGTTCAATTTATGATGTTCGACCTAAAGCTTGCAGAGAATATCCGCACACAGATCGTAAAAAGATTTACCAGATTAATGATTTAATGATGAAAAATACCGTAATCTGTCCCGCAGCCTTTGAATTTGTTGAACGAATTATGAAAAATTTGGAAAAATAATTTATAATCCCAATTCGTCTTAAAGAGTTATAAAGTACGTTAAATAAGGATTTTAGATATAATATTAATGGAATGTGGGTCGTTTTAAAAGTATTAAACAACCATTTAAAATTTATATTATGAAGAAGTTAATCTTAACAGCAGCGTTTACATTAGTCGGAGTAATCGCGGTATCGGCTCAAACAGCAACGCAAAAGCCTGCGGAAACGAATAACCAAACATCAACTCAAGCTCAGACTCAAGGATCTTGGAATACAGCTACGGCTACACAAGGAGCAACTGCAACTACACCAAGTACAACCACTGCAACGACAACAATTGATGGTGCAGCAACAACGGCAACTACCGCTGATGCAACGGCAACGGTAACAGCAGATACGAGCATGGAGGCTACGAAGCCAGCAGACGCAACGAAAGAAGAGAAAAAGTCTAAAAGAAAAAAAGCAAAGTAGAAAATAGTCTTTTATAATCAATGAAAATCCTGGAATGTAATATTTCAGGATTTTTTTTGTGAACTTTTATAGTTTTCACCAAAAAAAGAATTATATATTGATTATTTTTTTAAATTTGATTTTAATAAACACACACAAATGATAGAAAACATGACCCGCAAGGAGGATGCCTCATTGACCTTTGCATCTAATCAATATCCACACAGCAATTATCTGCATAAAGTTCTTTATATTCTAAAGGCTGATTCTAAAGTTATTCACGATTATAATCTGTTAAAGAACTAAGGTGATGGCAAATAATTTAATTATTACAGGAAATACAAATCCCGAAATAGGAAAAGAAATACATTACAGTATCTTTCAGCATGCACCTAATTTTACAGTAGAAAATCCACTGTTTCTAAACTCAGTTGAAAAAGCAGAATGGCAAGTTCTCATACTGGAACACGGAAAATGGCGTAAAACATCTGAAAACACCAAAAAAGGTGATAATATATCTTATACTTTCACACAAAACAGTCTTTGGAGAGAAGGAATAAAACTTGTCGTAACAAAAGGAAACGACAAAGGAGAATTAATTATTAAAACAAGGAAAGCTGGACAACCCAAAATTCTAAAAATAGACCTTCTGGATGTTAATTATAATAAAGTTACAAAACCCCTGCATTATTTTGATATCTTAATCGCAAGAGCTCAATGTACAGAAATGGAAGGTGAAAAACTTCACTTCACTCTTTGGGAAGACGATGCTCTAAAATCTGGGCATAACAAAATCAATGAGATCAATAGAATAAATCCTGTTCCAATTCCTGCAACTGTAAAAAGAGGTAAGGCTGAAGTAAAATTCAATATGGCTTTTTATACTCAGGCATCAATGATTGCCAATATGCAATTAGCTAAAGGTGATAAAAGTGAAGGTAAGAACCATGAATATTATGTAACAGCAGATTATTACGGAAAACTTGAAGCCAGCAATAATGTAAATATAAAAGTAGATTCTTCTTCTTTGACGCCAGTAAGCATGGAAGATATTCTAAAAAAGATAGAAGAAGATAAAGTACAGAAACAGAAAGATACACAAAAGCCAAAGGTAAATAAACGTCCGACTCCACCACCACCAACTCCAAAAAAGGATACTTATAAAACACCTATAACTCCAAAGGCAAAAACTAAGGCTTCTGATCCAAAAGGGAAAATTATAAGTGTTGAGTTCGTAGACTTTTTGGGAAAACCTTACCAAAACATGAAGTTTGGAACGCAGGTAAAAGCCAAAATCATTTCCAAAGACATGAAAGGAAAAACCATAAAACTGAAAATATGGGAAGATGATATTTCAGATCAATTGGTTTATGAGAATAATTATGTTTTAGGTGGAGATGAAAGTTACGCAACCATTAATCTCACCAATGAAATGCGCAAAAAAGGTGATGATTTTAAAGAAGGTAGTGAACAGGAATATTTTTTAGAGATAGAATATGCAGGACAAAGTGTAGATTCTGAGGTGATTAATGTGAATGATTCTGCGCCTAAGATTAAAGTGGAGACTGGGGTGAGTACTTCGGGTGTGAAAGCTAAAAAAGCAGATCAGAAAAAAGAAGAAAAAAAGTCTAATGGAAAATGTTCGTGTAATAATAATATCACAAAAGAAGAATTAAAAAATATTGCTCCTTATGCAAAAGTA
This sequence comes from Chryseobacterium glaciei, assembly GCF_001648155.1. Lineage (NCBI taxonomy): Bacteria > Pseudomonadati > Bacteroidota > Flavobacteriia > Flavobacteriales > Weeksellaceae > Chryseobacterium > Chryseobacterium glaciei. The sequence goes on along the minus strand of NZ_CP015199.1, from coordinate 1,950,832 downwards.
ACTAATATTGATAAATATTTTGAGGGCTTTAATATAACCTTTAAAAAATTCAATATTAATACTTGTCTGCAAAAGATACATTTTTTTGCACAAGTAATTCATGAGTCAGGAAGTTTTAGATATAATGTTGAACAAGGAAATTCTGAATATTTAGCGAAATATGGAGGATGGCATGGAAGAGGATTAATACAGCTTACAACAAAACCAAATTATTTGGCATTTGAAAGAGCAATTGGAGAGGATGTAACTTCTTCAAGTTTAGCAAGAGATAAGGTGACAAAATCTCCATATGCAGTATATTCAGCTGGTTGGTTCTGGGATAAGCATGCTATACTCAATACTCATGCGGAAAGTAATGATTTTATTTATATTACTTATAGGGTAAATGGTGGGTTTAATCATATAGATGATAGACTAGAAAATGTAAAAAGAGGTTTTAAAATATTATATTCAAACTGTGTTAATAATGATGGAAAAACGACAGAATATAAATTTAAAAGCAGTAAGACTTATGAAGATAAAAAAGCATCATTTGCATGGGGGCTTTGGCATGATCCAAAATTTAGCAAAGACGGATGTAGAAAAAGTAAACATCTAGCATTAGAAGGATATAAAAGATTCGTAGAACTGACTGATGAAGCAGATTCAACAACTAATTATTATAGTATACAAAAGCTTATACATTTTTCAGATTTAGTATATACAAAAACCATAGCCGGAAAGGTTAAAAAATTTGTAAATATTAGAAAAGCATCGTTAAAAAGAATAAAAGAATTAGAAAATGAATAGATATATAATCTCTATGATTGTTCTTTTACAGTTTATCTATTGTAAAAAGACAGAACCTCAAAAAGTTTTAAATTCAAACAATAAAGAAATATCTATCCAGAATATTTCTCAAAAAAATATCACAGATACAATACATGGTTATTTTAACAACGATAATATAATAGATTATATTGAAATAAATACTAAACCGTCTGAGGAAAAAGAGCTTAGTATTTATTTAGGATCTTATCAAAACCAATTTAAAAAAATAAAATCAATCACAATTACTAATGATGATTTTAGCGAAGTTGAAAATCCTATTGAGAATTTTTTTGTCTCAAATGGTAAAGTTGGAGAAATAATAATTGGATCTTCTTGTTGTGGAAATTTTAAAACAACAGAAACATATAATTATAAATATTTAAATAATAATTGGTTTTTATATAAAACATTAGTTTCTACTGTCGACGATGATTTTATACCTATAATAAATCTGAATCTAAATGATTTATCTGAAAGTATTAACGGAGAAAAATCAGCAAATAATAAATTAGTTTATTCTAAAGAAATAGAGGATTCAAAATCTCAAAATCTCAATCTTTTCAATGAAAAACTTAATTTATTTAAAAAAAATTATCTCAATAAAACTATTAAAAACATAAATGGAATTGATCTAGATAGCATAACTGAATTATTATATTTTTTTCCTCTTCAAGAAAACAACTTGAATAATTATAATGATTTAGCTTTTTATAACATGTATACAAAAGATGGTTCCATTGGTTCAATATTTTTGTTAAAAGAAATCGTCAATAAATTTCCAGATCGTATAGTCTCTTATATCAATCTTGGAGATGCTTATTGGGAGTTCGATAATCAACAAAAAGCAAGAGAAGCATATCAAAAATATATAGATTTAATGAAAATTCAAAATAAAGATTTAAACAAGATTCCTAAACGTGTTTATGAAAGATCTAAATAAAAATCAGACAAGTTAAAAGTATTTTTCATTTAACAAAAACAAAAAAAGCGTTGAAATAAATCAACGCTTTCTCCTTTCACTTTTTACTTTTTTCCCATTTATAATCCCGGGAACAGGCTGTATCAAAAAAGGTCGGGAAAATTTCCCAACCTTTATATTTTTATACTACTCCTTGAGCTAACATTGCTTCTGCAACTTTCACGAAGCCGGCGATATTTGCGCCTTTTACGTAGTTTACATAGCCGTCTTCCTCTTTTCCGTAGTCTCTACAAGCTTTATGAATTCCGATCATAATTTCTTTCAGTCTAGCATCAACTTCCTCAGAAGTCCAGTTTAGACGGATAGAGTTTTGAGTCATTTCTAATCCTGAAGTAGCTACACCACCAGCGTTAGACGCTTTACCAGGAGAGAATAATACTTTGTTGTCTAAGAAATAGTTGATAGCGTCTAGTGTAGAAGGCATGTTTGCAGCTTCAGTTACACAAAGACATCCGTTTTCAACCAATAATTTTGCATCTTCTAAGTCTAGTTCGTTTTGAGTTGCAGAAGGGATGGCAACATCACACTTCACTTCCCAAGGACGTTTTCCAGCGAAGAACTGTGCAGAAGGATATTTTTTAGCATAATCCTCAGCTCTGTTGTTTCCTGAATTTCTAAGCTCTAATAAATAATCGATTTTATCTCCATCGATTCCGTCTTTATCATAAATATATCCATCTGGTCCGGAAATAGTTACTACTTTTCCTCCTAGTTCAGATATTTTTTTGATAACTCCCCAAGCTACGTTTCCGAAACCTGAAACACTTACCGTTTTATCTTTGAAAGTTTGGCCGATCGTTTTAAGCATCTGCTCAGCGAAGTAAACAACACCGTAACCTGTAGCTTCAGGACGGATCAATGAACCTCCGTAAGCAAGACCTTTACCAGTCAATACTCCTGTAAATTCGTTTTTGATTTTCTTGTACTGTCCGAATAAATATCCGATCTCTCTTGCTCCAACTCCGATATCTCCTGCAGGAACGTCCGTTTCAGGACCGATATGCTTACATAATTCTGTCATGAAAGCTTGGCAGAAACGCATAACTTCCATATCAGATTTTCCTTGTGGATCGAAGTCTGAACCTCCTTTACCACCTCCCATCGGAAGAGTAGTTAATGAGTTTTTGAATACTTGTTCGAAAGCTAAGAATTTAAGAACTGACAAGTTTACCGTAGGATGGAAACGGATTCCTCCTTTGTATGGCCCGATCGCAGAGTTCATCTGAATTCTGAAACCTCTGTTTACCTGGATTTCTCCTTTATCGTCAACCCATGGAACTCTGAAAATAATGATTCTTTCAGCTTCCGCCATTCTTTCTAGAAGTTTCATTCCCGTATATTCCTTTTTGGTCATAATAAACGGAATTACAGTCACAGCAACTTCTTTTACAGCTTGTAAAAATTCTGGCTCGTTAGGGTTTTTTGCCTCTATTTTTGCAATAAACTCCTGAATTTTCTGGTCAATATTATATTGTTCCATATAGTAAGGTTGAATATTATTGTCAACAAATTTAATTTTTTTTTCGAAATTCACAACACCTTATTTAATAATTGCTGAAAATTTAATAATAACGGGGCGAAATATTATTAAATCCATAATTTAGGTTCAAATCTTGTTGAAAATTAAATGTTATGTGTGAAATAATGCAATATTAAGAAATAGTTAAATCTCAAATTGCTGTAAATTGCCTCCCGGAATACGATTTCACTTTCCCCAAAAGCTCTAATTCTAAAATTACAGGCAAAATTTTGTGTGAAGGCAATGATATTTTCTGGGCAAGATCATCCAAAGTTATTTGTGGATTTTCAATAATGGAATTATAGATTACTTTTTGATTTTCAGTTAATTGAATGATTTCTTTACTGCGCGGAAATAATTCCTCAGTTTTATGATACGACTTATTAAAATCCAATGAATTAATAAGATCTTTAATCGTTGAAATTGCACTCGCTTTATGCTGAAAAATCAGTTGATTACAGCCCTGACTGTATTTATCTGTGATTTTTCCGGGAAGGGCAAAAACTTCTCGGTTATAATTGTTTGCAAACGTTGCAGTGCTTATTGAGCCTCCTCCAAAAGCTGTTTCTACAACAATTGTTGCGGGAGAAATGCCGGCAACGACTCTGTTTCTTTGGATGAAATTTTCTCTATCCGGTTTTCTTGAAGAATTGAATTCCGTAAATAAAGCGCCATTATTTTCAATGATTTTTTCAGACAGTTTTCTATTTTTTGCCGGATACAAAGTATGAAATCCATGCGCTAAAACTGCAACTGTAGCTATTTGATTTTGAATAGATTGCTCATGAACTTCTTTATCAACACCCAACGCCAAACCACTCACGGAAATGTAATTACCCGATTTTGTTTCTTCGAAAAAATCCTGTATAAATTGTTTACCGTAAAGTGACATGTTTCGCGTCCCGACAACGCTCACTGCTTCTAAAGAATCATCAAAGTTTCCTTTTTGATAAAGAATAGCCGGAGCGTCATCACATTCATTCAATAATCTTGGAAGTTGATTCAGATGTCTTAATCTTATTTGAATTTTATTGTTTTCGCAAAATTTAAGTTCTTTTTCTGCAAATTCCAAATAAGCGTGATTTCCAATTTCTGAAACTGTTTTTCTGCCAATGCCGTCTACTTTATTATATTCTTTTTTTGCATTTTCCCAAGCATTTTTCGCAGTTCCAAATGTTCGGACAAGCTTGAGAAAATTAATGTCACCAATAAGATTACACTCGCGTAAAGCGATGGAGTAGAGTTGTTCTTCAGAATACATTTGTGTTGTTTTATGTCACAAATGTAGAAAAATTAGTTTTATTTTGTCCTTAATTCATCCAAATGATCCCAAATATCGTCTCTTTTTTTATAAGGTAATTCTAAGAAATCATCGGGATGGTTTTCTTTGTATTCCTGCCAAAGTTTATCATCTTTTTCACTGTAATAATTAGGAAATTCCCAAATATATTTCTTCTTTTTTTCTCCTACTTTTTTAAATGCAAAAGCAATAATACTTCCTACAACCGCTCCGGAAAGATGCGCCTGCCAAGAGATTTTGCTGGGTTCCTGTAGATTGTAGAACATTTCTTCAGGAAACATTCCCCAGATTAAACTTCCATAATATAAAACGACTAATAAGGAGATTGTCAAAAGTTTCATTTCCCATTTAAAAACACCGCTGAAAAAAAGGAAAAAAGCCAAAACATACACAACACCGCTTGCTCCGATAGTACATGTATAAATATATTCGCCGGTAGAAATATCAACTGGCGGTAACAGCCAAACTAAAAGACCTGTCGCCAGCCAGCCTAAAATAAAGACTTTATTAGCTACTAGAGGATAGAATTGATATAAAAGAAACATCAGCACCGCAATTGGAATCGAGTTTCCTATGATATGATCCAGATTTCCGTGTAAAAGAGGAGAGGTGACGATTCCCAATAAACCTTCTGGCAATAAAGGAATGATCGCTCCAAAGCAACTTTCAAAAAAGCCCTGCATCTGTAAAAAGTAGCCGAACCACATTGCAGCAAGCATTAGCAGTGGATATAGAATAGCTCTTTTGGAAATTACATTTTTAAACATGAATATCTTACGTCAAATGAAACGCCAAGGATAAATTTCGGAAAATTTGGCGATGATTTCATTGATCCTCAATTATTTTAAGACAAAACGCTATGATTTTAATCAGTTTTAAAATTTAAACAAAATTTTTTGTCATTGAAATTTACAAACTGGCTTAGTTTTAGTATGTTAATGCTGAAAAAATACGGTGTTGAGAAGATTCATGTTGGGACAGGTTTGTTTCAACCAAAATTATATTGATATTTTTGTAAATGAAAATCTTAAAGAATGAAGAAGTTTTTATTGGTTCTTTCCGGTTTTGTTGGATTATATGCAAAAGCTCAGGAAGAATTAAAGAAAGATACGATTGTAGTAGATACAGTAAAACACTGGTCTGTTTTAGGTAAAAATTCATTGATGTTTAATCAGGCTGCCTTTTCAAACTGGGTCGGCGGTGGAGCTAACAATGTTGGTTGGCTTGCAGGAACTGATTACAACATTACCTACGAAAAAGGCAAGGATCTTTGGGAGAATATTATAGTCTTAAATTACGGACAAAATAATACCCAAGGTATCGGAATGAGAAAGACTCAGGATGTTATTAATATTTCTACCAATTATGGAAGGCAGTTTTCAAAAAGCTGGTATTTGTCTGGTGGTGCGGGTTTACTTACTCAGTTTGCAGCAGGATATGAAGACGGAAATAATCCTGAAGCTAAAAAAATATCCAATTTTATGGCTCCTGGATATCTGAACTTTGGTTTGGGTATCACATATAGACCGAATGATAATCTTACCGTTACAATGCGTCCTGCCAATGCGAGATGGACTTTGGTTCTTGATAAAGAGCTTCAACTTGCAGGAAACTACGGTTTGAAACAGGACGGTGATTCCTCTTTATTACAGTTCGGTTTTCTGGGAACAGCTTTGTATAAAGTGAAATTGATGGAGAATGTAAGTCTTACAAATACCGCTTCCGTGTTCTCAAATTATCTTGATCATCCGGACAGATTAGTTGTTGCTTATGGAGCTGTTTTAAACTTAAAAGTGAACAAATTTTTATCTTCAAATGTAACTGTAGATGTTTTGTATGACCATAATCAGATTCAAAAAACGCAGTTGAAGCAGACATTAGGAATTGGTCTTGCTTACACTCTTAATAATGGGGTAAAAAGGTCCGACAGAAAAGACAGTCAATGGTGGCTTAAAAAATAGAATGCTGGAAATAGCATATTGAAAAGCAATTCAGAAATGGGTTGCTTTTTTTGATTTTAAATAAAGTTGCTTTTTAAGTAGATTTAAGTTCAAGCTTTAAAATTTAAGTTAAATATGATTTAACGTTCAGATAAATAAAGTATTATGTAATGAATATTTATGTCAAAATTGAGTGATTTGTTTTTTAACAAAAATTATATTTATATTTTTGTGTTAATAAAATCCTTCAAACTATGAAAAAAAGTTTATTACTAATTTCCATTTCTCTTGGAATAAGTGCGGCTGCACAGGAAACAAAAGCTGATGCACCAGTCGTAGATACTACAAAATCTTGGTCTATTCAGGGGCAAAATACTTTAATGCTAAATCAGGCTGCCTTTTCAAATTGGGTAGGCGGAGGAGCCAATAACGTTGGTTGGCTTGCCGGAGTTAATTACAACATGACCTATGAAAAAGGCAAGGATCTTTGGGAAAACATCGTAATTCTTGGCTACGGACAGAACAATACAAAGGGTGTCGGAACAAGAAAAACGCAGGATGTTATTAATCTTTCAACCAACTACGGGAGAGAATTTAGAAAGAACTGGTATCTTTCCGGAGGTGCAAGTTTGCAAACCCAGTTTGCGGGAGGTTATGAAGATGGAAACAATCCTGACGCAAAGAAAATTTCCAATTTTATGGCTCCGGGATATGTAAATGTTGGTGTTGGTGTAACTTACCGTCCTAATGATAATTTTACGATGACGCTTCGTCCTGCAAATGCCAGAATAACTTTTGTTTTGGATGAAGATTTACAGTATGCAGGAAGTTATGGTTTAAAAAATGACGGAGATTCTTCACTTTTCCAGTTCGGTTTCTTGGGAACGGCAATTTATAAAGTGAAACTGATGGAAAATATTAATCTTACGAATACAGCTTCTGTATTTTCAAATTATATAGACCATCCCGAAAGATTAGTTCTTGCTTATGGAGCAGTTCTTAATATGAAAATCAACAAGTTTATCTCTTCAAATATTACAGTGGATGTATTGTATGATCATAATCAGATCAGAAAAACTCAGTTGAAGCAGACTTTAGGAGTTGGTTTTGCCTATAATTTGGATAATGGGAAGAAGCGTTCTGAGAAAAAGGATAATCAGTCTTGGATGAAGAAATAATCTAATTTCTGTAAAAAACAAAAAAGCACTTCAATTTGAAGTGCTTTTTTATGTATCAATTTATTTTTAGAACTCTATGTCTACGTTTAGTTTCTCTGCCAAAAGTTTTGAAACTTTCTCTTTAAGAGGTTCAATATCGATATTCTGCATTGCATCATTAGCAAACGCATATAACAATAAAGCTTGTGCTTCTTTTTTAGAAATACCTCTTGCTCTTAGATAAAATAATGCATCTTCATTCAATTGTCCAACCGTACAGCCGTGAGAACACTTCACATCGTCTGCGAAAATCTCTAACTGAGGTTTTGTATCAATTGTAGCACCTTCGCTTAATAAAACGTTGTTATTTTGCTGATATGCATTCGTTTTCTGAGCGATTTTATCAACAAAAACTTTTCCGTTAAATACTCCGTGAGCATTATCTTTGAAAATACCTTTATAATTCTGGTAACTTTCACAGTTGGGAGTCTTATGATGAACCGCCGTGTGGTGGTCTACCAATTGGTCTTTCCCAATAATTGTGATTCCGTTCATGAATGAATTAATGTTTGATCCATTATGAATAAAATCAAGGTTATTTCTAACCAATTTACCTCCGAAAGTGAACGTGTTTACCGTTGTTAAACTGTCTTTTTCCTGTTTTGCAAAAGTGCTGTCAACAAGATAAGACGTATGGTTATCGTTTTGAAGTTTATGCCAATCTGCTTTTGCATTTGGATAGGTGAAAATCTCCGTTACAGAATTTGTCAATACAAATGTATCATCAAAATTGTGGTGACTTTCAATAATTTCCACTTTAGCTCCATCTTCTACGATCAACAGGTTTCTTGTGTTGTAGAATGTGTTTTCTTCTTGATTTTGAGAAATATAGAAAACATGGATTGGTTTTTCAATCACTACATTTTTCGGAACTTTCAGAAAGAAACCATATTTGCAGTATGCAAGATTTAAATCTGTAAAAGCCGAATTTCCGTCAGCAATTGTATTAAAATATTTATCAAAAACTTCTTTGTGATTCTCGTCATTCAAAGCGTAATTGAATGATAAGAATTCTACGTTTTCGATAGAAACTTTAGATAATTCTTTATGAAGTTTACCGTTTACAAAAACGATCCAGTCAAAATTTTCTTCTCCTAAATGCAATTCGTCGAATTGCTCTTTAGTAATATTGTGACTTTCTTTCGGGAAAAAGTTATAGTTTTTCTCCGTGATCTCTTTGATGTTGGTATATTTATATTCTTCGTCCTTTTTGGTAGGAAAACCAATGCTTTCAAACTTTTGAAGAGCAGATTTTCTATCTTCATCCAGAAATCTGTGACGAAGACCTTCCAAAAATTCACCGTGGTTGTCAATAATTTGATCGTATAAAGCCATTACTGCGATTTCGGCCATCACACCTTTTTTATATATTTGAATATTGTAATAATACTGCGGTTTTTCCGCTTTGTTTTTTAGTTAAAATTGATAAAATCTTAGCTAAAAACTTTTTCTTCTTAATTAAGAAGCCAATCGTAACCTTTCTCTTCAAGCTCTAAAGCAAGAGATTTGTCTCCTGTTTTGATGATCTTTCCGTCTGCTAAAACGTGTACAAAATCAGGTTGAATATAGTTAAGCAATCTTTGATAGTGGGTAATCAAAAGAACTGCATTTCCTTCATTTTTGAATGTATTTACCCCATCTGCAACGATTCTCAACGCGTCAATGTCTAATCCTGAATCTGTTTCATCAAGAATAGCCAATTTTGGGTTAAGCATCATCATTTGGAAGATCTCGTTTCTTTTCTTTTCACCTCCTGAAAAACCTTCATTTAATGATCTAGAAAGGAAATCTTTTTTAATTCCCAACTGCTCAGACTTCTCACGAATCATTGCTAACATCTCTTTTGCAGACATGTCTTCCAATCCGTTTGCTTTTCTGGTTTCGTTTAAAGCAGCTTTGATAAAGTTGGTTACCGAAACCCCAGGAATTTCCACAGGATACTGGAAAGAAAGGAAAATACCTTTGTGCGCTCTGTCTTCCGGAGCATCTTCAATGATATTCTCACCTTGAAAAAGAATTTCTCCGTCTGTAACTTCATACTCTTCTTTTCCTGCAATTACAGAAGAAAGAGTAGATTTTCCGGCTCCGTTTGGTCCCATGATCGCATGAACTTCACCCGGTTTTATTTCTAGATTGATACCTTTTAAAATTTCTGCGCCATCTGCAATTTTGGCGTGCAAGTTTTTTATATTTAACATATGTTCAAGTTTATCGCAAGGTTAGACTAAGATTTTTTAATCTCCTTTGCTTTTTTAAGATAAACAAAGGCGCTAACGCTTATCAATGAAATACTATTTCTTATTCTTAATTTATATCTAAAATTTATCAAGACCGTTTGCTATTCTCATGACACCATTTTTAAACAGTTGGGAGTTGAAGTTTATCAACATTCCAAGTTTATAGTCTCCAAGTCTTAAATAATTTTTTAATTGTGCTGCATGAAAATTATTTAAATTTTCAACGGATTTAATTTCTAAAACAACTTTGTTTTCAATTAATAAATCCATTTTAAAAGCATTTTCCAGCAATAGTTCTTCGTATTGGATGTTCAGAGGTTTTTGTCTTTCAACTTTTACATCTGATTTCTTTAATTCATAGAAAAGACATTCTTCATAAATACTTTCGTATAATCCAATTCCTAATTTTCTATAGATTTTTAATCCACTTTCAAAGACAATCTTTGAAATTTCATTTTCGGTCATTTGTGTAATTTTCGCAAAGATACACAAGTTAATTGTAGGAATGCAATTTAAAACTTGTATTACTTTCCTAAGCGTTAGCGCCTTTGTTTATCTTTAAAATAAATAATTAGCAACTAAAAAATCTTAGTCTAACCTTGCGATAAAAATTACCCAACTGATCCTTCTAATGAAATTTCCAACAATTTCTGCGCTTCAATAGCGAATTCCATTGGTAATTTATTTAAAACTTCTTTACTGAAACCGTTTACGATCAAAGCAATTGCTCTTTCCGTATCAATACCTCTTTGGTTACAGTAGAAAATCTGATCTTCACCGATTTTTGAAGTCGTAGCCTCGTGCTCTAACTGAGCTGTAGGGTCTTTAATTTCAATGTAAGGGAAGGTGTGTGCACCACATTCGTTACCCATTAGTAAAGAATCACACTGAGAGAAATTTCTCGCTCCTTTTGCAGAAGGCATTACTTTTACCAATCCTCTGTATGAATTCTGAGATTTTCCTGCAGAGATTCCTTTAGAAATGATCGTTGATCTGGTATTTTTACCAATGTGGATCATTTTTGTCCCTGTATCTGCATATTGGTGGTTGTTGGTAACCGCAATAGAGTAGAATTCCCCAATTGAGTTATCACCTTTCAAGATACAAGACGGATATTTCCAAGTAACGGCAGAACCTGTTTCAACCTGAGTCCAAGAGATTTTTGCATTTCTTTCGCAAAGTCCTCTTTTCGTTACAAAATTGAAAACACCTCCTTTTCCTTCTTCATTTCCTGGATACCAGTTTTGAACGGTTGAATATTTAATTTCAGCGCCATCCATTGCGATAAGTTCTACAACGGCAGCGTGAAGCTGGTTTTCGTCTCTTGACGGAGCTGTACAGCCTTCAAGATAAGATACATAACTTCCTTCATCGGCGATAACGATCGTTCTTTCAAACTGACCTGTTCCTGCTTGATTGATACGGAAATACGTAGACAATTCCATTGGACATCTTACGCCTTTTGGAATATAGCAGAAACTTCCGTCAGAAAATACTGCGGAATTTAGGGCTGCATAAAAGTTATCTCCTCTAGGAACTACTTTACCAAGATATTTCTTAACAAGATCCGGGTGATTTTTAATCGCCTCAGAAATTGAACAGAAAATAATTCCTTTTTCCATTAACGTGTCCTGAAAGGTCGTTTTAACAGAAACTGAATCTATTACAATATCTACAGCAACTCCTGAAAGTCTTTTTTGTTCTTCAATATTGATTCCTAATTTTGCAAAAGTTGCCAATAATTCAGGATCTACTTCATCTAAGCTTGCCAATTCAGCGTTTACTTTCGGAGCAGCGTAATATTTTATGGCTTGAAAATCTGGTTTTGTATATTTAATGTTTGCCCAATCTGGCTCAGTCATCTTTAGCCAAATTCTATAAGACTCCAAACGCCATTCAGTCATCCATTCCGGCTCTTCTTTTTTAGCAGAAATAGCACGAACGATATCTTCATTTAAACCAATCGGGAAATCTTCATAATCGATCTTTGTTTCCCAACCGAATTCGTATTTTTTATTTTCTAAATCGACCCTCAAGTCGTCTTCAGTATATTTACTCATTTTAATAGATTTTAGAGGTTAAATTTCAGATGTTAAAAATTCGCAATGTGCTAACTTCTAACCTCATATTTCTAACTTCTAATTATAAAGAAAAACTCTCTCCACAACCACACGTTCTGGATGCATTAGGATTGTTAAAAACAAACCCCTTTCCGTTTAATCCTCCTGAATACTCAAGAATTGTTCCTGCCAGATAAAGGACAGCTTTTTTCTCAACAACAATTTTTACGTCGTTATCTTCAAAAATCTGATCTGTGTCTGCTTTTTGATTGTCGAATCCCAAAACATACTCTAAACCAGAACATCCTCCACTTTTTACCCCTACTCTTATATAATCTTCAGCAGGGTTGAAGCCATCTTCCGTCATAAGTTGGATAGCTTTTGCCTTTGCTTGGTCTGATACTTTTATCATTGTATTTATTTAGAATGATTTAATCTTGCAAAAATACGAACTAATTTCCGCAATCTCAAATTGAAGCTATCTATTTTAATGATTCTAATCTTATTAAGTTGATTATCGATATGATTGTTAATGTTAAAATTGTATAAATTTTCTATCACAAATCAGGAAACTCTGTTTTTGATTTAACTTTGAATAGGATTTTTTATCTATAAAAGAAATAATAATGAAAAATAAAGTACTTGTTTTTTTAGCGCTGTTTTTGGTAACAATGTCTTACGGACAGACTACAAGATACATTTATGAAACTTCGGTGAATCCGGATTCAATTAATCTGGTAAGCCTAAAGAATGAAAAAACTTTTTTGGATATTAAAGACAATCGATCTTTATTTATCAGTGAGAATAAATTAATTAAAGATTCTTTATTCTCGACATTTAAACTTGACGAAAAAAAAGATATTAAAAAAGAAGAAAAAGATTTTTCAAAACTCGGAATCAAAAAACATGTTGAGCCTACTTTTTTTGAATATTATATAACTAAAGATATTCCTGGACAGAAAGTTTATTATTACGATAGAGTAGTCGGGAAGCAAATTTATTATCAGGAAGACAGACCTGTAAAGTGGGAGATAACAGATGTTACAGAGAAACAGAATGGGTATCCGTCCCAAAAAGCAGTTGCCAATTTTGGAGGGAGAGTTTGGACGGCATGGTTCACAAAAGATATTGCGATTTCTGACGGCCCCTACAAACTTTCTGGCTTACCTGGACTAATTGTGAAATTAGAAGATGATAAAGGCGATTATAAATTCGATCTTATTAAGAAAATTATAGTTAAAAATGCTTTTGAAGAACCCATTAGTTCTGATGTCAAGCTAAGTACAAGAGTAAATTTTAATGGAGATAAAGCCGCATTGGAGCTAGAATTTATAAAAAACAAAAGACTGGGTAGTAATGGAGATGGAATGCAAAGTTTTAACGGCGGTGGCGGAAAACATGGCGGCGGAATGGGCGGAATGAGAGGCGGCAATCACTTAGGTGGTGGTGAAGGAATGTCTCACAGAGGAGGAATGGACGGTAATAATCCATCAATGCAAAGCACTAACACAGAAAATACTTCTTTTAAAAACAATATTAACCAAAACCCAATTGAATTAAAATAAATTTAAAATGAAAAAAATAGGAATCATTGCTTTAGCATTATTCATGCAGAATATCTATGCACAAGCCAACAGATTTGTGTATCAGGTAACCATGAAACCGGATGCAGCAAACAAAACTGATATAAAAACCGAAAACGCATACTTAGACATTTCAGCAGAAAAATCAATGTTCTATTCTGAAAACAGATTGAAAAGAGATTCTATCATGCAGCAAAACTTTCAAAGCGGTGGTGCAAGGGGTTTTAACAGAGACCAGATGGAAGGTTTACGTTCAAGTATTAATTATTCAATAGAAAAAGATAAAACCAACCAAAAGACATTCTTTAAAGACAGAATAGGTCGAGATAACTATTCTTACGAAGAAGATCGTCCTTTAAGCTGGAAAATCCTTCCCGAAACAACAAAAATCGGAGAATATAAAGTACAAAAAGCTGAAACTGATTTTGCTGGAAGAAAATGGACGGCTTGGTTTACAACAGATTTACCTTATCAGGATGGACCGTACAAATTTACAGGACTTCCTGGATTGATTGTAAAAGTGGAAGACGCTCAAGGAGAATATTCTTTTGACTTAATGAAAAACTATAAAATCGCCGATTTTCCAACGATGAATCAATTTGGAAATACGATTAAAGTAAAAAGAGCAGATTATTTAAAACAACAGGAAAAATATAGAACCGATCCTATGTCATTCATGAGCCAACAAGGTGGCGGATTTTCACAAACCAGAATAGGTGGTGGAGGAATTGCTTCACCAAGATCAGGCGGCGGAAATGGCCGTGGCGGAAATCAAAATCCTGCCGAAATGAGAAAAAGAATGGAAGACAGAATAAAAGAGGAAGCTAAAAATAACAGCAATCCGATAGAATTGAAATAAAACAAAACCCTGAAGAACTTCTTCAGGGTTTTTAATTTTTATAAGGATTAATTTATTTTAAAAGTTGGTTGAAAGTATCACCTTGTCTGATGTCTCCGGTAGTATACCCTTTCATAAACCATTCTTTACGCTGTGCAGATGAGCCATGCGTAAAACTTTCCTGATTTACATATCCCTGAGATCTTTTCTGAATATTATCGTCTCCAACAGCTTGTGCAGCTTCAATGGCAGACTCAATATCTCCGGGTTCTAAAATATGTTCTCTAGAATCTGTTTTCTTAGCCCAAACTCCGGCATAGAAATCAGCCTGTAATTCGGTTGCAACAGAAACTCTGTTCATTTCGGTTTCAGAATATCTTCCGCTTCTTCTCAAGGCATCAACTTTTTGAGTTGTTCCTAAAAGAGTCTGTACGTGGTGACCAACTTCGTGAGCCAAAACGTAAGCAATCGTGAATTCAGTAACTTGTGCGCCAAATCGTTGCTGTAACTCATTAAAGAAACTCATATCCATGTAAACCGACTGATCTGCAGGACAATAAAAAGGTCCCATCGCAGATTGCGCAGTTCCACAACCGGATTGAGTAGTTTCTGTAAAAAGAATGATCTTTGGAGGAGTATAAGTCATGCCATTTTCCTTGAAAACCTGATCCCATGTTAGGATATTCCATTTTCCCATCATGTCGACCATTTCTCCAATTTTCTTGTCGTTGGCACTTAGTTCCCGTTGTTCGGTCTGAGTTTGTGGTGAAGACATGCTGCCGGAGCTTAATATGCTTGAAGGATCTCCTCCCAGAAAGAAGATGATAGCGGCAATAATTAAAGTTCCAAGTCCGCCGCCTACAATTGCACCGCCACTGCGTCCACCGCCTCCGCGACGGTCTTCAACGTTGCCACCTCTATCGTCTGTCCATTTCATAATGTGTTTAATTTTGTTAGTAAAGTTAAAAATATAAAATTAATATTAACATTAAATATTTACATGAAAAATTATCAATAAAAATATTTTCTGTAACCAAAATTAACGATTCAACTGATTGTTTTTTAACCAATAAGAAGTAGACTGATAAGCGGAAATTGTTTCATCAACAAGTTTTTGATTATGATCTTTTAAAATATTCTCATCATAATAAATATTGAATTGAGGTGATAATTTACCCGGTTTTTGTTTCACAGAATATTGTCTGATAATTCTTACAGGCGAAATGATCGTTAAATGATCATCTTTCACAAATCCAAGATCCTGATACGTTGCAATATAAGCTTTAGGCTGAAATTCACTTTTTAAGACATCCTGACCCAAGAATTTAGATTGATAATTAAAATTTAATAAACCAAAAACAGTTGGCATTACATCGATCTGAGACATCAGTTTATCAAATTTTTGAGGTTGAATAAATCCTTCAGAATAAACCATTGCAGGAATTTTATATTTATCCATCGGTAATTCTGTGTCTCCTGCGCTGGAAGCACAATGATCAGCGATAATTACGAAGACTGTATTTTTGTACCAATCTTGTTTTTTAGCCATTTCAAAGAACTTTCTAAGCGAATAGTCTGTATATTTTACTCCGCCTTCACGGGATTTTGCATTTCCGGGAATATCAATTCTTCCGTCAGGATAGGTAAACGGTCTGTGATTGGAAACGGTCATCCAGTGATTAAAGAACGGCTTTCCTGATTTTGCTTCAGCATTCATCACCTGAATTGCTTTTTTAGCCATATCTTCATCGGCAACGCCCCAAACATTGGCAAAAGAAATTTCTTCTGGTTTAAAATTATCTCTGTCTACAATTCCATATCCGTTTCCGGTAAAGAAATCCTGCATATTGTCGAAATAACTGTATCCGCCATATAAAAATTTCACATCATAACCTTTAGATTTGAAAACACTTCCGGTTGTGAATTTATTCTTATTATTTTCTCTTTTAATGATACTTTCTCCGGCTGTTGGAGGAATACAAAGTGTCAATGCTTCCAAACCACGAACGGTTCTGTTTCCTGTAGCATACAGATTGGTAAACATCATCGATTTATCTGCCAGACTATCCAAAAATGGAGTTAGCTTTTCTGTGTTCCCATAATGTTCCATAAAATCTGCGGATAGACTTTCAATGGAAATTAAAACTACATTTTTCTTTAATTCAGGCTGTTCTGAGGTGATATTTCTTGTTAAAGCCGGAGTAGAAAATTCACTTAAGAAATTCTTTTCAGCTAATTTTTGATCTATTTTAGGATAAAACTGAAAATAATCAAGTTCGTTGTGGGTAAACGCCCAGTAAAATTTAGGTAATCCGTTGGCTTCAATTTCTTCTGCGAAGACATTCGGAGAGGTTATTTTCGTTGTAAAACTTAATCCGAATAAACTTACAGCAACCAACAGAATGAAAGAACCTAATAAAATGAATTTCTGTTTCAAATTTGGAAGATCCAGAAGTTCTTTTCTTGTTTTTCTATAAATGAAGAACGTGATGGCAAGTCCAACAGCAAAAATAGAAAGGAATAAAGGAACAACAGGATAACTTTCCATGATGTTTCCGATAACTTCGTTGGTGTAAATAAGATAATCTACAGCGATGAAATTGTATCTCAAACCAAATTCATTATAAAAGAAATACTCACTTACCGCATTGAAAATGATGATTACCGAATACAAAAACAATATGATAAAGTAAAGAACATTTCTGATCTGAATTCTTTTGCCAGGTAAGAAAAGCATTAATCCAAAGAAGAGTATTTTTAACCCAATAAAAGCGAGGGCAATCTCTGCAATTGAGCCTCCATATTGTTTGAAAATATTGTTGGGAATAACGAGGATGTAAAGGAAAATAAGTATAAGTATTCCTAATATGATATGTCCGTAAGGCTTATCGTACTTCGAATTTGATAGAAATAAAAAGTACAGTGCTAAGAACACACTCGCAATGGTGAACACAAAAATGTCATTAATAATTCCGATCGATAATACTTTAATTATCTCAAAAAATCCAAAACTTGCGGTTGTTATGGGATGAAATAAGAAAACGAGTCTTATAACTAATGAAACTATAAGGTAAAAAATACCTAAATATAAAAAAGGTTTAATTTTTTGAGTAATCATCTGGTTGAATTATAAGTTGATTTTTCGCAAAGATACTTTTTGTTCACAATCATTTAATAAAAAATACGTAAACATCTTAATTATTAGGAGTTTTATAAATGGTTAATTTACCATTAAAAAATAAGTATCAGAGGAAAAAACCTGTTTTAATACGGGAAACAAGAGAGTTATCAATAAAAAAAGGACTATAAATAATAGTCCTTTTTGTTTTATGAATTTATAACGAATGTTAAAATTATGAGTGTCCGAAACCGATATTTCCGGTTTTTTCAGATAAATTCTTTTTAAAATCTACCATTCTTAATGCTGTAACAGCTGCTTCAACGCCTTTGTTTCCAAGATCACCACCGCTTCTTGCGATAGACTGCTCTTTTGTATCGTCTGTTAATACACAGAAGATAGTTGGAGTATCAGTTAAGATATTACAATCTTTGATCCCCTGAGCTACTGCCGAGCAAACGAAATCAAAGTGAGGAGTTTCTCCACGGATCACGCAGCCAATTGCAATTACTGCGTCGTATTTTCTTTCCTTGCAAAGCTGCATGCTTGCGTAGTTAAGCTCAAATGCTCCCGGAACCGGGAAAAGTTTAATGTTTTCAGCTTTTACGCCTTCTTTTTCAAGGATTTCCAAAGCTGCATCACGAAGATTGTATGTTACAAAATCATTCCACTCAGAAAAAACAATGCCGATAGAAAAATCTTCGGCATTAGTTATATGAAGTGGCTTGTAATCGGATAGATTAACTGTTGCCATTTTTTAGTAATATTTAGTCATTTCAATATAAGAATCAGACATTCCGTTGTCGTAGTCCTGATATTTTTCGTCAATTGCAGAAAAATATTTTTTAGCATCTGCGTTTTTCTTTAATCCTAAAGCTAAAATACCTGCTTTTCTTGTGAAATAGTAAGTAGTGTAAGGATCAGAAGATGCAGAAGATGCTTTGTCTAATAATGATAAAGCTTCATCATTCTTGTTAAGACCAGATTTAGCATCTGCCATTGCGCCAAATTTCATTGCCATCAATGTTTTGTTATCAGATGAAAATTGATCTAAAAGATCATAAGCTTCCTGAAATTTTCCTTCTTTGAATTTCAATAAACCAGCGTTATATCCGGCAAGTTTACCAACATTTGTAGAAGAATAATCGTTATAAGTACCAACAAAACCTGGGTTTGCAGCAGATTTTCCTCCTAAAGCTTCTTTATCTTTACCTTCCATAAGATTTTTCTGAGCAGAAAGGAAAGTTTTCATAGCTTCAACATTTTTAGGAGCTACAATAAATTGCTGATAAGCGAAAAACCCTAGAACACCTAAAACAAGTGCACCAAAAACAATACCTAGAGGCTTTGAATATTTCTCAAGAAACCTTTCTGTGTTTAAAGCCTCTCTGTCAAGGTCTTTAAAAAACTCTACTGTTTCTTTACCTTCTTGCTCGTGCTGAGCATTCTTTGTAAGTTTTGCCATAAATTCTTAAAAATTGAACTGCAAATTTAATTGTTTCTGAATGATTTACAAAATACTTTATGAGTATTATTAATAAAACTGTATCAAAGCTTTAGATAAATCATTTAAACTCTTGAAAAATTGCTTGTTTTTAGATTAAAAAAGATGCTCAACATTGTTCAGCA
The DNA here is from genome assembly GCF_001648155.1 of Chryseobacterium glaciei. Classification (NCBI taxonomy): domain Bacteria; kingdom Pseudomonadati; phylum Bacteroidota; class Flavobacteriia; order Flavobacteriales; family Weeksellaceae; genus Chryseobacterium; species Chryseobacterium glaciei. The sequence continues at coordinate 1,931,602 of NZ_CP015199.1, read as the reverse complement.
TCTTTATATTTATACATTTTAATATTCTAAAATATGATAGATCTCGGAGTTAAATTTTTTTAATTTTTCATCACCATTAAGACCTGTAAGACCAATCAGGAAACTGAATTGAGTTACGGTTGCGCCTTGTTTTTCAACTAATTTAGCAGCGGCTTCTGTAGTTCCACCTGTTGCTAATAAATCGTCATGAATTAAAATTCTTTGTCCTTTTTTGATCTGTCCTTCGCGGGTTTCGATTACTGCACTTCCATATTCGAGATCATATTTTTCTGAAATGATGGGTGGAGGAAGCTTTCCTGCTTTTCTGATAAGAATAAACGGAACTTCTAGTGCTACCGCAATCGCAATTCCGAATAAATAGCCTCGGCTTTCGATTCCGCAGACTGCATCTACTTTTCCTTTACTGAAAGCTACCAAATCTTTAATAACATCTTCGTAAAGTTTTGGATCTAAGAAAATAGGAGAGATATCTTTAAACTGAATCCCCGGAATCGGAAAATCAGGAATATTTTCAATCGTATCTTCCAGTTTTTTGATGAGTTCTTTTGAAGCCATTTATGGGTTTATTTTATAGCTGGAAATTTTCCAGTCTCCGTTTACACTTTTAAGTCCGAAAGTTACCTTTAATGAAGTTGTTTTTCCATTTTTATCGGTAACATCGTAGGTTGCATTTACACTTGCATTGTTTGGATTGGTAGCGTTTGAGCTGATGTTTTTAACGCTAACATTTTTCACAGATCCAAAACCTGAAGTTGGGTTCGAGAAAGACTCATAACTTCCCCAATTTGGGTTGTTTGATGCATCAAAAGCCGCTTTTAGGTTTTGTGAACTTACGTTATTTAAAAACTTAGTTACTGTATTTTTAGGATCTGCAGTCGGTTGCTTTGGTGTAGCAGGCGTTGTAGTTGCCGCAGGATCTGTTGTTCCTGTTGTTGGAACTGTCGTCGTAGGATTATTCGGGTCAATAGCTGCAGGATCTTGGTTTACCGCTGTAGAATCTACTTTTGGTGGTGCAGGAACTTTCAATGCTGATGCATTAACATCCAGTCCGATTTTAGACATTTTGAACGTTTTTGCAGTTGTTTTTACAGAAACCGTGATGTCGATTTTATTGTCAACCACTTTTGAAGCAAGAAGAGATGAGAATTTAAGGTTAAATCCTTTGAAATTATTATCCTGCATCAGGTTTTTAGCGGTAGAAAGCCTTACTCCATTACTGAAAACCTCTAAAGTTGCTTCTAGACCGGCTCCGGTAAAGGCAACAGGATTTCCCGCATTATCTACCAATCTTGGAATAATTTGGATCGCAGTTGCGCCATTTCCGTCATCCGCAGAAGGTCTTGTGATGATGCTTAAAGAGCTCGCTTTAACGTCGTTTGGATCACTTTCTTTTGCTTTTTCGTCACCGAAGATATTCATTTCACCTAATGATGGTGGAGCAGTACTTGCCCATTCGATACCGTTTTTTTGAGCAACCTGATCGGCCATCGTCAAAATTTCGGGGACTTTTTTTCCGTTAACAAGCTTTCCAAGAGCTTTCAATTCGTTTACATCGCCATCAGCTTCTACTCCAAATGTTTTAAGAATATAAAGAGCTTCATTAAATTTTATCTGTTTAATGGTTGGAAGGCTAGAAGTCATATCATTGATACTAGACTGCAAAGTTTGTGTACTTGTAGCATCTACATGATCTTTCTTACATGCCGTGAAAAGCAATAAGCTGAAAATTAGTAGAAAAGAAAACTTTTTCATGTTTTTTTGGTTTGCTACAAATTTAATAAAACCTTTACGAAAAGACATTTTTTATTTTTTATTTTGTTGCTCTTTTAAATCATCTTTAAAAAATGAGCTAAAAACACTCTGCATATTCGGAAAATATGGTGTTTCCCAGAATTTTGACTGATAATTGCTGTTATCTGTTTTGAATTTCACTTTTTCGATATCATTCTCGTTGCTGAAGTTTAATTCTGTAGGATAGAAGTTGGTGTAAAGAATTAATTGATTGTAATCGGGTTCGCTTTTATGTTTCAGTTTTAAAAAATTGATCTCATTAAATTCTAATAAATCGCGCAATGTTTTTTTGCTTCCTTTTTCATAGGAGAGATTTAAGATACTTTTAATATCAAAAAATCTGTACCCGAACAATGCAAATTCTTTTTTCTGTAAGGCTTCACCTGTGATTTCGATTTGATCTTTCTGGTCACCTTTCAATTCTTTGATGGTAGATCTTTTACTTTTATAATCTAAAATATTTCCCACTTCTTTTAAATCCGGAACCTCCAGTGTTGCATCATAATCCCACATTGCAGTTTGTTTTTTTTCAAACTTTACATCTTCGAGTCTGTAAACTCTGTATTGTTCAACATTTGTGCTTTTCAGTTTCTTGGTTTTATTATCAAAAATATAAGTGACGATTCCGTCTGTATAGCAATTCAGTTTGTTGTTGACGGTTACATAAGAATTAAAATTTCCTTTTACAAAAATATATTTTGCAGGTTTATTATTTTTAATAACTACCGTTTCGATATCTTTTACTCTGTCATTAATTTTTATAACCTCTTTATCAAAATCTGAATAGGAGAGTGTGGCAACCGAAAAGTTATCATATATAATCTGAAATTTTTCCTGAGCCGGATCAATAGACTTTTTATCTATTTTTCCATCAATATCAGAAAAGGCAAGAATACTTCCGTCTTTTCCGAAAACCGAAACTTTGGGAAGTGGCTTATTTGTTTTCTCCGAAACAAAAGTAACAGACTGCGCATTGATCAACTGAAATGCAAAAACAAATAGAATGTAAAACAGATAACTTTTTTTCATAATAAATTTTTAATAGTTATATAACCAATCTAATGATAAGACGAAACAATTTTAAAAAAGTTGCCCGAAATGATGAATTCATTCCATAAAAAAAGACTGATTAATTAATAATCAGTCTTTTAAAGTTTTATTTTGTTACAAGTCCTTAGAAAGGATACTCATAAATTTCAGATTCATGTAAGAATGGGTTACCTGTAGGAATCAATTTAAGTTTAGCTAATGCAGAAAGCACTGTAAACATAAACAATCCAACTACAAATAATACAGCTCCTAATATTAGTAACAATACTTCCGGAGTGTTCCAGAAAGGTCCTACCGTTCCCGGCATAACCATATTGAAGTAATCTAATAAGTGACCTAAAATAACCACGATCGCCATTACTGTAACTACTCTGTAGTTTCTCTTGATGCTGCTACTTACTAATACCAATAATGGTAATAAGAAGTTGATGATCAACATTGGTAAGAAAGTAACACCATAGTGTTGGAATCTTCCGAAGAAGTAGTTAACCTCTTCCGGTACGTTTGCATACCAATAAAGCATAAACTGTGCGAACCATGTGTACGTCCAAAGCATACTTGTAGCGAAAAGGAATACTCCTAAATCATGCAAGTGATTGTCATTGAACTGTGGTAAGAAACCATTTTTCTTAAGATAAACACTTAATAAAATGATAACAGCAATACCACTTGATAAGCAGCTAACCATTGAATACCAGATATACATTGTAGAATACCAGTGAGGGTCAATAGACATCAACCAGTCCCAAGCCCAAGCTGCAGAAGCAAACCCGAAGAATGCGATATATCCAACAGCCCATCTGTAAAGGAACTGATACTCAACTAAAGATTTTGTATCATCTACTTTTTTAGACTGTGCTTTCAATTTCCATGCGAAGAATGATGCTCCGATAACGTAGATCAATGTTCTGATTGCATAGAAAGGAATATTTAAGAATCTTTTCTTTTCAAATAAGATCACATCAAAATGTGCAGAATTTGGATCTGTTAAATCCGGATCCATCCAATGGAATAAGTGACCTTGTTGGAAGATATTCAATAGCATTAAAATTACCAAGATTGCACCACCGTAAGGGATGTAAGAAGCAATAGCTTCCATTACTCTTGTAATAATAATTGGCCATCCTGCGTGAGCAGCGTGCTGAATACAATAGAAAAATAATACCGCGCAGCTTACTCCAAAGAAAAATACAGCCACAAAGTGTATTGCCGCTAAAGGCTGATTGTGAATCTGTAGTTCTGCATGCTCCAAGTGAGAAGCGTGATCCTGAGGACCAATCATTTCACTTGAATGTGTAGGAGCAGTATGACCGGAAGCATGAACAGCTTCCATCATTTGTTCTATTCTTTCTGTGCTAATTCCTTTATTCAAGAAAAAACCAATACCAAACAGAACTAAACCTACAACAAGAAGTATTAGAGAAGTTGATTTTAATTTTGGTGAAAAACTATACATTTCTTTTCTTATTTTTTAGTTTCGGTAGTAGTCTCTGTTGCAGCTGCAGCTGGTGTAGCTGTAGCCGTTGTAGCTGCTGCAGGTGCTGTTGCTCCTTTTTTGAAGGCGCTCATCACATACATTGCCACTCTCCATCTGTCTCCAGCGTTAAGCTGTCCAGCATAAGAACCCATCGCATTTCTACCGTTTGTTAATACATAATGAACAGATCCTACAGTAATTTCTCTATCAGCATAGTTTGGTACACCAGAGAAAGCACCGCTTTGTACAATTGGTCCTTGTCCATCACCTCCTGTTCCGTGACATGCAGCACAAGTATGGTCGAATAACATTTTTCCTCTTTCAATATCCTTAGCAGCGTTTGCCGGATTTAAAGGAGAAGCATTTAGTTTTTTAGATGCATCATAACCTGCGTTATATTCGTCTACATTTTTTGGAAGTAAACCTTCTTCAAAAACACCGTCACTATTTTGAGCAACCGATCCTTCTACAGGACCAAGACCTGTTGCAAAACTATTTTTAACAAATGCAGGAATTTCATTTTCATGATCTGAATACGCATCCTGAGCTTTCATCAATGGATCATAAGCTACAGGAAAGTACATATCCGGGAAATATACCAACGGAGTGTTTTCTTTCGGTCCGCAAGAATTAAGTAAAACTGTAGTTAAACCTAAAATTGCTGTAATTTTTAATACATTCTTTTTCATTTTAAGCGTCTTTAACAGTTATTTCTTCAACTCCGGTTTCAATAAGCAACTGCTTTACAGATTCTACATCTTCAGTTACAAACTCCATAAGGAATTTATCATCTGTAGTTCTAGGATCCGGGTTTTGTGCAGGAGCTCCAGGATACATTTTGTTTCTTACCAAGAAAGTTAATGACATCATGTGAGCGGCACAGAAAACCATCAATTCAAACATTGGAACTACGAATGCAGGCATATTGTGTGCCCAGTCAAAAGCAGGTTTACCACCAATATTTTGAGGCCAGTCATGATTCATCACATACCAAGTTACAGTAGCACCAATGGTAAGACCGTAAAGAGCATAGAAGAAAGCAGCATCAGAGATTCTAGTTTTCTTTAAACCTAAAGCTTTATCTAGTCCGTGAACCGGGAATGGAGTATAAACTTCGTTTATCGCAATCCCTTTATCGTTGAATGCCTTAACGCCGTTCATTAGATCGTCGTCATCAGCATAAAGTCCGTATACAATTTTAGTGGTGCTCATCTCCTTCTTTTGCTTTATAAGTTTCACCTGAGATTTTCAGAATTGATTTCAATTCGGCCTGTGCAATTACAGGGAATGTTCTTGCATATAGTAAGAATAATACAGAGAAGAATCCGATTGTTCCTAAGTATACACCTACATCAATGATCGTTGGCTTAAACATTGTCCAAGATCCAGGTAAGTAGTCTCTAGAAAGGTTGATAACGATAATATCAAAACGCTCGAACCACATACCGATGTTAATGATTAATGCAATAACAAATGTTGCAATAATATTTGTTCTTACTCTCTTAAACCAGAATAATGCAGGAATAATTAAGTTACAAGTAATCAATGCCCAGAAAGCCCACCAATAAGGACCAGTTGCTGCACCTGGAGAAAGATAAGTAAAGTCTTCAAATCTTGATCCTGAGTACCATCCGATGAAATATTCAGTTGCATAAGCTACAGTTACCATACCACCTGTTAAGATAATTACGATGTTCATAATTTCGATATGATACATTGTAATATAGTCTTCTAAGTGACAAACTTTTCTAGCGATCAACAATAGTGTTTGTACCATTGCAAATCCTGAGAAGATTGCTCCAGCAACGAAGTAAGGAGGATAGATCGTAGAGTGCCATCCTTTAATAACCGAAGTTGCGAAGTCAAAAGATACGGTAGTGTGTACTGAGAATACAAGTGGAGTTGCTAAACCTGCAAGAACCAAAGATAGTTCTTCGAATCTCTGCCAGTGTTTTGCTTTACCACCCCAACCGAATGCTAGGAATGTATATATTTTCTTTGTCCAAGGAGTTTTTGCTCTATCTCTGATCATCGCAAAGTCAGGGATTAATCCCATGAACCAGAATACGGTTGATACTGAGAAATACGTAGAGATCGCAAATACGTCCCAAAGTAGAGGAGAGTTAAAGTTCCCCCAAAGAGAACCAAACTGGTTAGGTAAAGGGAAAACCCAATATCCTACCCAAACTCTACCCATGTGGATAACAGGGAAGATTGCCGCCTGAACAACCGCGAAGATAGTCATCGCCTCAGCTGAACGGTTTACAGACATTCTCCAACGCTGTCTAAATAATAATAATACTGCGGAGATAAGTGTTCCGGCGTGACCGATACCTACCCACCATACGAAGTTGGTAATATCCCAACCCCAGTTAATAGTTCTGTTAAGCCCCCATGCTCCAATACCTGTTCCGATAGTATAAGCGATACAGCCGAATCCATAGATGAAAAGAACTAAGGCTGCATATAGTGATACCCACCATAATTTTCCTGCTCTTTCTTCGATAGGTCGTGCGATATCTTCCGTAATATCGTGATAAGTTTTGTGACCAATAATTAGAGGTTCCCTTATCGGAGCTTCGTAATGTCCTGACATTTTTTACCTATTTATTATTTAAACTTTATTTTTCTACTCTGTTTCTTACTTTAGTGTGATAGAACACGTTTGGCTTGGTTCCGATCTCTTCTAGTAAATAATATCTTCTGTTACTAGAATATAGTTTTCTAATTTCAGATTCTTTGTCATTCATGTCTCCAAACTTCATAGATCCTGTAGAACAAGCTGATGCACACGCAACAGAGTCTTGGAATTCATGGTCTGTAACTTTTCTTCCTTCTTTCTTAGCTGTAAGAATAGTTGCCTGAGTCTTTTGGATACACATTGAACATTTCTCCATAACCCCTCTTGTTCTTACAACAACATCCGGGTTAAGAACCATTCTTCCTAAATCGTTATTTTGATTAAAGTCGAATTTATCATTCAAGTTATATGTAAACCAGTTGAAACGTCTTACTTTATACGGACAGTTGTTTGCACAATATCTAGTACCAATACATCTGTTGTAAGCCATGTGGTTTTGACCTTGCTTACTGTGAGAAGTAGCCGCTACCGGACATACAGTTTCACATGGAGCGTGGTTACAATGCTGACACATTACCGGTTGGAAAATCACATCTGGACTTTCGTTTGGCTCGATTAAGATGTCGTATAAGTTAGGAACGTTAAGTCCTCTTTCAATACCTTCTTTAGTTTCGATCTTTTCTTTAGCAGAGTAGTAACGGTCAATTCTTAACCAATACATATCTCTAGACATTCTGATCTCTTCTTTACCTACAACAGGAACGTTGTTTTCTGCCTGACAAGCAATAATACATGCTCCACAACCAGTACAAGAGTTCAAGTCAACAGATAAGTTGAAGTGAGGACCATCTGTATCATCGAATGCATCCCAAAGGTCAATTTTACCTGCTGGAAGTGCACCGCTAATTGTGTGGTACTCCAAAGGCTTGTTCCATCCTTTGTGTTCGTCATCGAATGCTACGTTAATATATTCAGCTAAAGGAACTTCTTTAGCAATCTCGTAACGTCCCATTAGAGTATTCTGAAGCTGGATACCAGCAAACTCATGATCTTCACCTGTTTTTTCAATCTTAGCGTTTGAAATAGCTAAGTTAGAACCATCAAATAAAGGATAAGCATTTACACCTGTATCAGCAGTAGCTCCTGAGTTTTTCTTACCATATCCAAGCGCAAGACCAACTGATCCGTCTGCTTGTCCCGGCTGAATGAATACAGGAACATCTTTTATTGTTACTCCGTTTACAGTAAGGTTTACGATAGAACCATCTAACTGCATTCTAGCATTAAGATCGTTTTCAATACCTAATCTTTCTGCATCTTTAGGAGAAATTGTCAAGTAGTTATCCCAAGACATTCTAGTGATTGGATCTGGTAATTCCTGCAACCAAGGGTTGTTTGCCTGAGTACCATCTCCCATTGCAGTAGTAGTATATAATACTAATTCTAGATCGGAAGCTTTGAAGTTTCCTAATTCTGCAATAGCTTGAGCACCATTTCCACCTGCATAAGACAACATTGTTGCATTATTAGAAGGAACGATACCGTTGTATAAAGCTTTATTGAAAGAAGTTGCTCCTAAGATTGAAGCAGAACTTGCTTTTAAATAATCGTAATAGTTATTAGCAGCATTGTTTTTTCCATTTTTCCAAACCAATAGAGATTCTTCAATCTGTCTTGATTTGTAGATTTTTTGGATTGTAGGCTGCATTAATGTATAAACTCCAGTCTGAGGTTCCATATCACCCCAAGATTCTAGCCAGTTAGCTACAGGAATTACAGCTTTCGCTGCTTTGTACATTTCATTTTTCTTATCTGCAACAGCAACTACGCAAGCAACTTTAGATAAAGATTTTTTGAAATCTTCTCCTTTTGGATGAGAGTAGATAGGATCTACGTTGTTTGTAATTAATACTCCAACTTGTCCTGCATTTACCCATGCTAAGAATTCGTTATATCTTGCTTGGTCAAATTCTCTTAAGAAGTTCGCTTTACCAGTGAAAGCTACTGAACCTAATTTTTGGTTGATCAAGTGTGCAAGAACCTGAGCTCCTTTAGAACCGTCAGCCAATACAACTGCTTTGCTGCCTTTAGCTTGTAATTCTTTTACGATCTCAGAAGCAATCTTGTCAGAAGCAGCGCCTCCTCCTACGATTGCATTGTAAACTTCAACTAAAGTTTTGTTTACAGCACTTGGCTTTAATCTATATCTTGAGTCAGCATTAGCACCAGTTAAAGACATGTTTGATTCCACTTGGATGTGTCTCAACATGCTTGCTCCCGGTTTTCTTGCCTCAGCAAAAGAAGTTTCTAAACTTCCAGCGTTGTAATCTCCTAAGAAATCTGCCTGGAAAGAAACTACCAATTCAGAACCTTTAAGATCGTAAACTGGTAATGCTCTTTGTCCGAATACTTCTTGAGCAGCATCTAATCCTGCAGAGTAAGGGAAAGCATCAAAAGTTACAAGTTCAGCTGTAGGATATTTTGCTTTAAAATCAGCGAATAACTTTTTGAAAGTAGGTGAAGCAAAAGACTGAGATAAAAGAACGATTTTCTTTCCTGCTGCTTTAGCTTCTTCTAATCCTTTAAGAACGAAATCATCTACTTTATCGAAAGTTTCGTCTTTACCGTCTAGCTTAGGTTGCTTTACTTTATCATTATCATAAAGAGAAAGTACAGCCGCCTGAGCTCTAGCGTTAGTTTTACCTAAATCACCAGCAGCCGGGTTTGGATCAATCTTGATTGGCCTACCTTCACGAGTTTTTACTAAAACACTAGCGAAATCGAACCCATCAAAATATGTTGAAGCGTAGTAATTTGGAACCCCCGGAATAATATCATGAGGTTTTACTACGTAAGGAATCGTTTTAATTACCGGAGCTTCACAAGCAGCAAGCGTTACCGCCGCTGTAGAGAATCCTAGTAACTTTAAGAAATCTCTTCTTGAAGTACTTGATCCGTTTTGTTCAGCATCTCCAAGGAAATCTTCTACCGGAATTTCTTCCTGAAACTCTTTCTGAGCCAGCTTATTATTTAAAGCTGGGTCTTTAAGTTCATGAATACTTCTAAATTGTATTTTATTTGAAGCCATTTATACTTCTAATTTTTAGTTATTAATAATGACATTTACCACACTCAAGACCTCCAATTGCGTCTACAGTAATTTTACCACCATCTTTAGGGTATTGCTTCTTAAGCTTGTCATGTAGATTCTTGAAGTATTCTTTATTATAACCGTTGTTCATATCAACTTCAGTAGTTCTGTGACATTCAATGCACCATCCCATTGTGAAGTCATTAGCCATTTGAACAACATTCATTGTATCAATTTTTCCGTGACAAGCTTTACAAACAACATCAATTTTGTTTGTTGGATTCTTTTTATTGAAAGAATTAATAATTGCTTGTTCACCCGCTACTACGTGCTGAGAGTGATTAAAGTATACGAAATCCGGCATGTTGTGAATTCTCGTCCATTCTACTGGCTGAGTTTTACCTGTATACTGTTGTTTAGCAGGATCCCAACCTGTCGCAGCATATATTTTCTGGATTTCTCCGTCATAGAATGCTTTGTCTTTTCCTGGCTCCATGTAATCATTAGCTCCGTATTCAGAAATTGTTCTGTGACAGTTCATACAAACGTTCATAGAAGGAATCTCAGATACTTTACCGTATTTAGCACTAGAGTGACATAACTGACAGTCAATTTTCTGTTCCCCAGCGTGGATTTTGTGAGAGAAGTAGATAGGCTGTTCTGGCTTATATCCTTTGTAAACCCCGATCCACATGATCCAGTTCCAAATTCCATAAGTTGCCAAAATAGCTAGGATCGTTAATAATCCTTTACCTACATAATGGTATTTTTCATAGATTTCGCTGAAAGATTTAACTCTAGTTTCGTTAAGTCCAGCTAAGTCTTCAGATTGCCCTAATTTTACTAATTGTCTTAGTTTAATTAAGATCCAAACTAATAGAGCAGCAATTGCTAAAAGTGAAATAATAACTACACTTGTAGTAGTATTGCTTGCCGGAGCTGCTTGAGCTCCATCTGCTGCCGTTGCTGTTCCAGTGTCTTTTTTGACCTCTTCTACAGCCGGAGGATTAGTTGTAAAAGCTAAGATGTCATCAATATCCTTATCTGTAAGATTCGGAAACTGTAACATTTCAGTTTTATTAAATTTTTCAAAAATCTCATTGGCGTATTTGTCCCCAGAAGCTCTAAGAGCTTTGTTGTCTTTGATCCACTTGTGAAGCCAATCCTTGTCTACACCGCCTTCTGTCTTCACTCGTTCTACAACCCCTTTCAAAGGAGGTCCTATTACTTGTTTGTCCAGCGCGTGACATGCAGTACAATTCGCTTTGAAAAGTTTCTCTCCGTTTTTAGGATCGCCGTCTTGCCCGTAAATTGAAGCACTGGTTGATAGCAATAAGCCTATTGCGATCAACGTTTGTTTATAATGCTTTCTCCAACTAATCATTTAAATTATCTTATGTTAGTAAAATATTGAACCAATCAATCCCGCAAAAATAATATTTTTAACAGGAATTTAACGCCATAACGAGAGGGGAAAATATCATTTGTGGTTAATTTGTATTAATTCTAAATAACTTCGTTTGGCATAATTTTTTAATTTGTATAAATTTGCCGAAACAAGTTTAAATGAAAAATTTAATCAAAATATTTTCAGTATTATCATTATTAGGGTTTTATAATATTGGAGCACAGCAGGTTGTGAAGAAAGATACTTTGTCCGGAACAGAGTTAATCATGTCTATGGATCCGAAAGTGAGCGATGCTTTGGGGAATTTAGAGGATAAATGTTCCCGAGTAGTAACCAATAATTCATCAAGAGATAATGATGATGACACTTCTTATACGAAGCCAACAAAGATTTATGTTCCCAACAGAGAGCTTACAAATGCAGAGATTTGTAGAAAAAACCCTCGAATTTTAGGATATAAACTTCAAATTACGACTGTGAAGAGTAATGAAGAGGCTAATGAAGTGAAGTCTTATTTCAGAAGAAGATTCCCGAATTTGAAAGTTGAGACGGATGCTTCGCTAAGACCAAATTATAAAATTTTGGCGGGAAGTTATTTTACAAAACAGAGTGCTGCTTCGGATTTGTCTAAGGTTAGAGAGTATTTTAAATCAGCAATTCCTGTACAATACAGAATTTTCTGTGCAGAAGCGAAATAGAACTTTTTAGAAATATAGATACTAAAGCTGAGAATTTTCTCGGCTTTTTTTATTGATAATATTGATTTAAAAACCAGAAAAATTCTGTCATTCTTAAGTAATTACTGGAGGCTAAATAAGTAAATAAAAGACCTAAAATGATAGTTAAAAAAGAGAGTATTTTAGGTGATGATTTGTATGAATAAAACAGCCACCCCAACAGTAATGGATAGACAAAAACGAAGTGTCCACCGTAGATATAAGATGTGTGAAGCCCGAATCTCATGATGCAATGGATGATGATATCAATGAAAAAAGAGATCATTAATATCTGAACAAATTTGTTTTTGAAATTCCTGAAATAACTCCACAAAATCAATGTCAAAAGTATTGAAATAAATATGTACGGAATCCCAGAAGTATAAACATCCATAAATAAGCCTTTGAAATCGAAGCCTTTCATGTTGTGTTTATCACGAATGATAAAACTTGGAAATAAGATGTTTCCCCCAAAAAAATAAGATGAAATCATGTCCCAAATAGGAGTTGATTTTACATTGGAGAATTTTTCATATTGACTATTTGTCTTTGAAAAGATGGTTTTGTACTTAAAATCAATTCTATTTAAGTATAATAATATGAAACAGATGCAGGTTAATGTTATTCTGAAAACAGCATTTCCGAATTTCTTCCAATTTTTAAAAAGCCCTTTTTCAAATACTACTGGGATAAAAACTTTTACAATGTTTGTGACAGTGAGTCCTCCAATAGAAATTCCGGCTAAAATTAGAGGTATCGCGGGGATTTTTTCTTCTTTTTTAATTTTTATAGCTGCATAATAATTAAATAGAGTCAGTAAGAATAAAGTATACGTAAAGTTTTCGGGAGTAAAAGAAAGGATAATGTTTGTTGAAAATAGTCCAAAAAAGAAAGTTATTAATAGGCTAAAGAATAATGGAAGGCTGATGATATTTTTGAGATACTTAAAAACCTGAACGATACTTGAACTGATGACTAAATTACTAAACCAAGCTAGAGTGAGTCTAAATGTATCGTTTGTTTTTCCACCTGAAATGAGTAAAGCTAATTCTCTTATCCAATTGAAAAAATAGTAGGCTAGAGGATGTCTTTCGAAGCTTCCGCCTGTCATTATAATTGAGCGGTTGTCAAAGCTAAAATAGGCATCCCAAGGAATTCTGTCGTCAAAAATTATTCTGTAATTGAGAGCAATATATGAACCCAAAATTCCATAGCAAATAATGAAAAATGCAAAAATGCCCAATTCAATAAAGCTTGATGGGAATATTAATTTTAAAAGGTTAATTAATTTAGATTTGAAAGCCACTTGTTATCAATTTTTTGCAAATGTAAAAATAAAAAGCTCACCAAATTGGTGAGCTTTAAAAAGATTATATGGTGAATAATTATTCTTTAATTACTTTTTCTGAAGATGTTGTTCCGTCAGAGAATTCAACTTGTAATAAGTATGCTCCTTTTGGAAGAGAAGAAATATCAACTCTATCAGATGTAGATTTCAATACTGATTTTCCTGAGAAATCCAATACTGTTGAAGATTTAATCTTTTTATCAGTTTTGATGTTGATTTCTCCTTTTGTTGGGTTAGGGTAAATATTTGTTGTTTTAGCTTTTGTTGCTTCACTTGTTCCAAGAGATCCAGTAGTGATTCTTACATCATCAACCATGAACATATATTTATCCGCAGATATACATTGAATACCAATTCTTATAGTTTGCCCAGCGTATGCATCAAGTGCATAGCTTATGCGTTGCCAAGTTAGGGGCGTTGCAGTTAATGGACTTGCTCCCGAGATAATTGTGAAATTTGCGACGGCAGTTGGTGTTCCACTACCTACATAAACTCCTATTCTATATCTTTCCGGAGTATATGTTGAAGACATTGCTTTCGTCCATAGAGATAATAAATTATTGCTTGCGCCTAATGTGACTGCTGGAGATATAAGCCAATCGTTGTTTGCTGTGACAGTGCCAACTGGAACAGCAGCCCAAGAAGCAGCATATTTTAACCCACTGTGAGGATCAAAATTTCTAGTTTCAGGATCAGCAGTAGTTGGAGTTGCTTGATTTGTTACGCCAGCCACTGAAGGATTGAAAATTTGATAAGCCATTGCTTCACCAGCATTATCCCAAGTTGGGTCACCTCCTCCGGTATAAGTAGTTAAGGCGTCTAAATCTAGAGTAAGCCAGCTCCCAAACCCTGTAATTGCAAAATTTGTATAAGATTCAAAGTCCTCATTTAATAATACTGTTTGAGCTTGCGTAGCTGCCCCAGTAAGAAGTAAGCTTAGAGATAGTAGAAGTTTTTTCATGATATTTTTTATTTTATGTAAATATAACAAAAAAAGCTTAATGATGAAAAAAACTCACACTAAATACTATATTAATGGATTATTAATAAACTTAAGAGCTACACGAAAGCATCGAACATCCCGATATATCATCATATTCTGAAGGCCTCTTTATGGAGAATTCAGAATTAATTTCTTTATAAGGGTTTTCTAATGCTGTTATTAATTTATCAAGAATATTAGTTTTTCCTATATTAATTTCTTCTATACATTGATATAGTAGAAAATTTCTTAAAATGAATTTTGGATTTGTTTTCTTCATTAGGTTGATAGATTCTTCATTTGAAATTAAATTTCTACCAATTCTAGCTTTATATGTATTTATGAAATTCTCAATTTTTAAAAGTTTTTCAGTGTCTAAAAAAATGTACGAAACTCTTTCAAATAAAAATTTCAAATCATTTTCATCATCAATTTTTTCTAATTGATTGAAAAATAGAGTATAGTCTAACTTTAATTCCTGCATCAATCCTTGCCAGTTTGTGAAAAACTCTTCATCACCATCAAGTAATTGATCAAAGCCAAATTTCTTACAAAGAATATTGTCATGAGATTTCCAGAAATAATCTCCAAACTCATTTAATGTTTTTTCTAAAAACTGTTCATCTTTTATGATTGGATGTAGTGCATTGGCTAGTTGCCAAAGATTCCATTGCGATATCTGGCCTTGCTTTCCGAAAGCATATCTTCTTCCAGGCAAGTCTGTTGTGTTGGGAGTGAAATTTAAATCATATTCATCCATCATAGAATAAGGTCCATAATCAATTGTCAATCCTAAAATTGACATATTATCTGTATTCATTACACCGTGAACAAAGCCAACCCTGAACCATTCGACCATAAGATCGGCTGTTTTTTTACAAACGCTTTCAAAAAAGTCTTTATATTTTTGAATTCCTTCGGAAGTTATTTCGGGATAGTAATTATCAATGGTGAAATTAACAAGCTTGTATAAGGTGTCATATTCTTGTTGAGCAGACATCAATTCAAAATGTCCAAAGCGAAGGAAGCTTTCTGCTGTTCTTACGACAACTGCGCCTTTTTCTTTCTGAGGATTTCCACTGTACATCATATCCCTTACTACATCTTCTCCGGTGAAAGAAAGGCTTAGTGCTCTTGTTGTAGGAACTCCCAAATGAAACATCGCTTCACTCATCAAGTATTCGCGAACGGAAGATCTCAACACAGCTCTTCCATCTGCATGTCTGGAGTAGGGTGTTGCGCCGGCTCCTTTCCATTGGATTTCTGTTTTTTTACTGGAATCATTTGTGATTTCACCTGCTAAAATTGCTCTTCCATCACCTAATTGGCCTGCCCAGTTTCCAAATTGATGTCCTGCGTAAGCCGTTGCATAAGTTTGAATATTTTCAGGAATATTATTTCCAACAAGAAAATCCAGATCCTTTTCTTCAAATTTTCCTAATCCTATTTCTTCCGAAAGTTTTTCATTAAAAACAATCAATTCAGGCTTTTCAAAACCGACAGGATCTACTGTTGAAAATAAAACTTTTGGAGTATTTCTTTGAATGGTATTGCCGGAAAAATCTCCAGGAAAAATTTTTATAAAAGGTTGTTTGATGTTTTCGATATTCATGAATCAAAGTTATTAATAATAAAAGAAAAGACCTTCCAAATAATTGAAAGGTCTTGTGTATTTCTAAAAGAGAATTTATTTATTGAAATCTACCTCTTCTCCGGAGTGTAGGTTTTCATTAACATTTTCATCTTTCTTTTGTGAATTGTTTTTAGGGGTATGGTCTACGGGTTTCGGATTTTTGATCTCGTCAATCGTTTGAAGACCTCCATCATCACCATAACCTCCGCTAATACCTTTTAAGCCGGAACATCCGTCTTTCCAATCGGAAGGTTTTATGAATTTGTCATCAGGTGAAATTCCTAATGTTTTATCAGCCCAAACTTTCTTCATAAAGATCGCCCAGATTGGTAAAGCCATTTTTGCTCCCTGGCCTTCTCCTGTTCCTAAAAAGTGGGTTGCTCTGTCTTCCCATCCAACCCAAGCTCCTGTTGCCAGTTTTGGAGTAATTCCCATAAACCAACCATCGGAGTTATTCTGCGTTGTACCTGTTTTAGCAGCAATTTCCACCGCTTTTGAGATTCCTCTTCTTCCCAATTCACCGGAAGCGGTTCCGTATTGTGCAACACCTTTCATTAATTCAATCATGGTGTAAGCGTATAGCGGGTTCATTACTTCTTTTGGTTCTACATTTACTTCTTTTATCACTCTACCGTTGGCATCTTCAATTCTCCAGATCATTTCCGGTTTGTTGTGATTTCCGTAGTTAGCAAAAGTACTATAAGCCCCAAGCATTTCATAGATTGTAATATCTGATGAACCTAAAGCGATTGTATTGTTTCTTGGAATTTCTTCCGTTACACCCAGATCTCTTGCTGTTTGAATTACCGCATCAACACCTGTCATTTCAATAAGTCTCGCTGCTACAGGGTTTTGAGAGTGTGCTAATGCGTCTTTAAGTGTTAGCATTCCTCCTCTTCCAGGTACATGCCATCCATTATGATCATAAGTTCCGTTGGATACTGTTGAGCAAGGTGTCATTCCCAATTTCATAATTGCTGTTGCATATACGAAAGGCTTGAATGTTGAACCAACCTGTCTTTTTCCTTGTTTGATGTGGTCATATTGGAAATGTTGCCAATCGATACCTCCAACCCAAGCTTTAATTTCACCTGTTCCAGGAACCATTGACATTAAACCTGCCTGAGCAATTTGTTTGTGATATCTGATAGAATCCCAAGGAGACATTTCAACTTCTTCTTCTCCGCTCCAAGTGAAACGTGAAGTTTTGGTCGGTTTGTGGAATTCCATCATGATTGAATCTTCAGAAACTCCAGCTGCCTTCAATTGCTTGTAACGTCCGGTTCTTTTCATCGCCTGAAGCATTACACTATTGATCTGTGTATTTGTTAAGTAATAGAAAGGTCTGTTTTTTCTGCCTCTTTGCTCGGCATCAAACCTTTTTTGAATATCTGTTAAATGTTCCCTGATTGCATCTTCAGCATACTTTTGCATTTTAGAATCAAGAGTAACATATATTTTTAAACCATCTTTATAAAGGTTTAATTTCTTACCTGTCTGCTTTTCGTAATCTTTAAGGTAATTATCAATCTCTTTCTTTAAATAAAACTTATAGTAAGCAGAATAATCATCACTAATGTTCTTGATTGGATGATAATCTAACGTAATTGGAGTGCTAACAGCCTTATCAAAAGTAGTCTGATCGATATAACCTGTTTTCTGCATTTGTTCTAAAACAACATCTCTTCTCGCTTTAGCCCTTTCGATGTTTCTCATTGGGTTATTCTTTACCGGATTTTCCAGCATTGCTACAAACATTGCAGCTTCTGGAAGGGTAAGTTGAGACGTTTTTTTATTGAAATAGATTCTTGAAGCCATTTCAACACCGTTTGCATTGTATAAAAAGTCGAATTTGTTGAAATATAAAGTGACAATTTCTTCTTTGGTATATCTTTTCTCGAGACTTACCGCAACAACCCATTCTTTTAATTTCTGGAATGCTCTTGCGGTCTTATTTTGAGAAGCTCCACCTGTAAAAAGTAATTTTGCAAGCTGTTGAGTAATGGTAGAACCACCACCTCGTCCACCACCGTAAACAACAGCTCTGGCAACTGACTGTAGATCAATTCCGGAATGTTCTTTGAAACGCTCATCTTCTTTAGCCTGTAAAGCATACACAAGATAAGGGGGAAGATCTTTATAGGTAATAGGCTGGGTTTTTTCTTTTTCAAACTTGCCTAATAATAAACCATCAGATGAATAAATTTCAGATGCAACGTAAATATCTGGGTTTTCAAGCTCTTTTACATCGGGCATTTCCCCAAGAAAACCTTGAGAAACGGCAAAGAAAAGTCCTGAAATTCCTAAAACGACTGCAATGAGTCCAATCCAAATAAAGCTAACCCATTTTTTCCAACCGGTTTTTTTGCCATTTTTTTTGGGAGGAAGGGGGAATGTTTTTCCTTTACTTCCTGCGTTTTGTTTGTTTACTTCCATTTATGATTACGGTTTAGCCGTTTCTATTTTTACTCCAATATCTTCAATTCCGGGAAGAGCATCGTTTCTCATGGCTTGCACCACGCCGATTTCATACTTGCCTTTCGCAGGAAATTTGTAATTCAATTTATATTGAAAAAGTGTCTCCTTTGTCTCACCAAAACCTGTACCAAGCCATTCTCCGTTTGGTTTTGCCAATACATAATTCAATGTGTCGGTTTCCTTTTTCTTGTTTTGAAGATTGGTGAAATTTACAATAAATCTTATATTACTGTAAGGATAATCATTGTTATTTCTTACAACAAATATAATATTTTTAGGATTTTGCGGATCCGTAATTTCAAGATTAAATTTTTGTTCGCTTTTCTTATTCCATTTATTATTAACAGAATTCATAGTAACGTCCCCTTCCGAAGAAGAGTTACAGCTAAAGAAAAGGATAAGAGTTAATAACCCTAAAATTTTACGCATTGTTATCTTTTTTTGGAGGAAATTTCTTCTTGAATTTTTTCTTATTTGGGTTTGGTTGAGCACTTTTCTCAGGATCAGCTGCCGTTGCGTCTGCTTTTTCTAACTGAGCTTTTGGCTGTTGCTGCTGAGGCTTTTGAGGTCTCGGCTTGTTAGGATTAGCGTTGGTATTCGGGTTCGGGTTTTCTGTCCTTGCTGGTCTTTCAGATCTTTCCGGACGATCAGATTTATCAGTATTTTGAGGCCTGTCTGATCTTTCTGGTCTTGGTTTTCTAGGTCCTTGATTTGGCCCGATTTGATTGTTGTTCGGTCTGTTTTGATTCTGAGGTTTGTTTTTATTAAAACTTTTGTTTTTCTTCTCAAATCTATCAACACTGTTCTCTTGAATAAGGTCAATCGTATGCAAAGGAGCATCTGGTTGCTTAAGGTCTTCAAGAGGTAAAGTTCTTTCGCCTTTTTTATTTTTTGCTATTAATTCCTTAACTAAATCAATATCAAAATCATACCAAGCCATTGAACTGTCAACATACGCAAACCACATTTTCTTTTTGAAAACGTCAATCTTGATACAAAAAGCTCTTCCTTTTTCTGTATCTAATACGGTAGAAGAAGAAGGGAAATTGCTTAAAGCGTCAAGGTAGCTGTCTAATTCATAATTAAGACAACATTTCAGTTTACCGCACTGTCCAGCCAATTTTTGAGGGTTAATACTCAATTGCTGATATCTTGCAACGTTGGTGTTTACCGATCTGAAATCCGTTAACCAAGTTGAACAACATAATTCTCTTCCACACGATCCGATTCCTCCAACTTTTGCAGCTTCCTGTCTGAAACCGATCTGTTTCATATCGATTTTAGTCCTGAAAGTTGAGGCGTACTCTTTAATTAACTGTCTGAAATCTATTCGGTTATCAGCAGTGTAATAAAATGTAACTTTAGAAGCATCACCTTGATACTCAACATCTGTAACCTTCATTTCAAGGCCAATTTTGTGAGCAATTTTTCGGGCTTCTATTTTTACGCTGTCTTCTTTTTTTCTAACTTCCTGCCAGACTTCAATGTCTTTTTGGTTCGCTAATCTATATATTTTAAGTGCTGATTCTTCAGAAGCTCTTTTCTTCTTCATCTGAATTTTCACTAATTCTCCGGTGAGACTTACCACACCTACATCATGTCCGGGACTTGATTCTACTGTTACTACGCTACCTATATGTAAAGGAACATTATTTACATTTTTATAAAATAATTTTCTGTCATTTTTAAATCTAACTTCTACATAATCACACCTATTAGATGCAGGATTATTGATGTTAGACAGCCAGTCGAAAACACTTAATTTATAACTATTACCACAGGTATTTACACTTTCACAGCCATTCGCGGTTTTCTTGGGTCCGCAAGAATGTGCAGAATCGCCGGATGTTTTACATCCACAACTCATATAACTTTTATTTGTTCTTGCAAATTTATATATTTTTATCTTTATGTAATTCTAAAAAATTCAAATATTCGTCAACATCATTGTTTAATATTAAACGAAAAACTTGATTAGTCAGTAAAACATTATTAAATGCCTAATAGTTATGCGTTTAAGGCCTGTTTTCGTTAAAGTGTTATTTTAAACATAATTTTCTTTTGGCATAATGTTTAAAATTTTAAGATTTATTAACAGTTGTAGCCAAAATAATTTTATATTTGGGTTATATAATAATAGTCTATGAAAAAAATATTAGTATCAACTGCTTTATTGGCGGGTGTTCTATCTTACGCCGGAGGCTTCAGAGTGTCTCTGCAAGGGGTAAAGCAATTGGCAATGGCACATACTAGTGCGCATGCTGAGGATGCAAGTGTGGCATTCTTTAACCCGGCGGGTATGTCGTTCATTCCTTCAAGACTGAGTATCTCAGTGGGAGCTTTTGCTGCAGGTAATAAAGTTACCTTCCAGAATACGAATACTCTGCAAAGTACAGAAACAGATAATCCTATGGGAACTCCTCTTTATGCAGCAATTGCTTATAGGCCGATCGAGAAATTATCAGTTGGTTTCAGTTTCTCTACCCCTTTCGGGAGTACGATTGAGTACCCAAGTAATTGGGAAGGAAAAGAAATGGTTCAGAGACTTGAGCTGAAGGCTTTCTATTTTCAGCCAATGGTTTCATATAAATTTAATGATTGGTTTGCTTTTGGTGCAAGTTATATCTATGCAAAAGGAGATGTGAAATGGGATAAAGCTATTACACAATTTGGAGGTGAGCTTAATCTTGACAGTAAGGCAAGCGGACATGGATATGGTTTTGGTTTCTATTTCAGACCAGATCCAAAGCTTGATGTAAGTATCGCTTACCGTTCGCCGGTTGATATGAAGGCTAAGAAGGGAACAGCTACTTTCAGCTTCCCGACAGCTTCTATTTATCCATTATTAGGTCTGGATGCGTCAGGCAAGGATAGCTTCTCTGCAACATTGCCTTTGGTGGAAGAATATACTATTGGTTTGACGTATAAGATTACTCCAAAATGGTTGGTTTCAGCAGATTTCAACTATCATGGATGGGAAAGATACAGCAAATTGACGTTGGATTTTGGCAATGCTCCGGTTGGAAATCAGCCATCAGATCCTACAGTTTCTGTTTCTCCTAAAAACTTTCACAACACTAAAACATTTAGGTTAGGAACTCAATATGCATTTACAGATAAGATCTTTGGTCGTCTTGGTGCTTATTATGATGAATCTCCATATACTGACGAAAACTTTATCCCTGAAACACCTTCATACAATACATATGTTGTAACGGGTGGGGTTGGATTTAAACTAAAACAATTCGGAGTTGATGTTTCTGGAGGATATGCAATGCCTCAGGCAAGAGACGTGAAAAATGCTAATCTTGGTTTCTACGGACAATCCACAGCTACGGCATTTTATGTAGGTTTAGGTTTATCTTATAATCCTTTTTAATTGAAAGACTATGAAAAAAATTATAATTTCTACAATCGCTATTTCCGCGTTACTTTTTACAACGAGTTGCGAAAATGAATTTGATACAGACGTAAAGGATGTTCAGGTTTCTAAAGGTGACGCTGATTTTACTAAGTATGTTTCTTTAGGAAACTCATTAACCTCTGGTTATAGAGACGGTGCTCTTTATATTGATGGACAAAATGAATCTTACCCTTCAATGATCGCTCAGCAAATGAAGCTTGTTGGTGGAGGAGATTTCAGACAGCCTTTAATGGCAGATAACAACGGAGGTCTTCTTCTGAATGTTGGTGCAAATGTACAGATTGCTACTACAAAACTTTATATTGATAGCTTTATTGCAGGTGCTCCGGACATAAAAAATGCTAATAATAACGTTGCAACGACTTTAACAAATACTGTTTTGGCTGGTCCTTTCAATAATATGGGGGTTCCGGGAGCAAAAGTTGCTCATTTATTAGCTCCGGGTTACGGAAATGTTTCGGGAGTTTTGCTAAAAACGGCTAATCCTTATTTCGTAAGATTTGCTTCAAGTCCAACAACTTCGGTTATTGCTGATTTTAAAGCTCAAAATCCTACATTCTTTTCTTTATGGATTGGAAATAATGATGCTTTACTTTATGCCTTAGCTGGTGCAGATACTTCTGTGGAGACTTTAACACCTCCGGCTCAGTTTGCTCAATATTATAATTTATTGATTTCTGAGATTGCTACTACAAATGCTAAAGGGGTTGTTGCAAATATTCCTAGTGTAACTTCTATTCCTTCGTTAACAACGATTCCTACAAATCCTCTTACATCTGCTGTTTTAGGAAATGGAAATGTTGCTGCAGGTGAAGCGAATATTGATAATTTAAATACAAACCTATACGGACCATTAAATCAGATCTTAACTGCATTTGGAGCTGGAGATAGAATTAAACCTCTTTCTAAAACTGCTGCAAATCCTTTACTTATTAAGGATGAAAGTTTAACTGATCTAAAGGTTCAGATTACAGCGGCGGCGGCTGCTTCAGGAAATGCTCAGTTGGTTGCTTTAGCTACTTATCTTGGTAACACTTATGGGCAGGCAAGACAGGCGAAAGCTGGAGATTTAGTGCCTTTAACTACAAAAGCTGAAATTGGCAAAACTGAACCTACTGCTTTAGCTGCTCTATCGGCTAGGGGTATTGCTTTCCCGTTTGCAGATAAATATATTTTGATTCCATCTGAAATTACAGAAATTAACACAGCTATTGATGCTTATAACGTAACAATTAAAGCTGCAGCAGCTTCAAAAGGCTATGCTTTTGTTGATGCTAATAAGAAAATGAATGAGCTTGGATCTCAGTCAGGAGTTTCTTGGGATGGTGTGAAGTATACTGCTAAATTCGTTACAGGAGGAGCTTTCTCTTTAGACGGAGTGCACCTTACGGGTAGAGGGTATGCAATTATTGCTAATGAATTTATTAAGTCAATAAACGCTACTTATAAATCTACACTGCCATGGGTAGATCCGAATAAATATTCGGGTGTGAAATTCCCTTAGTAAAAAGGAAAATAAAAACATATGAACCACAAGGAGTAATTCTTGTGGTTTTTTTATAAATTTGCAAAATCTTTTAAAAAGTAAAAATGGCCAATCAGTTAAGTTATCTATTTTCTACAAGAACGAGTAAGGTCTTGGCAGAAAAAATTGCCCAACATTATGGGAAAGAATTAGGGAAAATCATCATTCAGGAGTTCAGCGATGGTGAATTTGAACCTGTGCTAGACGAATCTGTAAGAGGAGGAAGAGTTTTCCTTATTGCTTCTACATTTCCGCCGGCAGACAATCTTTTAGAGCTTCTTTTAATGATTGACGCAGCAAAAAGAGCTTCTGCTAAAAGTATTACCGTTGTACTTCCGTATTTCGGGTTGGCAAGACAAGACAGAAAAGACAAGCCAAGAGCACCTATCGGAGCTAAATTGGTGGCAAATCTTTTAACTGCTGCGGGAGCAACAAGAATCATGACGATGGATCTGCACGCGGATCAGATTCAGGGATTCTTTGAAATTCCGGTTGATCATCTATATGCTTCTACAATTTTCGTAGATTACATCAGAGATATGAATCTTGATAATCTTACCATTGCTTCTCCGGATATGGGTGGAGCAAAAAGAGCAAAAAACTATGCAGGTCACTTAGGCGCAGACGTTGTAATTGCTTACAAAGAAAGAAAAAAAGCAAATGTAATCGAAGAAATGTTCCTTATCGGAGATGTTGTAGGAAAAAATGTTATCCTTATTGATGACATGATCGATACTGCGGGAACACTTTGTAAAGCTGCAGATATCTTAATGGAAAAAGGTGCAAAATCTGTAAGAGCAATGGCTACTCACGGAGTACTTTCAGGCAAGGCTTACGATAATATTGAGAACTCAAAATTATTGGAAGTTATTGTAACTGACTCAATTCCTTTGAAAAATAATTTGACAACTAAAATAAAAGTGCTATCTTGCGCCCCTCTATTTGCGGACGTTATGAAGATGGTTCACGAACATCAATCAATTAGCAGTAAGTTTGTTATTTAATTGATAATTAGCCGTTTGCAAATTAAACTTTAAACAAAATTTTAAATTTTTATAAATGAAATCAATTACAATTCAAGGTACAAAAAGAGAAAGCGTGGGCAAAAAGTCGACAAAAGCTTTACGTGATGCTGAATTAGTTCCTTGTGTTGTTTACGGAGGTGGTGAGCCATTGAACTTCTCTGCAACAGAGAAAGCGTTCAAAGGTTTGGTATATACTCCTGAAGCACACACGGTATCTATTGAAGTTGACGGACAGGTAATTCCTGCTGTTCTTCAAGATATTCAGTTCCACCCAATTACAGACAAAATTATTCACGCAGACTTTTACAGATTATCTGACGATAAGCCAGTAGTTATGGAAGTTCCTGTAAGAATCACTGGTCGTTCTAAAGGTGTTGTAGCTGGTGGTGTTTTACGTCAGTCTTTCAGAAAATTGAAAGTAAAAGCTATTCCTGCAAACTTGCCAGACGAGATCGTAGTAGATATTACTTCTCTTAAAATTGGTAACAAACTTTATGTTGGAACTATCAAAGCTGAAGGTTATTCTTTCGTACACCCGGACAATGCAGTTGTAGTAGCTGTTAAAATGTCTAGAAATGCAGCGAAAGGTGCAGCAGCGGCAGATGATGACGATGAAGAAGAAGTTGTGGCTGAAGGAGATGCTCCTGCAACTGAAGAAGCAGCAGCTGAATAAGAAATTTCTTAATCACAATATAAAACCTGTCAATGTATTTTGGCAGGTTTTTTATTTTTAGATTAAATCTATAATCGTGTTCATTCAATTTTCTTTCGAAAAAAAAGCCGTAAATTTGAAGTGTTCTAAATAAGAGCATTTTAATTTAAAATTTTAATAAATGTTTGACATTCAAGAAATAAGAAGTCAGTTTACTATATTAAACCAGCAGGTGAACGGTAAGCCATTAGTTTACTTAGATAATGCAGCAACATCTCAAAAACCAAATTCAGTTTTAGAAGTTTGGAATAAATATTACACCGAGCTTAATGCTAATGTACATAGAGGAATTCATACATTAAGTCAGTTAGCAACAGAAGAAATGGAGCTTTCAAGAAGAAAGGTTCAGAAATTCATTAATGCTAAACATGATTTTGAAGTAATTTTTACAAAAGGAACAACGGAAGGATTAAACCTCATTGCTTATATTTTAACTCAGAAGCTTAAAAAGGATGATGAAATTATCATTTCTTACCTTGAGCATCACTCAAATATCGTTCCTTGGCAACTACTTTGTGAAAGAACAGGCGCGAAACTTCGTGTTATTCCAATTGATGAAAACGGGATTCTTCAGTTAGATTATCTTGATCAATATTTAAGCGAAAAAACGAAAGTTGTTTCTGTAAATCAGGTTTCCAATGCATTAGGAATTGTAAATCCGATTGAAGAGATCATTGCTAAAACAAGAAAAAATTCTGATGCTTATATTATAATCGATGGTGCTCAGTCGGCTCCGCATTTCACGATCGATGTTCAGAAAATGGATTGTGATTTCTTTGTTTTTTCTGGTCATAAAATGTATGCTCCGATGGGAACAGGTATTTTATACGGGAAACAGGAGATTTTAGAAGATTTGCCTCCGTTTCATGGAGGAGGAGAGATGATTGCAACGTGTTCTTTTGACGGGACTACTTACGCGGGCTTACCGTTTAAATATGAAGCCGGAACACCAAATGTTGGAGGAAATATTGCTCTTGGTGCTGCGATAGATTTTATTGAAAAAGTAGGACAATCGACCATCCAAAATCATGAAAATGCTTTGTTGGAATATGCTCAAAGACAATTATTAGAAATAGAAAACCTAAAAGTTTATGGTGAAAAAGCCAACAGAACAGGCGTTGTTTCCTTTAATCTGGAAGGAACAGGGATTTCTTCTGATGTTGGGATGATTCTTGACAAAATGGGCATTGCTGTAAGAACAGGACACCATTGTACACAACCTATAATGGATTTCTTCAATATTGCAGGAACTGTGAGAGCAAGTTTTGCGATTTACAATACTTTCCAAGAGATTGATTCTTTGGTGGAAGGGGTAAAAAAAGCACAGAGAATGCTTTCTTAAAAGACTTTACATTATTTTAATTAAAATACGATCACCCTTCATTTTTGAGGGGTGATTTTTTGTTTTGCAAATGTGAATTATTTTATTTATAATCAATTATTGTTGATTATGTGATTGTTATATTTAATTTTAAATAATTATTTTATAAATTTGAGCTATATAAAACGATTACCATGAAAAAAATATTACTTCCTTTAGTCTTGGTCTGCGGGATGGCCAATGCTCAATTGTTTTCAGAGAACTTTGATACGGCAGCTTTGCCTTCAGGATGGACGGTGAATAATCCCGATACCACCTATAATTGGGCAGTCGGAACTCAATCCGGGTTTGCTTCCTTTCCAAACGGAACTGCTTTTTTTGATGATGACGATGCGGGACCATCAGGTATAAACACGAATGCCAGATTGGTTTCGCCTATTATTAATCTTACAGCAGCCTCCAGCCCGAAATTATCCTTTAAATATGCCAATATGATTTACCAGGACGATACAACTCTGAAAGTTGAGGCTTTTAACGGAACTTCTTGGGTTCAGATATTTACTTTTTCAGGTGATGCAGGGGTATGGGATATTGATTTTAATACACTTACCTATGTACTTACTACTTATGAGATTGCTACAAATATTGATCTAACGCCTTATGCTAATCCTAATTTCCGACTCAGATTTGTGTATGATGATGTAGGAGATTATTCGTTTGGAGTAGCAGTAGATGATGTTGTTATTTCGGCAACGACTACATTGGGAACTTCGGAGGTTTCGGCTTCTGATAAGGTTAAAGTATATCCAAATCCTGTAAAAGATGATCTTTTCATTAAGTCTGATGATTTAAAAAATACCAAAGTAAGCGTAATGGATATGTCCGGAAAAAAAGTGAAAACTTTCGAAGGAAAATCTGAAAAATATAATCTTTCTGATCTGCCAAACGGAACTTACATGATCTTAATTGATAATGGAAAAGAAGTCATCACAAAGAAAATTCTTAAAAAATAAAAGTAAAGCCTTCAATTTGGAGGCTTTTTTTATACAATTAAAACTCATTCTAAATAATAGATTTTAACAATACATCAAATTTGATTTTTCGACTCCGAGTTTATACTAATTCCAACTAATTTTGTTGCGTAAAATTTATTTAATGGAATTAATAGAAAAATTAAACTGGAGATTTGCGACCAAAGCAATGAACGGTGAAAAAGTACCTCAGGAAAAGGTAGATAAAATATTGGAAGCAGCCAGATTAGCTCCAACTTCAAGCGGATTACAGCCTTTCGAGATCATTGTGATCACGAATAAGGAAGTGAAAGAACAAATCAAGCCACATGCATGGAACCAACCACAGATCACGGATTGTTCGCACCTTTTGGTTTTTGCAGCTTGGGATAACTATACGGAAGAAAGAATCAATAATATGTTCGATCTTACGAATGAAATCAGAGGTTTCAAAAATGAAGGTTGGGAAAATTACAGACAGATGCTGTTGGGTACTTATCCTCAAAGATCTGCTGAAGAAAACTTCACTCATGCAGCAAAACAAGCTTATATTTCTTTCGGAGCAGCAATTATTGCGGCAGCTTTTGAAGAAGTAGATTCAACGCCAATGGAAGGTTTTTCTCCGGAAGCTGTTGATGAGGTTTTAAACTTAAAAGAGAAAGGACTAAAAAGTGTTTTATTGTTACCAATCGGTTACAGAGAAGCATCCAACGACTGGTTGGTGAATCTTGCGAAAGTAAGAAAGTCTAAAGAAGATTTCATTACAGAGATTAACTAATTATTATATATTTTATTCATAGAAAAATCCCTTTCAGAATTTGAAAGGGATTTTGTTTTATGGGAATTAAACCTTCAAGGTTTTTAAAACCTTGAAGGTTTCAATAATATCAAGTTTAATTATTCGGTTTCCACTCCACAACAGCTCTAATAAAAGCTTCTGCATTTTCCACCGGAATATTAGGTAAAATCCCGTGACCAAGATTTGCAATATATCTGTCTTTTCCGAAACGGTTGATCATTTCAGTCACCATTTTCTTGATGGTTTCAGGTGTAGAATGTAATCTCGCCGGATCAAAATTCCCTTGAAGTGTCATTGTATGATTGGTCAATGTTCTTGCAAGCTCTGGTTTGATCGTCCAGTCAACACCCAAAGCTGAAACCGGAGACATCGTCATATCTTCCAAAGCGAACCAACATCCTTTTCCAAATACCACAACATGAGAAAGCGGACTTAAAGCCTCAACAATTTGATTAATGTATTGCCAAGAGAATTCCTGATAATCTGCAGGAGAAAGCATTCCTCCCCAAGAATCAAAGATCTGTACCGCAGAAACTCCTTTTTCTACTTTTCTTTTAAGATAAGCAATCGTGGTATCTGTGATTTTTTGAAGTAATAAATGAGCAGCTTCCGGCTGTTGGAAACAGAAAGACTTTGCAATATCAAAAGCCTTACTTCCTTTTCCTTCCACACAGTAGCAAAGAATTGTCCAAGGGGAACCCGCAAAACCGATCAATGGAATTTCATTGTCTAGTTTTATCAAAGTTAGTTCAATGGCATCAAAAACGTATCCTAGGGTATCATTCACATCGGGAACAATAACATTCTGAACATCTTCCATTGTTCTGATCGGGTTGTCTAACCACGGACCAACATTTTCCTTCATTTTAAAGTCAATTCCCATTGCTTGAGGAACTACTAAAATATCAGAAAACAAAATAGCAGCATCCAAAGGAAATCTGCGGATTGGCTGTACTGTGATTTCAGAAGCTAATTCGGGAGTCTGACATCTAGTGAAGAAGTCATATTTGTCACGAAGAGCAATGAATTCCGGCAAATATCTTCCGGCTTGTCTCATCATCCAAACTGGCGGTCTTTCTACGGTTTCTCCGCGAAGTGCTTTTAAATATAGGTCGTTTTTAATCATAATTTATTAGACTATTACTGCCGTTCGTTACCTTCGGGCAATCACATTTTAAAGATTGTTTTTAACGGTCTTTCGTATTAATTCAAAGATAGATACGAGACTGTTGCCCACGGAAGTATAAATCTTCTCTTGGGTGTATTTTCTTAGTTCGTTGGAAGTGGTTTCGCCGATCGAAAAAAGCGTCATTCCTTCCAAAGAATTCTGATTTGCAAAACTACGAACTCCACTTGGACTAAAAAAAACTATAGCATGATATTTTTCAGGTACCAAAGGATTGATTTCTTCGGTATTATAAACTGTGACTTTATTGTATTTGATATTTTGCAACGGAAGTTCTTTGTCGAGAACATCAATAGCTAAGTTACCACAGAAATGAAGAAACTTTTCATGCTGGCAGTGAGTAATGATGAATTTTGAAAGCGTTTCAGCATTTTTCAATACCTTAAAAGTTCCAAAACCGTTTTTTCTTAATTCTCTTTTTGTTTTTTCGCCCACACAATATATTTTATTGTAGTTTTTCGCTGTAAAATCTTCATTAGGCTTAAATTGATTGTTGAAAAAGGAAATTACACCGTTCACACTTGTGAAAATAAGAGAAGAATTTTTTAAATCAAAAGAATTGATCCGAATAGGGTTGGTCTTAATAACCTCAACACAATCCACCAAAATGTCCTCTCCTAATTGCTGGGATAAAATTGATTGATCTATGTTTTTGGTGAATAAAATTTTCATTAAGGTCTGTCTTTTAAATGTAAATCAGTAACTAACAGTCTTACTTTTTTCATAAAATCTTTCCCGGGATCGTCTTTTATTGTAAAATAATTTGGGTCAGTTTCTTTCCAAAGTTTAGAATTTCTAAAGATACCATATTCTGAATGCCCGATTAAATATTCTATATCGTATTTTTTGGTTAAAAATCTAATTAATTGAGCGTTCGAAGCAATTTGCTTTTCGGTAAGCGGTTGCTGTTTACTTCCGATATTTTCAATGCCTATTGCGCAATAATTAAGACCAATCGTGTGTCTTGCAAACATATTGGGCTCCATAAGTTGATAGATGGTGCCGTCTCTGTCTACAATAAACTGGGACGAAACATTTAATGTACTTTGTTTTTTCAAAACATTTCGGGCAGATTCCAGATGGGTTTTATTGAAATACTTATAATTGGTTTCAACAGTTCCACCTGCAGTATAATGTAATACGATTATTTTAGGTGAAATAGTTGGAGACTTTTGAACAATCTGATAATGATCCTTAAGATACTCCAAACTTAGGCGCGTTCTTTCCGTAGAATATTCAATAGGCTTATTAATTATCTTAAATTCATTGGTTTGAGCCTTCGTAGAGCAAATTATCAATACGAATAAAGCATAAAAAAGATTTTTCATAAAAGTAGTTTATTTAGAGTATTGATAATGTCCTGTAATGGTATATTTAAAAAGTACGTCTTCCATAACCTGTCCGCTTCCTATATTATGTACGATCAAAAACCTTTTTCCGTCTGCAGATTTTTTATTCACAATAATTCCAATATGGGTTAGGTTGCCAGGTAAAACCCAAGTAACAATGTCACCCGGAATATAAAATGTAGGATTGGTTTCAATTGATTTTACTTTTCCAAATTTAGAAAAGAAGACCATCAAATTAGGAACCCTTCTGTGATCAATATTGGTGTCAGGCTTTTTTAACTTCCAGGTCTTTGGATATTTTGAAAAATTTTTCGCCATATCCTCATGAACTTCTTTTTGCAGATCAATACCAACTTTTCTGTAGGCTCTGATAACAACATCTGTGCATACGCCTTTATCCGAAGGAACATCTCCATTGGGATAGGTAAGGATAAAATAAGTAGGGTCGTAAGTGATCGTCTTGTCTATAATCCCCAAAGCGGCGTTAGATAATTGAAGCGCAAATTTATTCTGTGCATTTGCAGTAAACACACAGAATGCGAGGAGTAATAAAAATAGAGCCTTTTTCATGATTTTGTACGTTAAAATATAAAGGTACAAATATGCTTAAAAGTTCTTAATAAGAAGCTTTAATTTCGGCCATCAATTCTTTTCCTCCGTTTTCAAGAACTATTTTTGCGAATTTTTCTCCAAAATTTTCAGACTCATTATATTCGAAGTTTTCGTCTGTAGCAATGCAGTTTTTACCATCTAATGAACAAAGTGCCGCTTTAAAACGAATCTGGTCTCCAAAAAATTCAGCAAACGCTCCGATTGGTGCGGTACAGCCTCCTTCTAGAGTGCTTAGGAAATTTCTTTCGATCTCAACACAGATTTGCGTTGGTTTATGATTGGTTACTTTGCTTAAAATTTCGTTGATTTCTTTCTTGTCAGAATGCCCTGCAACAGCAATTACACCTTGCGACGCAGCGGGGATCATTAATGGAAGCATTTCATAATCAATGTCCATTTTCATTCT
Organism: Chryseobacterium glaciei; assembly: GCF_001648155.1. NCBI lineage: Bacteria > Pseudomonadati > Bacteroidota > Flavobacteriia > Flavobacteriales > Weeksellaceae > Chryseobacterium > Chryseobacterium glaciei. Next base: position 1,899,678 of record NZ_CP015199.1, on the reverse strand, counting down.
TTTGATTCCTGCTAAAGATAAAATAGTAGCGTCAAAATCCTGATCTTCTAATTTTTGTAGACGAGTTTGGATATTTCCACGGATATCTGAAAATTCAGCGTGAGGATAATTTCTTAACCAAAAAGCTCTTCTTCTCAAGCTGCTTGTTGCCAATTTCAACTCGTGAAACTCTTTCGTTCTGGATGCTTCCTTTCTTATTAATACATCTTGAGGGAAATCTCTTTCAAGATAAGCGATAAGCTCAACATTTTCCGGAAGAAGTGTAGGTACATCTTTTAAAGAGTGAACGGCGATGTCGATCTCATCATTTAATAATGCAATATCCAGATCTCTTGTAAAAACACCTGTGATTCCTAAAGAATAAAGGGGTTGATTAAGATTTTTATCGCCAGAAGAAACGATAGGTACAATCTCGGTTAAATAATTATTGTTTTGTAGGTGCCTGGCAACCTCTCTTGCCTGCCAAAGTGCAAGGGCGGAATTTCTCGTTCCGATTCTAATGCTTTTCATTGAATTCGTTGTTTGGTTGTTCAACTAATATTTCGTGCATTAATTTACTAATTTCTTCGGCTTTCCAAGGATTATCGATGATATATTTTGCAAAACGATTGGTGATTTTCTGAATCATTTTCTCAGAAAGCTCCATATCTGTGATGTTTATATATTTATTTTTTCGGTAAAAATTATGCATCTCGTTGCGTTCCATATTCTTAAGAACGGCTTTGAAATGGTGAATATTTGGTGCTAATTTTCTCTTTTTTTCCCACTCAAGAAACTCTTTTGCCATTTCTTTGATAATAGATTCGGCTTTTGGGATTTCTTTTTCTCTCTGCTGGATGGTTTCCTGAATCTGTTTTGAAAGTTCATCAACATCAACTAAGGTTACATTTTCATTCGTCGTAACATCTTTATCTACGTTATGAGGGATGGAAAGATCAATAATTAATGTTTCTTTTCCGTTCGGGAAGTGAGAAGCATTGATGATAGGTTTTTTGGCTCCGGTAGCAACGATAAGGATATCTGTGTTTTTCAACTCGTTGTCAAAATCAAAATAGTCAACATGAGGAATGTTGTATTTTTCAGATATCTTTTCAGCTTTCTCCTGAGTTCTGTTTGCTATTTTTATTTTCGGCTGGAAAACATGTTTTACAAGATTCTCAACTGTATTTTGCCCAATTTCTCCAACTCCAAGTAAAAGAATATTTTTCTCGGTAATTCTTTTTTGACTGTTTAAAATATAATGAACGGCAGCATAAGAAACGGAAGCCGCTCCGTTGGAGATTCCTGTTTCGTTTTTAATTCTCTTCGAGATCTGGATCGCCGAGTTGATCGCTCTTTCCAGATAAGGATTAGAATTCTGTCTTTCTTTTTTAAAACGGTTGTAAGCTTTTTTGATCTGTCCGATAATCTCGAAGTCACCAATGATCTGGCTTTCCAAACCTGCAGCAACTCTGAACAGATGTTTCAAAGCTTCTTCTTTGGTTAAAATATTGGCAAACTGAAGAAAATCTGTGATATTTACCCCGATCGTTTTACAGTATTCTTCGGCTACCAAAAGGTAATTCGGAGAAGTGGTGTAAATTTCGGTTCTGTTACAAGTGGAAACCACAAAAGCATCGCCTAAATTTTCATCATGAATTTGGGAGACAAAATTTTTAATATTTTCATCAAAAAATGCAAATTTCCCGCGAGTTTCTCCATCAGCCTTTTCATAGCTTATAGAAAGAACCGCAAAATTTGAAGTTTGATTTATATTGGAATATTGTAACATAAGCGATGCAAATTTAACGCTTTTTTTGTTAACCCCTTTCTGATAATGTATATGATAATTATCGTAAAAAACTATTTTGGGATGCTTCTAAATAAGCTTTGAATTGGTATGAAAAATGAAAATTTCGCGTTTTATGCTAAAATAATTTCAAAATTTAATTTGATGATTTTTTTATGAGCAAATTTGCCTTTTTATTATTAAAAAAGGCTCAATTTCCGGCTTCTTACTTCCATCCAAAAGTATCTTAAACCTTATTTCACTTAAAGTCTGTAATTGATTAATGCAAAAGTTAATAGAATATTGAAAAATTTAATAAAATTTTAACCAAATTATATGCTTATGGAATTTCGTTAGTGGCGTTAAATTTATATCTTTGTATTCTTAAAATCAGAAGAAAAATATGAGTTTATTCGATATGTTTACGCAAGAAATTGCGATAGACCTAGGAACTGCCAACACGCTTATCATCCATAATAATAAAATTGTTATAGATCAGCCGTCAATTGTTGCAATTGAGCGTTCTACCGGTAAACCGATCGCAGTAGGTGAACAGGCGAAGCATATGCAGGGGAAAACTCACGAAGATATTAAGACGATCCGTCCTTTGAAAGACGGTGTTATTGCAGATTTCCACGCTTCTGAGCACATGATTAAGGAATTTATCAAAAAAATTCCTGGGATCAAAGGTAGATTTATTCAGCCGGCTTTAAGAATTGTTATCTGTATTCCTTCCGGAATTACGGAGGTTGAAAAAAGAGCGGTAAGAGATTCTGCTCAAAAAGTAAATGCAAAAGAAGTAAGGTTGATCTACGAACCAATGGCAGCTGCAATAGGAGTTGGGATTGATGTTCAGAAACCTGAAGGAAATATGATCATCGACATAGGTGGCGGTACTACAGAAATTGCTGTGGTCGCTTTAGGAGGTATTGTTTGTGATAAATCTGTAAAAATTGCAGGTGATGTATTTACAAATGATATTGCTTATTTCCTAAGAACACACCATAATCTTTACATCGGAGAAAGAACAGCTGAAAGAGTGAAAATTGAAGTTGGTTCTGCTGTGGAAGATCTTGATGTTGATATTGAAGATATCCCGGTACAAGGTAGAGACCTTATCACTGGTAAGCCAAAAGAAATTATGGTTGGCTATAAAGAAATTGCTCGTGCGCTGGACAAATCTATCATAAGAATTGAAGATTCTGTAATGGAAACTCTTTCTTTAACACCTCCGGAATTGGCAGCAGATATCTACAAAACAGGTATTTATCTTGCTGGTGGTGGTGCTTTATTGAGAGGTTTGGCAGACAGACTGCACAAAAAGACTGGTCTTCCTGTTTTCGTGGCAGAAGATCCGTTAAGAGCTGTAGTTCGCGGAACGGGTATTGCGCTTAAGAATATGGATAAATTCAATTTCTTAATTAAATAATTTTAACTTTTACGACACTTTATCTGAATGGGATTTTTGCTGAGATTATTTTCGAAGAACTCTCTTTTTGTCTTCTTTATTTTCTTGCAAATCATTGCTCTGGTTCTGATATTCTCTAAGAATGCCATGCAGAGATCTTGGGTTGCCGGCCAGTCGGCTGCGTTAAACTCTAGGGTTTCCGGATATATTGATGAAGGAGTTACTTATCTTAAGCTAAAACAGGTCAACGAAGATCTGGTAGCTCAAAATAAGGCTTTAATGGTGGAACTCTACGGAAAAGAGGGAGCCAAGAATCCGGTATTCAGAAAAGTTCATGATACTTTAGGAGGAGGACAGATCTATACATTTGTAGACGGAGAGATCGTTTTCAACAGTATTAATAGAAGAAACAACTATTTTACCATTAATCGTGGTAGAAGAGACGGTGTATATCCTCAAATGGGAGTTATGGCTCCAAGAGGTATCGCGGGAATCGTTATTAATTCTACAGATAGTTATGCTTTAGTTCAATCTGTTTTAAGTGTAAATACAATCAGAATTAATGCAGCTCTTAAAAACTCAGGATATTTTGGAACATTAACTTGGAGTGGAGATAACTCCCGAGTAATGCACTTGGCAGACGTTCCTAAATATGTTGCTTTAAAAATTGGTGACAGCGTTGTAACAGACGGTAAATCGGCAATTTTCCCTAAAGGAGTGATGATCGGTACAATTGCGGGTTACTCCGTTGATAATAAAACAGGTTTTTGGGATATTTCGGTTGAGCTTAGTGAAAAAATGGGCGCGCTGAATAAAATCTTTGTTGTTAAAAACCTTAAGAAGGCTGAAGTTCAAAAGATTCAGGATACAATGCAAGCTGTAATAAAAAAGGAAAATGATTAGCAGGACTTTATTTACGGACATATTAATCATGATATTTCTTGTTGCATTACAGATTTTTGTATTGAACAGGATTGTTATTTTCGGAAAATATACTCCGGTGTTATATCCTGTGTTCGTTATGTTTTATCCTTTTTTCAGAAATAAATATCAATTTTTAGCTTTAAGTTTCTTAATTGGGCTTTCTGTTGATGCATTCTTGTCCACATGGGGAATCAATGCATTTGCAACCACTTTGATTGCTTATTACAGAACCTTGATTTTCAGGACATCTACAGATACATCTACAGACTTTTTCTCTTTTCAGTCCCTTCAATGGGCACAGTTTTTAGTGTTTCTGTTTTCAAGTATATTTTTGCACCAACTTTTTGTACAATATATTGAATTCTTTAAGTTTAGCAGAATTTTTGAAATATTACTTAATGTGTTGGTAACAAGCGTAATTTCATTTATATTTATCGTTATTTACGCATTAATATTTAAAATCAAACAAAAAGTTTGAACACACGTTATTTAAAAATCTTTTCCGCCCTTGCTGTTATCGCTCTTATTTTTGTGGCGAGACTTGCTTATTTGCAGTTGTTTACCGACCGTTATGCACTTAATGCGGCCAATACTTCCATTAAAACGGAGTACGTTATTCCTCAACGAGGCGTAATTTTCGACAGAAACGGTAAGATCATGGTGGGCAACCAGCCGGCTTATGAAATTTCGTTTACTCAAGCCTTAATGAAACCTGATTTTGATACATTGGCTTTTTGTAGCTTAATGAAAATCGATAAGAATGATTTCATTAAAAGAATTAATATCATTAAAAAAGAAAAATATTATTCTAAGCTGACCCCGATGACTTTTTTGAAGGATCTTAGCAGAGAAGATATTGCCAGAGTACAGGAGATTATATTTAAATATCCGGCTTTCAGTATTGTTTCAAGACCTCAGCGTCAGTATGAAGTTTCTACTTCTGGAAACCTTTTGGGTTATACGAGTGAGGTGAATGAAAGAGATATTAAAAAAGATTCTACCTATTATTTACCGGGAGATTTCGCAGGAAAATCAGGAGTTGAAAAATCATACGAAAAAGAACTTCGTGGAATAAAGGGAATTAAATATATTCAGAAGGATATCAGACTTAGAAATATTGGTTCTTACAAAGATGGAACTTTAGATAAAGATGTAGTAACAGGTAAAGATATTACACTTACCATTGATTACGACCTTCAAAGAATGGCCGAAGAGATGCTTGTGAATAAACATGGAGCCATCGTTGCCATCGATCCAAATAACGGTGAAATTTTAACCTTAGCGACCGGACCAGATATTGATCCCAATGTTTTCACGGGTCCAAATAAGTCTAGAAATTTATACGCTTTATCAAAAGATACACTTTATGAAAATAAACCAACTTTTGACAGATCACTTCAGGCGGCTTATCCACCAGGTTCAACATTCAAATTATTGACTGCCCTTTCTGCAATGCAGATGGGAGTAATGGATGAAAATACTATTTTCCCGTGTGGAGGAGGATTTAATTATAGAGGATTAAGAATTAAAGGTCACGGCGGAGCAGATCCTTTGATACCGGCAATACAGATTTCAAGTAACTGTTATTTTTCATATGCTTATTTAGCTATTATGAATAAATATCCGGGAAACCCTTCCAAAGGAGTTGATGAATGGAAAAAAATCCTGAATAGCTTTGGCGTAGGAGAATTCCTAAACAATGACTTGGCTGTTGGAGCAAAAGGCAGAATTCCTTCCGGTGAGTTTTACGAGAAAAGAATGCAGTCCATTTATAAAGCAAGTGGAGCCAAAAAAGATCCTAAAAATTGGGATGCTTTGGCTACCGGAGCTGTTTTCAACGGAATGGGGCAGGGAGATGTTTTGGTAACGCCTTTACAATTGGCCAATTATGTTGGAGCTATTGCCAATAAAGGTTGGTATTACACGCCTCACATCGTAAAAGCAATTGATGGAAAACCAAATCCAGACAAAAGATTTAAAACTAAACATAAAACCCTTGTTGATCCAAAACACTTTGAGCCCGTTCTAAAAGGAATGGAAGCCGTAGTTTTAAGAGGAACAGCAAGAGGATTAAAATCAAACGACTTTACACAATTAGCAAAAACAGGTACCGCACAGGTACCTCAGGGGAAAGATAACTCGATTTTCGTGTTGATCGCTCCAGCTGATAAACCTAAAATAGTTGTTGTTGCCGTAATGGAACACGCTGGTTTTGGGGCAACTTGGGCTGGCCCTGCTTGTACCGTAATTGCTGAAAAATATATTACAGGAGATCTGAAAAGAGAAAATCTTTACAAAAAGATGATCACTTCAAGCTTTATGCCTGAATATAAAAGACAGTGGGTCGCAGATTTAAAACGTAAAGGATTATATGTAGACCCAAAACCGGATTCTGTAAAATTGAAAAAAATTCAGGACAGCCTTAATTTTATTAAAGAACAGAAAGTAAAACTGCAGAAAAAGATAGACGAAGAAACCAAAAATATCAAAACCACGAAGCAATGAAATGGACAGAGGGAATAGATAAGTTGGGTCTTGGTTTATACTTCATGCTTTGCATTTTTGCCATCGCAAATATTTACAGTGTTGACCAGAAATTAGGCGAAAAACAATTGGCTTTTTTCGGTATTTCGGTATTTGTAGGGCTTATTATCTTTTTTGGAAGAAGTAAGTTTTTCGAAAATATGGCAGGTATTTTTTATATCGGCGGAGTCTTGTTGCTTATTGGTCTTTTTCCTTTTGGTAAGGAGATTTTAGGGCAAAAAAACTGGTATAAATTCGGGAGTTTTACCATGCAGCCTGTAGAGTTTGCCAAAATTGGGACGACGCTTATGGTTGCCAATTATGTTTCCGGACCGGATTTTAATCTAAGTAACAGAAGATCACTTTTAACCATATTGGCGATTATCGCTATTCCTGCAGTTGTTGTTTTGGCAATTCCCGATGTGGGTTCATTATTGGTTTTTACGGCATTTTTTATTGCTTTATATAGAGAAGGATTAAGTGGTTTGCTTTTCGGAATTGGATTCCTTTTTGCGGGAGTTTTCTTAGTATCTTTAGCTATAAACCCAATTTACGTTGTTGTCGCTATTTTGGTGATTGCGGCAGGGTGGATCGCAATGAATTACTATAAAATGTCTTGGGATGTAATTTCCATCGCGAGTATTATTGGGTCTATTGTTTTATTATGTGGATTGGCTTTTGGCTCACCAAAAATCTTAGAAAAACTTCCAAAACACCAGAGAGAAAGAATTGAAGTTCTTTTTAAAGGTGAAAAAGCATTTAGAGACACTTCCGGTTACAATTTATTATATTCTAAAACAGCGATCGGTTCTGGTGGAATTTTAGGAAAAGGATATCGTGAAGGTTCTGTTACCCAAGGAAAATTCGTCCCTGAGCAGGAAACCGATTATATTTTTTGTACGGTTGGTGAAGAATGGGGCTTTATAGGCAGTGCAGTTCTTGTGCTTTGCTACATGGTTTATATCGGAAGGATCTATTATCTCGCAGAACAGCAAAAATCTATATTTAATCGTGTTTTCGGGTATTGTTTTGCCTCGATTCTTTTGATGCACTTTACGATCAATTTAGGGATGGTTATGGGGCTTTTCCCAACCGTTGGGATTCCGTTACCGTACTTTAGTTATGGTGGAAGTTCATTATTGGCCTTTTCGATCATGACTTTTATTTTCTTTAAATTAAATTATGCTGATAAAAACAGTCTGGTGTAAGCTGGAAGTTGGATGATGGAAGTGTACAAATTTTCCGTTAATTTTAAATTTAAAACCTAAACTATCTGTAAAATCTGCGGAGAATAAATCATTAATAAAATCAATAAGCTTTATGAAAGAAGCATACATTCTTGACCAAAATTTCGAAAACACAGATTTTGGAAAATCTCCATTGGAAAAAGGCGAATATGAAAACTGCACTTTCCTTAATTGTAATTTTGAATATGTAAATCTATCCGAATTTAAATTTACCGACTGTGAGTTCATAGGATGCAATTTAAGCATGGCAAAGCTTTCAAACACGGCTTTTCGTGATGTGATTTTTAAAGGATGTAAAATGTTTGGACTTCAATTTAGTGACTGCAATGAATTTGGATTGTCATTTAAGTTTGATGAATGCTCTCTGAATAATTCCACCTTTTATAAAACAACGATTAAAAAGACTTTTTTCAAAAATTCAAAGTTAATTGAGGTTGATTTTGAAGAATGTGATCTTTCAAATTCGGTATTTATAAACTGTGATCTTGCGGGAGCTGTATTTGTGAATGCAAACCTTGAAAAAACAGATTTCAGGACTTCCATCAACTACTCCATAGATCCTAATATTAATAAGCTTAAAAAGGCTAAATTCTCCCTTTCTGAGGTGCATGGTCTATTATATAAGCTCGATATACAAATAGAGAGAAATAGCTAATCAAGCTTCAATATAAAACATAATAAAAAAACCATCAAAAATTTTGATGGTTTCATTATTTAAATCAATTATTTAAAATTAAAAACTTGTTGCGGCTGTTGCTGTTGTTGCAGCTAGGTTGTTGTAAGCTTCTCCGTTTTCGTTAATCACTCTTTTTGCGAATCTGAACTTAGGTCCCCAATAAGAATCATTAAGAGAAGAAATCATAACACCTTTTGAAGTGGCTGCATGAATGAATTTTACTTCACCTTCTTCAGAAACACTTTCTACAATACCTACGTGAGAAATTCTTCTACCGTGAGAAAAGAAAATCAAATCTCCTTTCTGTAGGTTTTCTTTCTCAATTTTTTCTCCTTCCTGAGCCTGAGAAGCTGCTACTCTTGGTAAGCTAAGCCCTGCTGCTGCTCCGAATACAGAAAGCACAAAAGCTGAACAATCTATACCGTTTCTCGTCATTCCTCCATATCTGTAAGGAGTTCCTAGGTATGTTTCAGCTTCCGTTAGGATATTGTCTATTGTTTTATTGTATTTTACTACTTTAGCAATGCCTGCATTTTTAATAGAATTTTTTGCATTTGCTATAGATGCCGCTTTTTCCGCAAGAAAAGAGTTAATAAGTCTTTGCTTATCCTGCTCCATTTTGTTCGTATCAATTGAAGCTAGTTTGGCATCTGTTTTGTATTCTTTAGAGTAAGTTGCTGGTTTTGAAACTACATAATTTGTAACGCAAGATTGTAGTGAGACTGTAGAAACTAAAGCTACTAAATAAGACAAAACTCTTTTCTTCATATACATATTTATTACCGTGTTAATGGGATATTTATTTCAAAAGCCTTACAAAAGTAGAGATTCCGAGTAAAACGAGCCCGATATGATTATTATCAGGTTATGTATTTAACATATTTTAACATATACTTTAAGTATGTTAAAGAAAAACCAACCGCTACGTCCCATTTTTGGTGAGTGAGCGGTTTTTTTTATTATGATTCTTTAACATAATAATTGATATTTCCTTTATTAATCATAGTCTAGTTTTTAAAACTCCAATTTTCAGACTGTTAATAAATCAAAAAAAACTCCCCGGAAAAAACCGAGGAGCTTAACTAATATGGAACTTTACAGATGTTATCTTGTAAATAACATTTCTCTATATTTCGTCATTGGCCAAAGCTCATCGTCAACCATCATTTCAAGATCATCAGAAGCTTCTCTGATCGGGTCAAATAATGGAATTACATTCGTGCAGTATACTTCTGCTTGCTTTTGGCTGTCAGACGTTGCTTTTGCAGCTTCTCTCGCTTTCATAAGATCCTCAACACCTAACTTGATTTTAGAAATGTTTTCAGAAATCTGAGTAATTAAACTCATTTGTTCTTTTGCTAATTTTTTGAATTCTTTGTCTTCAAAAATTTCTTTAAGACCTTTTACGTTCTCAATTAATCTGTTTTGATAATTTAAAGCGGAAGGAATGATGTGGTTTCTTGCGATATCACTTAAAACTCTTGCTTCAATATCAATAACTGTAGAATATTTTTCTAATTTGATTTCGTTTCTAGCCTCAACTTCTCTGTGAGTGAAAATTCCCATTTCCTCATAAAGATCTACAAACTTCTGATCCATTTCTTGCTTAAGAGCTTCTGGAGTAGTCTTTAAGTTGTTAAGGCCTCTTTTCTCAGCTTCTTTTGCCCAGTCATCAGAATATCCATCGCCTTCAAACATAATGTTTTTACACTGCTTGATATATTCTCTTAATACATTGAAAATAGCTTCGTCTTTCTTCAATCCTGTTTCGATTAAAGCATCAACTTCTTTTTTGAAATCACCTAATTGTTTTGCAGCAATCGTGTTCATTACGGTCATAGATTCTGCACAGTTTGCAGAAGAACCTACCGCTCTGATTTCAAATTTATTTCCTGTAAATGCAAATGGAGACGTTCTGTTTCTGTCAGTATTATCTAATAGAATTTCAGGAATTTTTCCAACTACATTTAATTTTAGATCTGTTTTTTCGTCCGGAGAAAGTTTTCCTTCAGTTACTTTTTCTAATTCTTCCAACACTCTGAATAACTGACTTCCGATGAATACAGAAATAATTGCCGGTGGAGCTTCATTAGCACCTAATCTGTGGTCGTTGCTTGCAGAAGCGATACTTGCTCTTAAAAGGTCAGCATATTCATGAACTGCTTTAATTGCATTAACGAAGAATGTTAAGAACTGTAAGTTTTTCTTAGGATTTTTTCCTGGGCTTAATAGGTTTTCACCTGTATCAGTAGCTAAAGACCAGTTGTTATGTTTTCCGCTTCCGTTTACTCCTGCGAATGGTTTTTCGTGGAATAAAATGTGGAAATGGTGTCTGTGAGCAATTCTTGCCATAACATCCATCAACAAAGAGTTGTGGTCTACAGCAACGTTTACTTCCTCAAACATTGGAGCCAGCTCAAATTGGTTTGGCGCAACCTCGTTGTGTCTTGTTGTTACAGGGATACCCAATTTCATACATTCGATTTCCAATTCTTTCATGAAGTTCATTACTCTTGTAGGAATTGAACCGAAATAATGGTCATCTAACTGCTGCCCTTTTGCAGGAGAGTGTCCTAATAAAGTTTTTCCGGTTAATACCAAGTCAGGACGAGATTGGTATAATGCAGAGTCAACCAAGAAATATTCTTGCTCCCAACCTAAAGTAGGAGTTACTTTTGTTACGTTTTTGTCGAAATACTGCATTACGTTTGTTGCAGCTTCATCTACAGCATTCAAAGCTCTTAAAAGAGGTGCTTTGTAATCTAAAGTTTCTCCTGTATAAGAGATAAAGATTGAAGGAATACAAAGAGTAGTTCCCATAATAAAAGCAGGAGATGTAGGATCCCAAGCAGTATATCCTCTAGCTTCGAAAGTGTTTCTGATTCCTCCGTTCGGGAAAGAAGATGCATCAGGCTCTTGCTGGATCAATAAGTTTCCGCTGAATCTCTCGATTGCTCTTCCGCCTTCAATCGGTGTGAAGAATGAATCGTGCTTTTCTGCAGTACTTCCTGTTAAAGGCTGAAACCAGTGCGTGTAATGCGTTACTCCTTTGCTCATTGCCCAATCTTTCATAGCTACTGCTACCTGATCTGCAATTAATCTTTGGATCTTCGTTCCTTTTTTAATAGCATCCATAATAGATTGGAATGCTTCTTTTGTTAAATATTCTCTCATTGTGTTCTCAGAGAATACATTTTCACAAAATAATTCTGACAATTTCGCAGGAATTTCTACCGAATTATCTTTTCTAAAGTCCTTGAATGGTAATGTTTCTAATGCTTTAAATCTTAAAGTTGACATATTAAGGTTGTATTTTGTGGGGCAAATTTACAAAAAAAATAGATTAAAAATATTTTTACCCTGATTTTTTTAGGGGTATCTGTGAAATTTATTAAAATTTAAACAATAATTTAATTTTTTAACCTCATCAAATTCTTATTATGTCAAGTAGTTTGTTAAAAGATACTTAAAATAAGTTGAGGGGAGATTTCGTATATTTGTGTGAAATTTATTTTATGACAAATTCTAGAGCAAGAGAAACAACAGAGGCAATTGAAAGACTATACATCTCTATGAGACATTTATTTTATAGAGGATTTTTCAAGCCAGCGGGTGTTTCTGGAGAAAGTATTAGAAGTTTGTTGAAAACAATCAATCCTGAAATTTATGGTACCATGAATGTTCCAAACAAATTGGAGCTAGATGGTTTGATGTATGTTTTAGACAGACTTCCAGAGGGAATTGAGGAATGTGCTTTTATTCATCTTACATCAGATGAGGGTTTTGATAAAGGAAGTTTCGAACCAATTGTACCTAAAAAGAGAAGAAGAAACTGTTACAGAATAGACGAACACCAGATGAATATCGAAGTTCTTTTGGGACGTTCAGAAATCTATGACATTCTTACTCACTTAACATTCTTATTTATAGAAGCGGACAAAATCCGTAATCTGGCGTTCATTCAGGACGAAAACTGGAAGCCGACACGCGCTTTTAAAATTATTGAAGAAGTAGTAAAAGGCGAAAAACAATTCACAAGAAAGGAGAAAGAGGTTGCTCTTATTCACTTATCTTCTTTAATAGGAAGAACTTTTGATGAAACGTTGAGAGCTTACAACACTTTCGGAGACGATAACAATCCAGACCGTTTGTTTAAGATCATTTACAACTTAGGAAAAGTAAGTTTAGAAGATGCTAAACAAAGCAGAGAAAGAGAAATTCATTTCAGTGCTATATTAAAGGAAAGAGTAGGTCACCATTATTTTGGTGAAAAATGGGCGAACAAAGTGAAAGATGTTTTATTTGAAAACGATCTTCACATGCGTCCGTTACATATTATTTCTGCCAACATGCACTCAGTGAAAAATATGTTGTACGGAAATGATGCTCTGAAGAAAAAAGATCACAAAGAAGTAGACTATAAAATGTATGGAGATATTTCCGACAAAAAAGATCTACGTGATAAGGTTTCAAAATATGCATTAGACCAAGGTTTAATTTATATTGATGACAAAAGCGGAAGTAACATCGATGTTCAGATCATTGACTTAAGCAAAACAGAACTTAAAAACACACCGTTCGGGCATATTAAATATGGCGGAGACGATGTAATTATGGTTTTTGATTATGCTTTCGGAGAACAGGCTTTTGAGGTAATGGATGAATTATTAAGACCTTTCGAACAAAAAGGAGAGGTTTATATGATGAAAGTGAAATCTGTTTCCATCATGGGGAAAGCTGGAATTCTAGAAGGCGCAAAAGGGGATGTCATGATTCCAACTTCTCATATTTTTGAAGGAACAGCAGATAACTATCCTTTTGAAAATGCTTTGAAGCTGGATGATTTTAAAGATGACGAATTAAAAGCTTTTGAAGGAACGATGATCACAGTTTTAGGAACATCACTTCAAAACAGAGATATCTTGTCATATTTCATGCATACTTCTTGGAAGGCAATCGGACTGGAAATGGAAGGAGCGCATTACCAGAAAGCAATTCAGGTGGCGTCTAAAATCAGACATCATATTGCACCGGATCTTTTTGTTTGCTACGCTTACTATGCTTCGGATAATCCTTTGGAAACGGGAAGTACACTGTCTTCAGGAGGTTTAGGACTTACAGGGGTAAAACCAACGTATCTGATTACCTTGAAAATTTTAGAAAAGATTTTAGAAAGCGGTAAAAAATTACCTGCTAAAAAATAATTTTGATTCTACATTAAATATAAACCTCAAGTGTTCTGCATTTGAGGTTTTTTGTTTTCTTTAAACACAAATAATGCTAATTTTTTCACGAATAGCACGAATTTCATTTGTGTTTAAAATTGTGCTTTTTTATTTGTGTTATTCGTGTTTAAGAAAACTTTATCTTTAAAAAAATTAAAATAATGAGTTCAGTTTCACAATTATCAAAAAGATTCAGAGAGGTTTTGCTTGATGGTTTCTGGATTGCGAATACCAATTTTAAAGATCAGCTTAAAGATGTAAACTGGGAACAGGCAACAACAAAAGTCAGTTCTTTGAATACGATTGCAATGCTTACTTTTCACATTCATTATTATATTGCAGGACTTATCAATGTATTTGAAGGTGGTGAGCTTGAAATTAAAGATAAATATAGTTTTGACCTTTCTTCAATTGAATCTCAGGAACAATGGGAAGAATTATTAAGTCAATTATGGATCGATTCTGAAAAGTTTGCAACACTATTAGAACAAATGCCTGATTCTAAAATGGATGAAGTTTTTGTTGATGAAAAGTACGGAACTTACCTTAGAAATATTGATGGAATGATTGAACATTCTTATTATCATTTGGGTCAGATTACATTGATTAAAAAGCTATTGAGTAATTAATTCTTTTAAACACAAATTAGCACTAATCTTTTCACAAATAACACGAATATTATTTGTGTTTAAAATTGTGAATTCATTTGTGATATTAGTGTTTAAATATTTAACAAACCCAATTAAAATTCATCTAAAACCATATCAAACGAAATAAAACCTCAACATAACTCCATTTTTTAGGTCTTATTTTAATTACTTATCTTTAAAAAAATAAAATTTTAAATGAAAAAATCGGTTGCAATCCTATTTGCATTTATCATTTCTCAATTTCAGGCACAGCAGACGCCTTATTATCAGCAGGCTGCGAAGTACAAGATGGATATTGATGTTAATGCGGAAAAATTTACTTATCAGGGAAATCAAACTTTAGAATATACCAACAACTCTCCGGACGAACTGAACGTTGTGTATTTCCATTTATACTGGAATGCTTTTAAATCTAATTCAATGATGGATCAAAGAGTGGCAAGCCAAGGTAAAAATGGTGATTCAAGATTGCAAAAAGATGGTATTTCAAGATTGCCTTCTATTCCAAAAAATGAAGAAGGAGCTCAAAATATTCACTGGATCAAACAAAATGGACAAAACCTGAAGTTTGAAATTCAGGAAACGATAATGAAGGTATATTTGGCAGAACCTATCAAACCAAATTCTACAACCAATTTCACAATGGAATGGAACGCTGTGATACCTCAGCAGATCAGACGAAGCGGAAGAAACAACAAAGAAGGCGTTGATATGACCATGACGCAATGGTATCCTAAAATTTCAGAATACGATTATGACGGATGGGCAACTTTCGATTATTTGGGAAGGGAGTTTCATTCGCCGTTCTCTGATTTTGATGTGACGATTAAAATTAATAAAGATTATGTAATTGGAGCAGGGGGAATCCTTGAAAATCCGACAGAAGTTAAAGGTTACGATGCCAATGCAAAAATCAAAACCGAAAAAGATAAAAAAGCAACTTGGAGATGGACAGCCAAAAATATGCTGGATTTCGCTTGGAGTGCCGACAGAGACTACATTGTAAAAAGTTTTGATGTTCCGGAAGGTCCAAAAGTTTTCTTGGTTTATCAAAACAATGACAAAACGAAAGCTTGGGAAGAAGCTCCGGCTTATCTTACAAAATATTTCCAGATCATGAATGGTCACTTCGGAAAATATGTTTATCCGACTTACGCTTTCATCCAAGGTGGAGACGGCGGAATGGAGTATGGGATGTGTACCATGATTTTAGGTGAAGCTAAAAATAGTAAAGATTTAATGGGATTAATGGCTCACGAAGGCTCTCATTCATGGTATCAGCAAATGTTGGCAACCAACGAATCTATGCGACCATGGATGGATGAAGGATTTACAAGCTATGCGGAAGGGTACACCATGCATCAGTTATTCCCTGAAGAATTACCGAATCCTTTTATTGAAAGGTTGGATGCTTACAGAAAATTCCTTGAAAAGAAGATTGAAGAACCTGCAGTTTGGTTAGGAGATCACCACGATAACGGAACTTCTTATACCTATTCAACTTATATAAAAGGAGAGTTATATTTGGTTGAATTAGGCTACATCATGGGTGAACAAAACCTAGCTGAAACCTTGAAACAATACTACGATCAATGGAGCATGAAACATCCTACAGACAGAGATTTTCTTCACATTGCACAGAAAGTTTCAGGAATGGATTTGAAATGGTTCCATCATTATTGGATCAACACCACAAAAACGATCGATTACGGAATTAAAGATGTAAAATACGATGCAAAATCTACAACGATTACTTTGGTTAATAACGGACAAGTTCCAATGCCGATCGATTTCAGTGTAATGACTACGGATAAGAAAATTGTTACTTACCAGATTCCAACAAATCTTACTCACACCTGGAAGTCGAAAGATGCTTACGGTGATTTTAAAACAGTAGCGTATTGGCCTTGGACTCAGAAAGAATATACGTTGACAGTTCCTTACACGAAGTCTCAATTATCTGTTCTGGGAATAGATTTCAGTCAGAGAATTGCGGATGTGAATATGAAGGATAACTTTTTAGAAGTGAAACAGTAAAAAATAGAATATATAAAGGAGTGTTGGAAAATACTCCTTTTATTTTTTATAAATTTGAAATTATTTTTAAATAAATGAATTCAATCGTAATCAACGTAGGAAACAGCAATATCAGATTTGGTCTTTTTGACGATGACAATTGTGATATTTCGTGGGTGATCAATACAAAACCTTACAGAACGGCAGACGAGCTTTATGTTCAGATGTTGATGTTGTATCAGACCTATAAAGTAGAGCCAAAAGACATCACTAAAGTTATCATAGGATCTGTGGTTCCTCAGCTTACTAAAGTGGTGAGTTCAGCGATAAAAAAGATCCACGGAATTCTTCCCGTGATTGTTGACAGAAGTACGCCTTCAGGAGTTGTGGCAAAATCTAAACAGATGGGAACGGATATTTATGCCAATCTTGTTGCTGCACACAATTTGTATCCTGATAGAAAGAAAATCATTATAGATTTTGGAACTGCTCTTACGGCAAGCTGCGTAACGGAAACAGGTGAAACTTTGGGCGTAATTATCGCTCCGGGAATTATTACAGCATTGAATTCTTTAATCAGCCAAACAGCTCAGCTTCCTGAAATTGAATTAAAAAAACCAAAAACTGTTTTAGGATTAGACACCGTAACCTGTATGCAAAGCGGAATGGTGTACGGATTTTTAGGAATGGTAGAAGGTTTTATCGACAGAATTAATGATGAAGTGAATGACGATTGTTTTGTGATCGCAACTGGTGGAGTTTCGCATGTTTACAAACCTTTGACGAATAAAATACATATCACAGACAGACTTCATACCTTGAAAGGATTATACTTTTTAGAAAAAGATTTATAAATGAAAGAATTTCCAAGAATAGAAACAGAACGACTGATTCTCTCTCAATTGAAAGAGGAGGATCTTCCTTTGGTGGTTGAATATCTTCAATCAAAAATTTTTTCTGATCTTACCTCAAATATTCCTTCTCCTTATACAGAAGATGATGCTCAATTTTGGTTAAAAAACTCTCAACAGGCCTTTGAAAATGGATCAGGATTTACTTTCGCGATCCGAAATCAAGACGATCAAATTATTGGTGCAATCGGACTTCACGATAGGGGAGATGATAAAGCTGAATTAGGCTATTGGCTTGGAGCTTCGTTTTGGAACAAAGGTTATATTACAGAAGCAGGAAAAGCGATTATCGATTTTGGATTTAATGAATTGAATTTAAACAAGATCTACGCCACCCATTTACTACACAATCCAGCATCAGGAAAAGTATTGGAAAAAATAGGAATGGAAAAAGAAGCTTTATTGAAACAACATTTAAAGAAAAACGGAGAATATTTTGATATTCCGATGTATTCTGTTTTCAGAAATAGAAATTGATTCACAGAATACTATATTAAAAAAAGCTCTTGCCTTTCAAGAAATATAAATAAAAAACAGCCTTTTTTAAGGCTGTTTAATTTTTTAAAGATCACCGGTGGTACAAGATACGCAATCATGTCCTGGTATTGGGTAGACCCATCCTCCGCAACAATCCGGAATAGGTTGTAATCTACATCCAATAACTTTTTTACCAGTATTTGGATCTGTATACAAGCATTGTCCCGGCATTAGACCTCCGTTGATTTTTGCAGTTTCTTTTCTTGATAGTTTTCTCATATTGTTTTGATTTGTTGTATTCAAATATAATTATTTATTCAATATGATGAGAAAAATTGCGTTAATCTTTATTAAAAGTGTAAATAATTTATCTTTTAGATTTAAAAAATTCTTTAACGATAGAAGAACACTCGTTTTCCATGACTCCGACAACCATTTCTGTTTTTGGATGAAGAGAAAGGTGTTTGTTGATAAATCCTCTTTGCTCATCTCGAGCGCCAATCACAACTTTTGAGATCTGCGACCAGGAAAGGGCTCCCGAACACATCACGCAGGGTTCCAGTGTAACATAAAGTGTGCAGTTTTTTAAATATTTTCCGCCAAGAAAGTTTGCTGCTGAGGTTATGGCTTGCATTTCTGCATGAGCCGTAACATCATTCAGCGTTTCTGTAAGATTATGGGCTCTCGCAATCACTCGATTATTAGAAACTATGACACATCCGATAGGAACCTCATCTTTTTCCAATGCAATTTCAGCTTCCTGAAAAGCCATTTTCATGTAATATTCGTCGGTAAACATTAATTATTCGATATTCAAGGTTAGAGGAAGTTTAAAACGAAATCTTACGGCATCCCCATTAATTGTTGCAGGCGAAAACTTCGACGAAACAGAATATAAAGCGATCTCGGCTTGTCTGTTGAAGGTGAAATTATCTCCCTGAGCCTGAACATTGCTAATGCTTCCATCTTTTTCAACAATAAAAGCAACATTGGTTTTAATTATTTTTAAATCTGAATGAACGCCTTCTGAATAAAAAAGATTGACAACTTCCTTTCTTAAAGCATCAACTCCGCCAGGATAGGCTGCTGTTTTATCTGTCGTTGCTTTGAGTTCGGAAGGATCTTGAGGATTGGTATTTTTCTTTTGAATTCTGGCAAGATCTTCAATGTTTTTCACTTTTAATAAAGCTCCGATCAAGGCTACATTTTCAATGCTGTCCATTTTCTTCATGAAAAAACGGAAATCATTTTTTATGGCAGACTTATTAAACATATTGCTTTCAGCATCGAATTTTTTCTTAAACTCGGTTCCCAACATGCTTCGGTGATTGTTGTAATAATTCTTCACTTGTTTAAAATCCTCCGTCTGTTGCGAAAAACAAAAGGAAGAAATGAGGCAAAACAGGTAAAGAAATAATGCTTTCAAATTGATATATTTATGTAAAAATAATCAAAAAAATATGAAAAATAATAAATATTTTTAGAGCTCTGAGTATCTGTTTAAAGACTCCTGCAAATGATTGCGGATGTCATCAACTAAGGTTTTAGGTTCTAAAACAGTAACTTCTTTTCCGTAAGACAGAATTTCCTGCATAAAGTCGTAAGTCGGATGTAAGAAAAATTCAAAAAAAGTTTCTTCAAGGGTTGCTTTTGTCTCTTGTTGTGACTGGTGAAGCGGAAAACTTTTAATATATTCTCCCTGATGTTTAGTACATTTAAGAACAATTTTCTGAGGATTTTGCTCCGTTAAATTCATTACTCCGAAAGCATTTTTAAAATGCTCCCTGAAATTATAACTATACTTTTCACGGAACTTATTTTTATCAACATCAAGATAATTAATTCTGTCTAAACCGAAAGATTTCAACGCTTTATCCTTGGTGTCGATTGCAATAAGATACCATCTGTCTTTGGATTCTTTCAACGCCAAAGGATGAGCTTTTCGGGAAGTCATCAGTTTATTTTTGTAATTGTAATGCTCAAAAGTCACCACTCTTTTATTACGAATGGCGAAGAAAAGATCATAAAAATGTTCTACTCCGGTCGGTTTTCGAGATTCAAAAAAAATGAAATTGGAAAAATCCGGATGAAGATTCAGCGCGTTACTTACCTGAAAAGATTCTAACAATTTTTGGTTGTATTCATCCACTTCCATGATCGGTCGACTCTCGATATAATAACGATTGTCACCTTTCTTTTTGTTATGAATGGAAAGGTTGAAAAGACCTAAAATCTCACGAATATCCCTCTGCAAGGTACGGATAGAGTAGCTCTTAATATCCGCATCCTGAAATTCAAAAGAGTTTAAAAGATAGTCCTCCAGCTGCGAATACGTCGCTGGAGAACTTTCTAATCTTTTTATAATTAAGGCATATCTTGTCAGGTAAAAGTCTTTTTTCATGAATGAATTTTATAAGACAAATATATGGGGTTAATGCGACAAAAGGTGTCGTGTTTTATTTTTTGTTGGGGAATTTTAAATATTTACAGGATCGAAAAAACCGTCCTGATCCTCTTCCAATTGTAATAATTTATTTTTGTCTTTTTTATATAAAGTTATATTTTCTTCAGTTGAAATTGCTGTCATCATTTTAAACATATTAAGAGTATCTTTTTCAATAATTATAGGTCCATTTCCTGCTAAGAAATTAGAATAATCATCTTTAATTTGCCAATAGAATACCCATCCAAAAGGGTGCCTTTCTGTAAGTTCTTCATAGATTATAATATTTGGTTCTCCCTCTTCATTCCAAACTATTAAGTTGTTCTGATAATCTACAAAACGTTGCATTTTTGCTTTTGCTTGTTCTTCTGTATACATAAATCATTTTTAATTTGTTGGTAAAAACTGATAATAATCATAAACTAGCTTTGCGCGTTTGCCAGTTTGTCCGTCAAGATACTTAATTACTCCATTTTCATTAATTACGTTGAAATAATGTCCGATATTTTTACCTTTTTTAATTCCAAATATAATTCCCCTTTTACCAGGCTTTAAGTCTTTTTTCAATTTTTAATTCTAGATCATTTATGGATGAAGGCATAACTTTAGAATCTTGCCATTTATTTTAAATCAAATATTCATTAAGATTTTGAAAATATTGTAAACTCATAATGATTTATATTTTGATTTTATTTTGTTTTAAAAATATTTCAAAGGTTTCATTGTTATAAACAGACCAGTCCGCAAAACCGGTAGACTTTGTGGACTGGGCAAGAATATTTATAAATAATTATGATGGTATTGTATTAACTACAATAAAAGACGTAAGGTTATTTTGTTTTTCGAATTTCGCATAGAATTCAAGTAATTTTTCTAATTCTTCTGAAGTATAAGAATCTGTAGTGTTTTTATTTTGAATAATGGAAAGAGCCCAGTGATATGGTATTTGATGGTTTATATAATCTACTCCGTCATAATCTTCAAGATTATTTAGCATAGATATAAAATAATTGTAAAATTCATTCTCAATAATTTTCTTTTTGAAAAATTCTGTAATTAAAAGACATACAAATTCAAAATATTTTTCTCTTAAGAATATTTTCTCTTGACCGTCATCATCAATAAATGAAAATTTATCATTTTTAATATGTTTCATAATTTAACTTATTTTAATTTTTATCTAGATATTTTGTAAGAAGTTTTGCTCCTTTTTCACTTGTTATTGCTACTTGAGTTTCTTTTATAGCCTTAGGTTTTTCCTTACCTAAGAGTACGTCCCAAGGATTTTTAAGCTTTGGCCCGATTACGATATCATAATCATGGATTAAATCCCCCTTTCTTGCATTGGTCACAAATTCTGCCCATTCTTCAGTTGGTCCGTCGAACTTCTTTACTTTTAAGCTTAATAAATCTTTTTCAGAAATAGTAAATTTTAAAATTTCAGAAGGATCTCCATTTCTTCCAAATTTATATTTGTTATATTTATCTGTTTCTTTTAATGAAAAACTTGTATAGAAAGAACCATTGCCTTTAGAATTAAAATCTAAATTAGGTTTATTTGCAGATAGTTGAATTCCATCTTTCTTTATAGAATTGGCAGCTCCTGGACTTGTTCCATGAAATAAATTTATTAAAGAATTTTTAGAGATCTCTTTATCTAATTCCTGTTGTGCTTTCTCAAAAGCTTCTTTTGTTACCTTTTGAAGAGTTTTTTCCTCTAATTTTTTTGAGAAATCATCAGATTGTTTTCTTAAAGTTTGATAATAATTCTCTAGATATTTTTGATCTGTAATTAAGTCTTGATCTGCTTTTGAAACTTTCTTTAATAAAGAAATCTCTTCTGCGGCTTTTGTTGCTTTCCCTGCTTTTAATGCAGGAACAAGAAGAGTAATTATATCTGGAGTAAGTTCACCAAGCTCTTTGTAACGATAGTATTGATTACCCCCTTTCTTTAAATACCAATCAGGAATTTCTTTTACTGCAATATAAAATTTTTTCCAAAGTTTTTTTATGAAATCTTCGAAGTTGTAAACAAGTTCATTTAAAAGGTTTTCAAAAGCTTCTTTCAATGCATCTGTAAGAATGAAACCTGCTCCATCTTTAGCAATCATCATTAATAAAGCTATCAAATCAACAATTCCGGCCGTAAATTCTATACAACCATTCCAAAGACCGACTAAAAAAGCATTGAGATTATAAATCTCATTAAACATTTCTTCTTCTGGTAAAATATCTTCCAATTTTTTAAGACCATCATCTAGTAAAGAAGAAAATTTATCAAACAAATATAATAAAACATTGTTTAGAATTTCTTTAAATACTTTTTCTACTGCTCCAGTTTCTTTATCATATTTGTTTAAATTTTCAATTTGTTGTTTAAGTTTATTTTTGATTGACTCTTTTAAGTTTTTTCGATTTTGAGGAGTAAAAGCATTTGGAAGAAAAGCGGGGGTAAAGTCTTTTACAAGAAAAGCGTTCCAATACTTTTCTTCTTCATATTTTTTTGTTCTCATCCATTGTGAGATTTCCAGTAGTTTTTTTGGCAAGTTTAATCCTACATATTCTTCACCTTTCAAAAAAAGTAAAAACCAGGACATGTCATCAAACTTTTTTTGATTGTAATCATATTTTATAGCTTTTACTAAAAGATCAGTAAGATTTGTAGGTTTGTATTTTGTTTCTGTTTTTATTTGATTGAAAAAATCATACTGTTCCCCATTTTTTATTTCAAAAGGGCGTTTCAAGAACTCATCTGCTAATTCTTTTTCAGTTTTATTAAAAAAAGAAAATTGCAGTTGTATTTTCAGTATTGCATTTTTTCCTAATTTTACTCGGACAATCCTTCCAAAGTCAAACTTTCCATCATCACTTTCTATGAAAAAGTAAACCTCATCATCTTTTGGTATTTTTTGAGGATCGGCGTAATCTTTTAGAACTTTTTGACCATCGGGGTTTGCTAATACAATAAACTTAATATCATCCCAGTTTTCATTGGTTAAAGAATTATATAATTTTGCAGGAGCGGCACTAAACTTTTTAGATAAATCAATAATACTAAAATTTGATTCGTGAAAAACCCTAGAAGGCCCGTAATCTGTCACTGCCCATGGCGGTAATCGTTTTTCCCAATATTGTCCAAAAGGACTGTCTTTGAAAGCGCTTATTTCGTCGAATGTATTCTTTTTAAAAAAGCTTTCTTTGCGAAATATTCCACTTTGTATATCGTTTTCGGAAAGTAGCTTAGAGTCGGAGAGATCACCACTGCCTTTATTATTTAATATTTCTAAACTCATTGTGTGATTTTTTGGTGTGTTAGATAAAAGGCAGAGTTTTTAGGCTCTGCCAAATGTTGAGGTTAAAAATTAAAACGTGTATGCTTTAATTAAATTAAAATTCATATAAGTTTCAAATGAAGTATCTCCTGTTTCTGTTGTATTATTAAAAATAGCACCTAGGTATAAATCATCATTATTCAGAATGGTTTCAGTATTAATTACAACATTGGGTACTCCGTTATTAGTAACCCCAGATAGGACTTTGGTTAATAGTTGTCCTTTTTTTATTAAAACAAATTTAAATGTTTGTGAATAAGCCCAATTGGAATTTAATGCTGAAACATAACCATAACCAGTTATATCAAGACTTCCAAAAAGATCATTCGTTAGATTAGTTGAATTGCCAGTGGAAAATCCTATTGACTGAATCGGAGAAATTCTAAGGTTAGTAGAAATATTCATTTCTAAATACCAATTATCACCTGCATTGAACAATGGTAATTGTGTTTTTGCATTAAATACATACTCTGATTCAAAGAGAGGAGGCTTTATAGAGTTGTCCGGATTAAAATATATGATATTATTGGTGGCATAAGCCTTACTTGTCACATTGTTGTTATAAACTTTTGTATTCCAACTTAAACCATGAAGATCAATCTCGTTTACATTATTTACAATTTCAAAGCTTGTTGGAGTTACATAATAAGCGACTCCGTTCCAAAGTCTTATTTTATATTCATTAACACCTAACGAATAAAAATTGTGATAAAACGTTAAACTTAAACCTGTTGTATCCAATTGTACCTGAGAATTTGGAATAGTTGCTAAAACAGTAGAACCCGTTACGTCCATAATTTCAACTTTGAAACTTGTAGGATTTAGGTTTAAATTAGCTCCTCTTAATGATATATATGTTATTTCATTTTCTAATTTAATAAGAAGAGGTGAAATAGCACCTACGCTCATCGTATTCGTGGTCCAACCACCATTCATAGCTGTTTTCCATGCTGTTTTTTCAGCATTGGAAAGGGTTGTTGGTAAGCTTAAGAAAGGTTGTTTACCATTTGTCTTACCAACTTTTCCGGCAGGATTTTGTGACAGGAATATATTAAAGGTTGAATCACTTGAAACATCTGCTAATCCTGTAACTGAATAATTACGCCCTGAAGTATTCATCGTCCAATCGGCTCCTAGAGTTAATCCGGCACCAGCGATAGATGTTAAAGCAGAGTTGGCTACATTTTTCCCAAGATCTCCGGCTGGAAGCTTTGCAACTTCTCCATTACTGTTAAGTCCTACAATTTTGTTGTAATCCTGAACATTTCCGTCAATTAATGGTTTGTCTAGTTTATTATTTAATTTTTCTCTGGTGTCAGTATTGTAATCTGACTGACTTGTGATTCCTTCAGAAATTAAATCAAGATCAGATATGCTTACATGATCATCCGACAATTCTACCGGAATAGATCCGTCAACTACTGCATGAGTCTTTAAATCTCCATTGGCATCAATTGCGTAGTCTGTGTAAGTAGCTGCACCTGGTGCAGCTACTTGGTAAATTACATTCTTCTCTCTTGATTCAACAGGAGGCAATGCATTTACCCTTATAATTTTTCCTAAATTGGACATCTTTTTGTAATTTTTTTGTTAGATAAAAGGCAGAGTTTTTAGGCTCTGCCATTATGATTTAAATGTTAGAATTTATATGCTTCCTCCAATACTGTTTTTACCTTAACAGAAGGACTGTTAGCATTAAGTCCTTTTAATCCAATAGATAAAGGAATCCCTTCTGGAATTGTTTTTTGAACCGTTTGATAGATCTGGATCGTATTGTTATATGCTGTATTGTGATTTAGGCTCATACTAATCATATTATCTCTTTTTGAAATAACAAAATCTACACGGACTTGGTTAAAGTTAGGAATGCTATAAAGAGGTACGGATGATTGCTCATTGATAGACTTTTTAAGATCCGCCCAGTTACCTCCTTCAATCGTAATTTTTAAAGAAGCTAAAGCATCAATAATTAAACTATTGTTATTGTTAGCATTTACTAAGCCGATTAATCCTCCTCCATAAAGATTTATATTTCCCGTTAGGATCATATAGCCTTTTAAAGAGAAATTATCTGCTCCAGTAAATATTTGGCTTGATTTTGCAGAACTTACAATTGAAAAATCTGTTGCCAAAGGTTTATTGGCCGCATTTGTTACAAAGTCTATATTACTTCCATTAATCTGCATTACATTGTCTACCTCTGATTGCGTATGGGCGATTTTGTCCCATGTAAGTGCATTAATATCAACAGAATTAGCATTGCTTGTAATTAATATATTATTAAGTCCGCTAGTTTGAATAATTGCAACACCATTAAATATTTTAATTCTGTATTCACCATCTGTGAAAGTGTTTGGCTTAAACCAGATAGAAATTAAATTAGCATCACCATACGTAATTTGCGAGTTGGGAATTACCTTTTCAACTCCTGATATATTATTCACAAGGCTGATTACTGAAGAGCTGGGATTGATATTAAGATTTGCGCCATTAATTGTTACAAAAACGCCATAATTAACAGATTTTACAATGTTCGGAAATACATTGGCAACACTCATCGTATTCGTAGTCCAACCACCATTCATAGCTGTTTTCCATGCTGTTCTTTCAGCTTCTGTCATTTGATTGGGAATTCCTACCATCATGTTTTTGCTGTCTATCACTGCATTGATTCCATTGACGTTCTGTACCACGACCTTATTGAAATTAGTCGTGTCAGAATTTTTATTAGGCAGTCCGACCACTGTATATGAATTTCCTAATGTATTGATGGAAAAAGGAGCATGAAGCGTATGATTTCTTGCAGAACTGTTTGACAGGTCTGCATTCATCATGTTTTTTCCTAGATCTCCGGCAGGTAATTTGGCAATATTTCCATTATCATCCAAGCCGATGATTTTAGGATAATCTTGAGCATTTCCTTCTGTTGTGGGAATCTCTAGTTTTTGTTCTAATTTCTCTCTTGTATCGACATTATATTGAGCCTGACTTGCAATTCCTTCAGCTATAAACTCCTGATTGGTAATGCTGATATGGCTGTCTGCCAGTTCTAAAGGAACTGTTCCGTCAACTACAGCATGGGTTTTTAAATCTCCATTTATATCAATTGCGTAGTCTGTGTAAGTAGCTGCACCTGGTGCAGCTACTTGGTAAATCACATTCTTTTCTCTTGATTCAACAGGAGGTAATGCATTTACCCTTATAATTTTTCCTATATCGGACATTTTTTATGATTTTTTAGTTAATAATTGATTTAAACCCAGTCTCCTGTAATTATTTTTTCTGTTGTATTATCTTGAACTCCAAGAAGATTATCATTTGGTTCAAAATTGAATTTCTCTTCAGTAATAACTTCAGAAGGAACTTCAAAATCATTAGGATTTTCTGTTGTAAATGGTAAAGCGTGAGCTACTTTTAGTCCGATACTTTCTGCCTGAAGAATATTTAAAGTCGTTGGAAGTCTTGTGATCCAAGCTTTTCCTTGTTTAATACCTTTTGGTTCTTTCATTTCATCAACAATAGATAGATATAGTTCATCGCCAATTACAGGAACTTCACCACCATTCCAGATTTTACCTGTTGCCAGATAGAATTGTACAACATCTTCAAAACCTGGTCGAACGGTTGCTACCACTCTTGCCATGCCACTTTGTAGAAAGGATCTGAACAAAGGATCTGTATTTTCAGCTTGATATAATTCTGTCCAGTTTTGTTTATTTGCCCAATAATATGGGTACAGATAATAAGAAAGATTTTCCCATTCAAAAGCCTGTTCCATGAATTTCACAAAGGCGGTGTATTTATCTAATTTAGAAGTTAGGTTCGTTTCATAATCTGTAAATGTACTTCCTTGAGTTAACCCTGTAAGTCCATATCCATGAGTAGAATCGGTTGCTCTATCAGCCATGTAAGAAATACAGTTTTTACGTAATACTATGTTTTCTATTTGTCTGTAGAAATTAGGGTTTGAATCTTTGATTACTACGGCTTTGTTTTGTTCTTCAGAAAGTTTATTGTTGTATTCTACTAATGCTTCTTCATAAGCAGTAATGATTGAGTTAAACGTTTCTTGTTGCCATTGAGTTCTTACTTCATTATCTAATTTACATTCTAAAGAAACACTAAATACAACACCTGCAGAATCTGCTGTTTCTATTGAAACACCTACTTTTTTTGAATAATTCCTATTAAACGTAATATTTCTTTCAATGATAATATGAGAAGAGTTTTGACCAACCATATAGTAGAAATCACCAACGGTAACACCTACATGGGTCCACTCATATCTACTAGGTTGAAAGAAATGTCCGACAATTAACTTACCTCCTGTTGTTGAATATCCCTCAGGAATATCTAATGAGTCAGATTTTGCACCCATTTCACTATCTCCAATTTCACCTTTACTCAGACTAAATGATTTTGTGACATTCGAATATTCAGCAGGTTTTTTTGAGATGTCTACATTATATTTGCTTGACCAACGTTTTAATATGGCTTCTGTACTTAATGAACTATAATCAGTCATCGGTAATGAGGTCGCAGTTCTTGGATCTTCAGGTTTTACCAAAGAAGTTTGATTGGCACTTTTATTTAAAGACATTCCTAAAATATGTAATTTAGCAGGCTCAGGAATCATAAACTCAAACATCATACGTTTTCCATAGTTGTAGATCTGATTTTTCATCAATTTATCAACCCATCTGTAAACTCCGACTACATGTTTATCACCTTTTCTGTTGTCTAAACCATGAGAGTTTGTTTCTTCAAATTCTTCAATGATTTTCTCAATTCTTTCTTCGTGTACTTTATTGACAATCCTATCCATTGCTCTTGAAGTAATATCTTGAGCTTGGGTTGTTGCTTGTCTTGTACTTTCTTCTTTTGATTTATGGTTTGCGTAATTTGCAGCTATTCCTGTACTAAAATTACCATTTCCGCCCGGAGTTTTCCAAGATGCATCAAAATGAGTATTTACACCAATATCTGTTGCTTCCTGTGACATTTTAGAAATCTCGCTCTGCATTTCAAAACGATTGGCAGTCGTGGTATCATTAATTTGCTCTCTTTCTGTATCAGAAGATGTGGTTGAAGTATTTTCGCTTCTTCTCAATCTTCTTGTAGATTTCTCGCGATACTCTCTTGCCATTACATTTTCGATGTGAGCTACTTCACCTTCAACATAGGCGTGGGTGCTTTGTTCTACTTTTAAATAATCTGCAACACCAATATTTTTAAAACCGAATCCTGATGGGATGAAGTCTTTTCCATCATCAATAATTTCAGGGTTTTCATTTTCTTCAACTTGAAGGGCAAAATCTCCGGTTACACAATATCTAGTACTTATTCCTGATGTGCCAAACTCAGTAACTTGACCATTTGTAAAGGCAACTTTAATTCGAATCGCTGAATCCTGAATAGTATTAAAATCTAAGCCCTGATTATACATATCTTTTAAAAAGATCGTATTGCCTGTTTTAGATTTTACATAATAATCTCCAAAAATCTCTGTATTTGTATTATTTGGTGTTAGAGCATACGAAACATAGCTAATATCCCAAGATGCATCCGGAATAGTTAATGATAAATCAAGAACATATGCTTTGTATAAAGGTCTCGTACATATCTGATAAATAAATGGAAAGGTTACGGTTTTTGCTGTAGGTATAATTATTCCTCCAATACTCGTATAGCTTTCTTCATTACCTTGTGTATTTTCAACAATAACATTATTTAGCTTTTCTACATTTTCATTAATAACAGATGTTAGTTCTAAAAATGTATTTTTACCTTCCAATAGATCGTCTAGGTTACTCGTATCATCTCCGGCGGCACGTCCTGTAATATTTTGAGGATCAAATTTATATCCTAAAACATCGAGAAGTGTTTCAACGCTTTCTGGTTTTAAAGATGCAACAAGGTTTTCTGCACTTACTTCGTCTCTGAAAGTAAAATCAAATTTAGGTAATGATGGATAAGGAACTGTTTTAGGTTGCTGACATGGATCTTTTGGATCATATTCAGTTCCGGGAGGTCTTACTCCACAATATTCATCCCTAGCAGCTTCAACGGCTTCGTTGTAGGCGGTGATAATCGGAGCAACTTGTCTCTGATAAGCTTCATCCTGAGACTGGTATTCTGCCTGATACTCTTTATTGTACTTTTTTTCTGTAGCAGATAGGTTCTTTTTTAAGCTTTCAATTCTGCTCAATTTCAATTTTGCAGAAGAGATTTCCTGCTGTTGTTTCATTTCTTCACTTGGATAGCTTTCTTTAGTCTCATTTGAAGCCATTCTTGAAACTGATTGAGAAACAGGAAGCGTTTCTTCATCCAATATTAATTCTTTAGGAAGAACAACTCTTGCGTTTAATAAGATTTTAGTTTCATCTTCGTTGGTTGAAGGGTTGCGAAGCGTATGCAGAGCTAATATCACCTGCATCATGACTTCTTTAATGTAGAAATCTTTTTGAGTAACAACCTGATAAATAAGGTTATTCCATAGTACAACATCACTTGGAGCGGTATATTGAGCTGCAAGTACTTCATCTCTTTTGCTTACAAATTCCTGATACGTGCACGTGCTCTTATTTCGAGCCAGCCATGATGAAAAATCATAGATAACTTTATAAGATCTTTTAAATGAATCTAAGTTATTGGTTGGCTTGTCCTTAGAAATACATTCTGTTGTAGGTCCGTAAGCAGCTGCGCGTTCCTGCAGGAGTTTTCTTTTGGTTCCGGTTCCTTCTGTAACAGGTTTATAAAATTTGGTGTCATCTTTTAGCTCTTCAGGAATAAGTACAAATCTTTTGTCTTGTCCTTTTTCGTCTGAAAGTTGAGGACTTCTTAGGCTCACAAATCGAAATAATGTTTGTGTAGGTGTGTTTTCTACTGGCTGTTCAGTAGGGTTTTGGTTATCTGCCATTTTGTAATTTTTGGTTTTAATTAATTTAAAAAGTTAAGATTCGAAGGCTCTTTTTATTAGGGCTACTTCAGATTTTGCCTTATTTTTTAAGTGGTTTTTGGCGAAATTTTCCACACGAATTTTTAATTTTTCATCTTTATTGTAATTTTTAGTTCATCAGGATTTTTTAAACACAGTTCTGGCTGTTCAACATTTTGTGAATGGTGAATTCAAAGGTATTTTGCGAATTTTAACTGATTGTTTGTTGTGTTTTATTGTTACTTCAAAAGTAGTGTTGAAAAGCGACAGAACTTGACGTGTTTAAAAATTTTATTAATCAATTTCTTCTTCTAAAGCATCATTTTCGAAATCTTGTCTGAAAAAATTTTCAATGTCATCAAGATGATTTTCATAGTCTATCTCTGCGTTTTCGATGTCGCTCCATTCTACAGTGTAGAGGCCTTCATCAAAGGTTATATCTGGATTGTGATTGGGTGCTTCCATGTCTTGTGTTTTAGTAATTAGGTTAAAATTTGAACATGTTTCTGGCTGTCCAGCATTTATAAATGTTGAATTCAAAGGCGTTTAAAAGTTTTTAAATGATTATGTTTTGTGTCTTTGTTTATATTTCAAAAGTAGTCCTCAAAAGCGACAAAACTTGACGTGTTTAAAATGTTTTAGAAAAATTTATGATTTTCTTTTTAAATATTTTCTGATAAGAATAAAAAACAAAATTGAAGTAAAAAATGTAATTATTCCTGAATATAAAACATTCCCGATTGGCATATACCGATGTCCTTCGTCTGTAATTGGAGGATTAAAAAAATCAAATAATAAATATAAAATGACATAACCAAAAATGAAAAATAGTGTACTCATAAAAAGAGATGCGAATGTTGCTTTCATTTTGTTATTCATTTTTAATTTAAAATCAAATATAATCTAAAAAGCTTATAATGGTTTGTTATAAGTAAAAAAGCTTATATTTTATTTCTGATTAGTTTCTGAACGATTTGGTTCAGGGTTTCTCTATTATCGTCAATATAACTTAGTCCGGCTTGAATCAGATTTTCGATGTTTGATCTTCTTACGTTATCCATTCCCGGAGAAGCATTTTTCAAAGATGGATTTAAACGATAATAATTTTTCTGATTCCTTAAACCTAACGTCTGAAACATTTGACAAAGTTGATAATCAACGGTTTCTGCATTAGCGGACATTAAAATATCAATAATTGGATTTACCCAACCTATTTTTCCTGCTTTTTCCATTTTTTTGAACGAATAAGGTCTTGCTTCAATTCCTGTTCCGATCGATACAACGATCATATCGTTTACCATCGGATGATTGGCTTTCTGATGATTTTTCAAAACTTCCGCAAACGGAATTTTTCTCGCTTCAGCATAAGCGCAAAGAGCGGGATTGTTTGCGAACATTCCGCCATCAATTAAGCTGAAAATCTGTCCGTACATCGATTTTATCTGAACCGGACTGAAATAAGTCGGCGCCGCTGAAGTCGCTCTACAAACGTCTTTTACATAAAAATTATCTGTACTGATATTGGCTTCCCAAGAATTGAAAAGCTTGGCTCTTCTGTTTTCGATGTCATAACTTGTTATTAAACATGGTTTTATTAGTTCTTTTAATTCAAGGTGTCCAAAAAAGTCATTCAGGTTTTTTTCAAGGGCTTCCTGAGAGATTTTTTCATTAAGCAAACCGAATGGATTGATCAATTTCTCCCAAAAAGAAACCTGAAATATGTCGCCACCTTTTTCTGCATATAATTCCAATCCTTTTTGGATGGAATATTTTGCTTTTCGGTGTTCATCGGGGCATAGAATAATAGACGCAATCAGTCCTCCCGTACTGCTTCCTGCCACAAGATCAAAATAATCTCCAAGTTTTGCGCTTGGTTTATCATAATACTGAAGCTGCTCCTCTATGTAGCGTAGAATAATGCAGGTGATAATGCCTCTTATTCCGCCTCCGTCCAAAGAAAGAATTGTTGTCTTTTTCATGATGTTTTTGGTTGTTTTTTTACAATTATTAACAATTTTAGATAACGAAACCAACAGCTTTTTATAATTAACTGTTGGTTTTAAGCATTAAAATATCATTGCTTTTAATGTTTTTCTTGTAAAGTAAAGGTAGGCGGAGGTGGCGACAGAACGTGTCGTATTAAAAATTAATTTCAAATAAAAGAGAATTATAGTATGATATAATTTGATTTATCCCGAGCCATTTTAGCAAGTGTTCTCCAGCTTGTTTTTATCACACCTTTTTTGGTAATAATGCTCTTTTTTTCGAAGTGGGGAAGGTCTTTGAAGGTTTTCCAGTTTCCACCCCAGTCCCAGCCGTATTTGGCGAAAATTTTCACACATTCGTACCAATCAGCTACTTTGTCGTTATCCCAGTCTTTTACAGTGTCCCAGCTTGCTGTTTTTCCGTCGATCATTAAGCAAATATCAACGGCAAGACCATAATTGTGAATACTTTGTCCGGCTTTGGCGTTGGTTACTTTTTTTCCGCTTGTAATTCTTCCGATGGCGTATAGTTTTTCCTGTTCTTCAAAGCTTCTTAATCCTTGTGTGATTCTTATTTTTGCTCTTCCGGTAAGAGCTTCATCGCAGTCTTTGATGATTTGTTTCACTTCCTCTCGGACGGCAGGGTGAAGTTTTTCTATTCTCTGTAAAGTCACTTTATCCATAATTTAAATTTTGTGGTTTTGAAAAACAAAAGTAGGCTTGAGGTACGACAAAACTTGACGTGTTTTTTATAAATATTATTTCATTGAATTGGTATTAAAAAGAAAAAGGCTACTCAACCGAGTAACCTTTTTTTGTATAAAGTGATATTAAATATCTTTGACAATGAGGGTCGTTTCATTTGTTATGGAGTCGTAATACCATTTAGCTTCTGTAACTACGCCGTGTATGTAATCCTGAGAAGTTGTGTCGCCACAAAAATGTTGGTCTCCCATATTAAAAGCAGGATCACCGGTATCGAGTGAAGTTCCTGCAACTTTGGTTCTAAACCAGTAAAAATGCCAACGTGCAAGATTGCCCATAGTTATTAATAAACCCGAAGGTACGGGTATATTCATTACAGGAGTGGACGTTCGAACTGCCCATGAATTGATTGGTGGATTGGCTAAGTTACTAAGATTAAATGATTTTATGTCTACCAAGGTTCCTGCCGGAACTTTATAAAAAGTAAATACTTCCGGAGTACAGTTCGTAAGAGAATTAGCAAATAATCTGCCTTCAATATCATAACTGGAGTAGTTGTAAATATGCAAAGTACCCTGCGCAAAACTTGTAAAACCTAAGAATAATGCAATAAGATATATTAGTTTTTTCATATAAATAAATTTAATAATTATTGATGTTTTACCTTCTGAATTAATGTAAAACGCTTGATGTGATTGATAAATTAATTTTCAGATTTAATTTTTTTCTGAATCTCATTATACTTTTCGAAGTATATCTTTTGGGCTAACGAAATTGCTTGTTCTTTGCTGTTGGAAGTTCTGGAAGCTAGTTCCTGTTCGGAAATCCCGTTGGCGGAGATTAATTTTTTTGAAGCTAAATAAAGGATCTCTTTACTTCTGTCATTAAGCTCTGTAGAATTCCCATTTTTAGCTTTCTCTTCCGGAGTAGAAAGGTTTTCTGGGTTCATAAGACTTTTCATGGCTTTGTCGAAGTGTACCATTTCATCAGACTTCATACTTTCAACATTGTTCACTGCCATATTCTCAGTTGAACAGGAAAGTATGCAAAATCCGCATAGTACCAACGATAAAATTTGTTTTTTCATAATTATTTTTGATTTTGTTTAACGAGTTTAAAATTAGTATATTTTTCATTAAATGGTGATATTTTGTGATTATTTTTTAAATAAATTATTGATAATCTTAAAATTTTACATTTGCTGTAATAGGTGTATAGATAAGAGATGCGACAAAACTTGACGTATTTTAAATTAATTAATTTACTATTTATCAATGTATTGAGTATTATGTTAAAGTCTCAATTAAACATAATATTCCATTTTAAAAGTTATAATTTTGTGTATTCAAATTTTCATTATTAAGTCATGTACGCTTTAGTAGATTGCAATAATTTCTTTGTTTCCTGTGAAAGAACGCTAGATTCTTCGCTCGAAAACAAGCCCGTTGTGGTGCTTTCCAACAACGACGGATGTGTTGTGTCTCGAAGTAAAGAAGCGAAAGACTTGGGAATTCCGATGGCTGCTCCTGCATTTAAATATAAAGAGCTTTTTAGGAAATACGATGTTAAAAGTTTTTCCGCAAAATTTGAATTATATAATTTTAAAAGTCAACAGGTTATTGAGATTGCTAGATCGTATGTTTTAGAATATGAAACTTATAGTATAGATGAGTTGTTTTTAGATCTGACAGGTTTTAAATACATTAATCTTTACGATTATTGTCTGGAAATTAGAAATAAAATTCAAAAAGAAACCAGCATTCCTGTAAGTATCGGGATTGCTCCCACTAAAACCTTGTGTAAAGTTGCGAATAGAATTGTAAAAGATTTTCCCGAGAAATTTAATGGCGTTTATATTATGGATACTCCAGAAAAAATTGAAAAAGCTCTAAGGTGGCTAAACATCGGAGATGTTTGGGGAATCGGACGAAAACTTACCGCAAAAATGAATGACAGCGGAGTTTATAAAGCATGGGACTTACTTCAAAAGCCTGAAATGTGGGTTCGAAAAGTGATGGGAATTCATGGCGTAAGAATGATCAACGAGCTAAAAGGAATTCGCCAGCTTGAACTGGATTCTCCTTCTCCGAAAAAATCAATCGCCGTTACCAGAAGCTTCATGGAAATGCTGATGAAAAAAGATGAGGTACGGGAACGCGTAGAAACTTTCGGAATGTATTGCTCTGAAAGATTGCGAAAACAAAATACCTGCTGTAAAATGGTTACCGTTTTCGTTCAGACCAATCGTTTCAGAAAAGATTTGCCGGAATACAGAAATGCAATGACCAAAGTTCTTCCGAATCCTACTAATTCTTCCATTATTATCGGTCGGGTTGTGAATGAACTTTTCGAAGCGATTTTTAAAGAAGGTTTTCATTATAAAAAAGCCGGAGTTATCGTTAATGATTTTGTTCCTGAGGATCAAAGATTGATCAGCCTTTTCGAAGAAGATACTCAAAATCAACATCTACCAGTCATGAAAGCAATGGACGCAATGAATAAAAAATACGGAAAAGATAAAGTTCGTTTAGGAAGTATGAGCGGCGAAAATACTTTTGGGCGCGCGCAATTATCCCCGGAATACGAAGCTTTCTTAAAAAATAATACTTTGACGGAAGCTAATTTCCGTTTCCACTAAAGTTTTAGTTTAAAAGGGGTGAATTTATGTTGTCTGAAATAATTTCACCGTTTCATTCACCAGAAATTTAGCCTGATCCGGTCTTCCTCTGTCATTTTTCGGATTATTGCTGTAGCTTCCCGTTCTTACAATCACCATATTATGTTCAGGAACCATAATAATATATTGGCCTTGAAGTCCTAAGAAATAATAATGTTTAATAGGATTGTCATAATTGATCCAAAGTCCCATTCCGTATATTTCTTTAGATTTTTGAGTCGGAGTTCTCATTAAATTAATAAAATCTAAATTTAATAATTGAACATCCCCAACTTTTCCGTCATCCAAAAATAATTGTCCCAATTTTGCATAATCTCTAGCATTGGAATGAATACAGCAATAGGTTTTTTCCATTCCATTGTCGTCAACGCTCCATTCTGCATTTTGTTCCATTCCGAGCGGAATCCAGAATTTCTCAGATAAATAACTGGCTAAAGACTGATTAATAGCTTTTCTCACTGCAAAACCTAGCAATTGTGTTGAACCACTTTGATATTCATATCGTTGCCCCGGTTCTTCTTTAAATTTTCTTGAAAAAACCGCTTTGGCAAGGCTTCTTCCATAGTAGGCTTTAGCATTGGGGCGAAAAGGATTAGCATAATCTTCATCCCAATCAAGTCCTGCCTCCATTTGAGCAAGATTTTTAATCGTTACGTTATTTCCGAATTCTTTAGTTTTAAATTCATCATAAAAATCAGAAAATTGAGCATCAATATTTTCAATTTTACCTTCTTCTAAAGCTTTCCCCAAAAGCATCACCGTCACAGCTTTAGCCATCGAAAAAGAATTGGTTTTTGAAAGCTGATTATAACCGTCCCAATACTGCTCATGAAGAATTTTCCCGTTTTTAATGACAACAAAAGCAGCGGTGTGAGAATGTTTTAAATTTTCAACTATATTTTCCGGTAGCTCTTCTTTATTGTATTCCGGATCTTCCTCCCAAAGTTTGGGCTCTTCCGTTGCAATAAGATATCTCGGAAAAAGTTTCCCATCATCAATATTAGCACTCGTTTTTCCTTTCAGATACGTTTTGGAAATCCCGCTGAATAAGTAATCATATCCGAAAATATAGGCTGCTGCTACTGTAAGGGCTGTTCCGCCAATGATGTATTTTAGTGCTTTCATGTGAGTTGGTCTTCA
Source organism: Chryseobacterium glaciei (assembly GCF_001648155.1). Lineage (NCBI taxonomy): Bacteria > Pseudomonadati > Bacteroidota > Flavobacteriia > Flavobacteriales > Weeksellaceae > Chryseobacterium > Chryseobacterium glaciei. The sequence continues at coordinate 1,862,634 of NZ_CP015199.1, read as the reverse complement.
ACAAATTTAAAATAAATTTGAAAATATGAAACGGAATGATTTATTTTTGTGATTATTTGATGCAAAATATGATGAAAAAACTAATTTCCTTTTTATTTTTCTATTTTTTCATAGTGACTTTCGGACAGGTATATAAACCTATGGATACCGCAGATTATGCAAAAAGAAAAGATTTTCTCAGAAATTTTTCTTCAGATATTGAAAATCTAAGCAAAAAAAGCAAATCTGATTTTCCGGGAAAAAAGGGATCCGAATTATCAAAAATCTATAAAGAATTCTCCAAAGAGTTTGAAAAAAAGGTAAAGGAAAAAAGCTTTGTTTTTAACGCTGAATTTGATTCTAAAGTAAAAAGCCTGATAGAAAGATTAAGAAAAAATAACCCTCAAATTCCTCAAAATTTAAAAATTCTTATTGCCAGAGACAACACGCCAAATGCTTATTGCTTTGCAGACGGAACCTTTGTGATCAATATGGGGCTTTTCAGTTGGCTAAATAATGATGATCAGCTGGCGGCGGTGATTTCCCATGAGCTGGGACACAAAATTTCGGAACACACGCTGAAGGTTTTTCTGAATATGATTGATCAGGATCAAATGGATAAGGCGGTGGTTCAGAATATTAAATCAACCAAAGAAAACCGTAATCAAAGGGCTTTTGATGTACTGAAAAACCGAATTTATAGGAAAGGTGTTGAAAATAGAAAGCAGGAAATGCAGGCCGATTCTTTAGGCTATGTTATTTTTAAAAATAGTGATTTTAAGAAAACCGAATTTGTTAATGCATTAAAAAGACTGGAAGATTTTGATACGATTTCGCCAAGAGTATTAAAAGTAGAAACCTATAAAAAATATTTTGGTCTTCCCAAGCAGGAATTTAAAGAGAAGTGGCTGAAAAAAGAAGATTTTTCACTTTATAATTATAATAATTTTAAAGAAAAACTGAATAAAGATTCGTTGAAATCACATCCAGAAATTGTCTTAAGAATTGATAGGCTTAAAAAAATATTTCCGGAACTGAAGGTTGAAAATGCAGATGGAAAACCTTCGGAATCTTACGCTGTTCTGGAAAAAATAGCAAGAATGGAAACATTGCCCAATTTTTATTATTCGGAAGATTATGGGGTTGGAATTTATTCAAGTCTTCAGTTTTTACAGGATGGAGAAGAAGAGGAATATTATAAAAAATGGCTCGGAAAATGTTTCGCTAAAATTTATGAAGCTCGGAAAAATTATAACTTAAACCGATATCTGGATAGGGTAGACCCCAAAAACCAGAGTGAAAGTTATCAGCAGTTTTTGAATTTTATGTGGAATCTGAGTCTGGATGAAATAAAAAATATCGCCGATTATTATCAAAATAAAGAATCCTGACAGTCAGCCAGGATTCTTATTTATCTTAATAATTTAATCTTTCTAAACGAATTTTATTGAATTTTTCCTTTTCATTATATTCTCGAAGTAAAATATAGCCTTCTTTTGCAACATATGGTGTTACACTGTAATTGTCTTTCTCTGAAATAGGAACGACTTCCTGTTTGAATTTCCCATCAATAATTGTATTAATGAAAAGATTCCATTTTTTCTCTTTCGTTACCTGATCTTTCTGATAATCCCGGAAGAAAAACACAACATCTTTACCGTCATTTAAATATTGAGAAAAAAGATAATCGCTATTTACCCACTTTGATTTTTCTTTTTCAAAAACCTGAACCTCTTTTACTTTGAAGTCTTTATCTGTATTTATATATACTAAATCCGTGGTTTTAGGCGCATTGTATTGTCCTGCAGGTTTAAACTTTTCAGAAAGAATCCCCACGCTTCCGTCGCTCATGAAATACACATCCTTTGTCTGCAGATAATATCCGTTTTCTACCCCTCCGTCTGCACTCAGCTTCGGAATATGATTGGACAGATCCGGTTTGTAGCTTAATGTTTTGAGATCTACATTATAATTGTTTTTATCAACCATTAATCTTGCAAAACCTCTGTCGTCTCTCGGAACATAGTTTCTTCCTAATAAAACAATTTTATCATCAAAAGTTTTGTCATTGTCAATGCTTCCGGTACCGGAATTTAGAATATCAATATTATAAATAGTGTCCGGTGAAAGTCCCGTAATAGGCTTATTGGAAAGCTCTTTACCTGTTTTCATATCAATTACTAAAAGGGAGAACGTTTTATCGTCATCATTTACTTTTCTTAGAATTCCGTACAGGCGATTTTCATCTCTTTCAAGAACGGTAAGATCAGAGAATACTTTTTTATCACCATTCGTATTGTAGCTGTATCTCCAGATTTCTTTTTTATTTTCATCAAATTTAATCAGACTGTTTTTGTTGATATATTTACCATAATCATTGTATTCAGTGGCAAGATAACCTCCTTCTTTAATTTCGCCAACGGCAGAAACGTAATTGTAGCCTTTTTCTTTTTTCTCCGCACGGTTCTCTTTTCTTTCCTCCTTGAAGCTTTTAGGCTGAGTGATTTCCTTAAATTTGCCATCTTCCTGATAATCGTAATAAACTTTTGGCTTTACAGTATTTGTTTTAGGATCAATGACCATCGAGACAGGAGCCGTCACATCTTTTGCAAAAGCCTGTAAATAATGGAAATCTGAAGGACGAAGAATAATCTGACCCTTAAAATCTACATATCCGTAATAATTAGAAACAAGAGGGCCTGCTTCAAATTCTTTATTAGCAACAGGATTAAGGTTTTTATCTAAAATTACATATTCAAACTTTTGTATTTTTTTATCTGTATTTCCGTAGGAATAGAGAGAAACATAGCCATAGAGATTGTCTTTTGTATCAAACAAGGCATTCATTCCGATATTTTTTCCTGAAGCTAAAGAGGCTAAATCCTGTGTTTGAGAATATGAAAATGTCTGGATAAGGCCAAACATTAATAACGTTATTTTTTTCATGGTTGAAATTTGAATTCCAAAAGTAATAATTTAAGTGTAAAGTTGAAGAAAAATAAAAAGCCTTGAAAAAATCAAGGCTGTATTTTAAAAAAGTAAAAGATTACTTATTATATTCAGTAAGAAATGTGTGAGCATTTGTAGGAAATAGCGTGCTTGTATAAGTAGTAACAGTTTTTGTAGGGAAATTGTTATTATTATAAGTATGCACAGATGAAGAGCTTGATTGTCCGTTGGTTGGGCCAGTATAAGTGCTGTTCATTGTTAAAAGATTGTTGCTGGCAACGTCGCCTTCAGGAGATAATAGAAAATTTATTTTTAAAAATCCTTTTACATTCTTCATTGGATTATTTTGCCCGTCATAAGAATAGTTATAAGTTCTTGTCTGCCCTTCATACGTAGATGTTGCAGTAATAAGATTACTATTATTGGAGATATAAACATCATACAAAGTCGATTTTATATTGGTATGCACTCCTGTTCCGGGATTATAGGTAGATGATGAATATTCATTGTATTTCACATGATTATCACTCAAATACTCGAAGTTTTTTGTATAAACTAACGTTCCTCCTGAATGTTTGTTGGTGATTTTTTCAGCAGTAACTCTTCCGTTGGTATAAGTGAATTCTCTTGTGTAAACTATCGCAGTACCCTCAAAATCCTGAGTTTTTACGATATTATCTCCATTGTAAGTATACACTGTTTTTTCGTTGGTACCAACATCGTTTGATTCTACTAATTTTGTTCCGTCATATTTAAAAGTAACCACATAAGTCTGGTTATCCTGAGTAATTTCGGTAAATTTTGTTGGAAGGATGGTTGTTGGATCAACTGGCTGGATTTCTTCTACCGTATCATCCGATGAGGTACAGTTGGACAGGGCAAACAATGCCAAAGACGAAATAATTAATTTTTTCATAGTTATTATTTAGAGTGTTAAAAAGTTCGCTAAAATAATAAATTCTACGAGATAATTAATGAATGTGGTATGAAATAAAAAAAGCCCTGATTTCTCAAGGCTTTTGATCTATAGTTTAGAAAGTAAATTTCTGAAATTCGTTTTCTCATCGATAATTCGTCTCAGTTCTGAAACCGGAACTCTTTCCTGCTGCATTGTGTCTCTGTCTCTTATCGTTACCGTATGGTCTGTCAAAGAATCGTGATCGATGGTGATACAATAAGGTGTTCCAACTGCATCTTGTCTTCTGTAACGTTTTCCGATCGCATCTTTTTCTTCGTAGAATAAGTTGAAATCGTATTTTAGATCGTTAAAGATATTTTCTGCGTATTCTGCTAAACCATCTTTCTTCATTAATGGAAGAATTGCTGCTTTAATTGGTGCTAAAGCCGGTGGTAATGATAAAACTGTTCTTTCTGAACCGTCTTCCAATACTTCGTCTCTTAAACAATGAGAGAAAATTGAAAGGAATAATCTGTCTAAACCAACAGAAGTTTCTACAACATAAGGAACATAATTTTCATTTCTTTCAGGATCGAAGAACTGAAGTTTTCTTCCTGAGAATTCTTCATGCGCTTTTAAATCAAAATCCGTTCTAGAGTGAATACCTTCCAATTCTTTAAATCCGAATGGGAAATTAAATTCAATATCAGCTGCAGCATTCGCATAATGCGCTAATTTCTCATGATCGTGGAATCTGTAATTATCATTTCCTAAACCTAAAGCTAAGTGCCAGTTAAGACGTTTTTGCTTCCATTGTTCGTAGAATTCAAGTTCAGTTCCTGGAGCTACAAAAAATTGCATTTCCATTTGTTCGAATTCACGCATTCTGAAAATGAATTGTCTTGCAACGATTTCATTTCTAAATGCTTTTCCAATTTGAGCAATACCAAAAGGAAGTCTATGACGTGAAGTTTTCTGAACATTCAGGAAATTAACGAAAATACCTTGAGCAGTTTCAGGTCTTAAATAAAGATCCATTGCGCTGTCTGCAGAAGCGCCCAATTTAGTTCCGAACATTAGGTTGAATTGTCTTACTTCTGTCCAGTTTTTAGAACCGGTGTCAGGATCAGCAATTTCCAATTCTTCAATTAAAGATTTTACATCAGCAAGATCTTCATTTTCCAATGATTTTGCCAGTCTTGAAAGAATAGTTTCTCTTTTTGCTCTGTATTCTAAAATTTTAGGATTTGTCGCTTCAAATTGAGCTTTATCGAAAGATTCACCGAATCTTTTTGCTGCTTTTTCAATTTCTTTGTTCTCTTTATCTTCAATTTTCAAACAGTAATCTTCCACCAAAACGTCTGCTCTGAAACGTTTTTTAGAATCTTTATTATCAATCAATGGATCGTTGAAAGCGTCTACGTGGCCAGATGCTTTCCAAGTTGTTGGGTGCATAAGGATTGCAGAATCAATACCCACAATATTTTCGTTAAGCTGTACCATCGCTTTCCACCAATATTGTTTGATATTATTTTTTAATTCGGCTCCGTTCTGTCCATAATCATAAACAGCGGATAAACCGTCATAGATCTCACTTGAAGGGAAAATAAAACCATATTCTTTAGCGTGAGAAATCACTTTCTTGAAAACATCTTCTTGCTTTGCCATAATTTTTTTAACGTCTGAAGCACAAAAATAATGTTTTTTATTGGGAAAATATTAATATCGGTAAGAACCTACATTCGAGACAGACATTAAAAAGTATCCGCCTAAACCGATAATGAATAAAATAACTGCAATAATCAATAATAATATTCTTATTGTTCGGTGCTTTTTAGGATCTGTGGCAGCCAAGGTAAGAGCACCTGTAATGATCGAGATGATTATCAGTGATTTGAAAAAATTAAAATAGTCTACCATAATTTTTAGACTTTTCTGTTTCTACGAATGTAAAGAAATTTAGCTGATATTTAATTGAAATATGAGAATTAAGATTTTCAGGAGCCTGGAACCTGCTTTCTCTACTCGCTATTTTTCATGAATTGGCGCGGCGGCTTTGCCGCTAGTCATGGTCGGAAGAAATTCCGATAGGTTTATGTTTTAAAAACCTTATCGGGATTTCCACCGGCAAAAATGATTAATATGGCAGTGATCATATCTCTTAATTCCATAGCAATTCTTCTTTTAGCTGTTTTATACCCCAGATTATTTGCTTTTTTATAGATCAGGAGAAGCATTGAAGCAATCATGGTCATATAAACCATTACTTGGATCCCATTTTTGTTGAGTGAAACCAAATGGGTAAGGTTCAGTTCTTGTTTGAGAAACCTGAAAAATACTTCTATATCCCATCGTTTCCTGTAATAATCGGAGATTTCTTTAGCTGAGAGTTCAAATTCATTGCTCAGAAACCAAAATTCTTTTTCTGTTTTCTGGTTTTTAATAATAACCAAACGAAACTCTGTTTCTAGTTTACAAGATTTTCCGTTCTTGCTTTCAATAGGTCTTCGTGCAAAAATTTGTACTTTGCTGTCTTTAATGATCTCCCATTCATCCCATTTGCGGATGCTTCCGAGGTTAAGAAAGATTCCATTTCCTCAAATTTTCGGTTTTCCTTTAATCTGATGATGAATTTTATCGATTTCTCGTCAAAGTTCATCATTGTTTTGGCAGACTGCAAGCCTCTGTCCATTACATAAATATTACAATAATGTTCTTCTTTTTTCTTTTCTTTAAGGATAACTTCGGGAAGGGCTATATCTTCTGATGAATATTGTTGTTCATTAAAAACTTCAACTCCGGAAGGAAGAATTCCGTCAAATGAAAAACTGAATTTTAATAGTTTCTTTCCACTATTATTACTCATTCCTTCTTTCAATCTTGATGAAGCTTCAGAAACAGTGGTACTATCTACCCGAATCAAATTGTATTTTTCGATTTCCGTTTTATCATAAAGTTCCGAGAACTGTCCGTACATTTGTTCGTAGATTTCTTTGAAATAATTGACATCTATTTTTGACAGTCTTTCCGAAATTGAACTACGACGGATTTTCTCTTCTTCTCCTAATCCAAATAAAGCTTTAAAGCCACTACTGTTAAAAGTATCTTCTAAAGTTCTTTGGCTTAATTTTTCATTATCGAAAATACAGAACAAAAGCAAATAAAACATTTACTTTCCATGTAAGACCTTACTGTAGTAATCTACTTTAGTGGTTGAGGAAAGATGACATAAAAGAGCTTCTGGAATAAAATTTAAAATGTTTTTGAGAGAAATTTTATGGTCTTTAAAAACTGACATAATTAAGGAGTATCACAGATAAATATAAAAAATAAACTCAAACGAAAAACGAAAAAGTCGAAAAAAAAATCTTCCGACCACAACTACGGCGGAGCCGCCGCGCCAATTCATGAAAAATGAGCTCAAACATGCCGTTCAATCAGGGCTAAATCAGCTGAAAGGTTCTACTTTTACCGCAAAACTCAAACCTAACGGGTTTCCAACACCCGTTAGGTTTTTATTCAACAACACAAGTTTGCGAAAATCGAAAGAGTAATTTTTAACGAAGGTTTTTATTGAATAGATTTGAAATTTCTACTTTTGTCGAATGTTAGAAATTCTTTATCGCGACGAACATCTTATTGCCATCAATAAACCAAGCGGATTATTGGTTCATAAATCTTTTTATGCAGGAGAAGCCGATACTTATGCTATTCAGGAATTAAGAAACCAGATTGGACAAAAAGTTTATCCTGTTCATCGTCTTGACCGAAAAACTTCGGGTGTTTTGTTGTTCACTTTAGATAAAGAAACCTTGAGAACTATGAGCGATCAGTTTGCATCACGAGAAGTGGAAAAGAAATACATCGCTATTCTTCGGGGTTGGGCGAAAGAAGAGGAAACCATAGATTATGATTTGGTTAATGAAAACGAAGTCAAGCAAAACGCGATTACCTATTATCACCGCTTACAGACTTCGGAAATAGATTTGCCATTTTTAAAGCATCAAACTTCAAGATATTGTTTAGTTGAAGCCATTCCTGAAACGGGAAGATTTCATCAGCTGAGAAAACATTTTAAACATATTTTGCATCCGATTTTAGGTTGTCGAAAACATGGTTGCAATAAACAGAATAAATTGTGGCTTCAAACATTCGAAATCAACAAAATGACACTTCACGCCCATCAATTGATTTTCAATCATCCTATTTCCAACGAAAGAATTACGGTGAATGCCACTATAGATGATGAGTTCAAAAGAGTAGGAGATATTTTGAAGTTCGATTTGAGCGCTTATTCTTAAATTTTCACATTTTTATTACCATACATTTTGTCATCCTGAAAGGATCTAAGCATAGTATTAGAAAATCAGATGAAAGATTCGAGTCTAGATTTCTACGAAATGACAAACTTTACGGTTATTTAAACGCAAAGATTTAATTATTCAAAATTTTGATTTTAGAAAAGCAAAGGCAAATAAATTTGCTGCGCGAAGCTTGAAAATATACCTTCATCAAATCAACTTGTTGATTAATTCTTTGCTCCTTAAAATATGTATTTCAGTAAAATAAACCTTTGCGTTAAAAATATCCCGCTGATTTTGCATAAGATTGTGTTTTATAGATGATACTTATAAAACATTTTTACATAAAATATCATACGTTAATCAAACATTAATTTTAAAATGAGTATTTTTGTAAAACTTTTTTTCAATGTACAAATCGCTTATTCGCCCGATCCTTTTCAAATTTGATCCTGAAGAAGTTCATCACTTTACTTTTTCAATGCTTAAAAATTTTGGATTTCTTACCAAATTATTTTTTCCTAAACCTATTGAAGATAAACGTCTGGAAAGAGAAGTTTTCGGATTAAAATTTAAAAATCCTGTTGGATTGGCAGCTGGTTTTGATAAAAATGCCGTGTTGTTTAACGAACTGGGAGATTTAGGTTTTGGATTTGTAGAAATCGGGACGGTAACGCCAAGAGCACAAGCCGGAAATCCTAAGAAAAGATTGTTCCGTTTAATAGAAGACGGCGGAATCATTAATAGAATGGGTTTCAACAACGACGGTTTGGAAGCAGCGATCGAAAAACTGAAAGGCAATAAAGGAAAAATAATCATCGGTGGAAACATCGGAAAAAATACAGATACAAACCCGGAAAATTACACGCAAGATTATCTGGATTGTTTCGAAGGTCTTCATCCTCACGTAGATTATTTTGTACTGAATGTAAGCTGTCCGAATGTCGGAAGTCATGCAAAACTAGAAGATGTAGAATATTTACGTGAATTGATTACGGAGGTTAAAAAAATCAACCAATCGAAATCTGTACAGAAACCAATATTGCTGAAAATAGCTCCGGATTTGAACAATCAGCAGCTTGATGAAATCATTGAATTGATTGCAGAAACAAAAATCGACGGAATTGTAGTTTCCAATACATCGGTAAATAGAGAAGGATTAAAAACTTCAGCTGAGGCTTTAGAACAAATAGGAAATGGAGGTTTAAGCGGAAAACCAATTCGTGAGAGAAGTACAAAAATGATCAAATATCTTTCAGATAAAAGCAACAGAGCTTTCCCAATCATCGGAGTTGGCGGAATTCACTCTGCAAAAGATGCGATTGAAAAATTAAATGCAGGAGCTACTTTAATTCAGTTATACACCGGATTTATTTATGAAGGCCCTGAATTGATCAACGAAATCAACAAAGAAATTTTAAAAAGAGCAAGTAGATTGCCTAGATAAATTAAAAGAGAGTTTTTAAAACTCTCTTTTTTTATTTTGACTTTCTAACAGATGCATTTTTTATATCAACCGTAAATGTATAATCTGGTGTAGATTCCGTTTTGTTTACTTTAAAAGTTAAAGTTTTTCTGTCTTTGGATTTTGTTTCTTTCGTGTCGTACATATTTTCAAGGCAGCTTTCTGTGAGAAATTCTTCGTAACTTTTATAATTCCAATCTTTTGTGAAGTACAAAACCCGATACCCTTTTTCGCCTTCACTTGCACCACATCTTCCACATGCATTGAAATTTGATGATTCTTCAAAATACAGCAAAACACGATTTCCGTTTTCTCCCGAAGCGTAAGAAATTAATTGATTTCCTCCATGTTTATTAATAAAATCAAAGGTGTTGATCTTTTTATTATTGGGTAAAATCAAATAATTATTGTAACGGTAAATCATATCATTGCCGGTGAATAATTTTGCTGGCTGAGTTTTTTCATTCAAATAAAAATTACCCAAAATAGGATTTTCTTTATCATTTTGCTCAAAAATAATAGACTCTTTAGGATGCAAAGCTTCTGCGATTTCTGAAGTTTTCTCTACTTTTTGAGGTGAAGTAATGCTGTCTCTGAATTTTTTAGAATTCTGCTTTTGCTTAGTCCCAAAATTATACAAAGACAATTTTCCATAATCGTAAATGCCTGTTAACGGAATTTTCTTCTGATATTTATCGTAATAATACCATCCGTCCACAAAATATTGATAGAGACTACAATCGGCAATTCCTGCATAATAAAGTTGCATTGTGACAGGAACGCCTGCAATTTCTCCTTTGAAAATCTGAGATGAATCTGTTATTTTCTTTAATTCAACTTTCTGACAGAGAAATAGTGTTAAACTTAAAGATAATAATAGCGTTAAAAGTTTTTTCATGGTTTGGTTATCGTAGTTTTAGTTTATTAGATGAAGAAATGAGAGATCGTGTAGATAATCAAACCAACCAATCCGCCGACCAAAGTTCCGTTAACGCGAATAAATTGGAGATCTTTTCCGACTTCTAATTCCAGTTTTTCGCTTAATTCTTTACCTTTCCAGTTGCCAACGGTTGAACTGATGAGGTTTCCGAATTGATGGGTATTTTTAAGAATGTATTTGTAAGCGGTGACACGAACCCAATGATCTATTTTATTTTGAAGTTTTTCGTCAGTTTTAAGATTTTCCGAAAACTCATTCAGGTTTTTAGAAAGATAATTTTTTAATGAAGATTCATCGTCTTGAAGTTCTTTCATCAAAGTTTTTTTAATGGAAAACCAGATATCGTTAGAATATTCGTCTAGTTTATCGTTTTTAAGAAAATTATTTTTAATGTCTTTAAATTCATCTTCCCATTTTGGATCTTCTTTTAAATCAGTTGAAAATTCATAGATCTTTTTTGTGATCAAAGTTCTGATATCATGTTCAGGATCTTCTTCCACTTCTTTGAAAAAATCTGCAAGCCCGCTGGCAATCTTATCTGCAATTTTATTGTCAACAAAAGACGGAATAAAAGAATAACTTCCCTCTTTTACGCGTTTCTGAATCATTTCATCATTTTCAATAATATAATCTTTGATTTGTTTGGAGAGGTTGGTGATAATTCTCTGATGATCGTTTTTGTCTAAAAGATAGTTGATTCCGTTTCCGATGATTTTGTTCAATTTAATATCATCCGTCATTTCCGAAACCTTTTTACTGATGAAACTGCTTACCGTAGAATCATCTAGCTTATTCAGAATATCCAACACAATATCGGAAAGGTTTTTAATTAAAATTTCCTGATTTTTCTCCTTAGTAAGCCATTCTCCAACAAAATTTGAAACTTTAAGTTTCTGAATATAAGGACGTATATTTTGAGGGGAAAGAAAATTAGACACGACAAAGCTTCCCAAGTTGTCTCCAAGCCTTTCTTTGCTGTTTTCAATCAAATTAGTATGTGGAATCGGCAAACCAAGCGGATGACAAAATAAAGCGGTAACAGCAAACCAATCGGCCAACGCACCAACCATTGCCGCTTCAGAAAAAGCACGCACATATCCAATCCAATGTGAATCATTTGATTTCTGGAGAATCGTGGTAATAATAAACACAATGGCCATCAACACAAAGAGTCCCGTGGCAAATGCTTTATATTTTCTTAACTGTTTTCTTTTCGCTTCATCATTCATATTCTCAAATTTACTAAATTTGGTATGAAACTATTTAATATTAAGTAAAAGCTTTAACCACAAAAGGCACAAAAGTTTTTGCTGTATTAAAAAAGTTTTTTAAGAGCACATTAGTTTTTTTAAAATCTAAGATTTTCTACTTCTGTGAACTTTAGATTGTTAATTTTTAAACTTCAAAGATTAAAAGCGTTAAAAACTTTTGTCTCTTTTGTGGTTTAATTTAAATATTTAAATAATTCTTATGGAAAACGAAGCAAAAAACAATCCATATTATTCAAGAACAGATACTACTAAACTTGATATTTCCAATGAAGAGTGGAAAAAGATCTTAGCTCCAGATTTATATGCGATCGCCAGAGAAGCCGCAACAGAAAGAGCTTTTACCGGAAAATACAATGAATTTGACGAAATCGGAGATTATTATTGCGCCGTTTGTGGAAATCATTTATTCCGTTCTACTTCAAAATTTTCGAGTAGTTGCGGATGGCCAAGTTTCTTTGAAGCAGATAAAGAAGGCGTATATTATAAAAAAGACAATGCATACGGAATGGAAAGAGTAGAGGTGCTTTGCAAAAGGTGTGACTCGCATTTGGGGCACGTCTTTGATGATGGTCCGAAGCCTACAGGACTGCGTTATTGCATGAATTCCGTAAGCTTAGAATTTGCTCCTGATTCGCAAAAATAAGCCTTTTAATTCACAGAATCAGGAAGTTAAAGTTTCTTAAATTGAGTTAAACTTCTTTCGTTTTTAACTGCTTGGTAATTATGTTTTTATAAATTTGCCTACTAATTTGAATTTAACATAATATTGAATGAAAGGATTTTATAGCGTATTAGGTATTGTTTACATGGTTACGACTTCATTTTATCTGTCTCCAAAAGAAGCGGTAGTAAAGAATGAAATCACTACAAAAATTGAAAGATTAAACGAAACTAAAACTGAAAAAATCACTACAGTATCTTCATCAGAAGCATTGTACAAATCAATTACATTTGAAGCAGGGCACGAACTTAACGAAGAAGTTTTCTTTAAAGCTTTAACAGGTTTTGAGAATTTAAAGAAAGCTGGTTTGCTTAATCAGGATGCTCACTTATTAACGGTATGCGATTTTTCGATGTCTTCTAACACGAAAAGACTTTGGGTGATTGACACAGAAGAAAAGAAAGTATTATTCAATTCACTGGTAGCACACGGAAAGAATACGGGTGAAGAATTTGCCACTAACTTTTCGAATACCAACAGTTCACTTCAAAGCAGCTTAGGATTTTATATCACAGATGCTACTTATAACGGAGACAACGGGTATTCTTTAAGATTGCTGGGAATGGATAAAGGCTTTAATGATGCAGCTTACAAAAGAGCCATCGTAATGCACGGAGCTGATTATGTAAGTGATGATTTTGCCGCAGTGCATAAGAGGATCGGAAGAAGTTGGGGATGTCCTGCTGTTCCAAGAGATCTTACACAACCAATCATTAATACAATAAAAGGAAGAAATTGCCTTTTCATTTATTATCCCGATCAGAATTATCTTTCCAAATCGGAATGGTTAAAAACATCAGTTTAAGATGATTGACGCCTCAGAATTTATTTTTGCAGTAAGATTAATGAATAATCCTGATGGGACAAGTACGTTTGAAAATGGGAAAATTCCTGTTTTAAAACCGATGAATACCACTGCTTTTTGGATCAGCAATAAAACTGAAGAATGGGAAAAAGCAGATCATCCGGCTCCAAGACGGCAATATGTAGTGACTTTGAAAGGAAAGGTCAGGTTTAAGGTAAGCGATGGTTCAACATTTCTTATTGAGCCTGGATTTATTCTTTTAGCTGAAGATGTCGAAGGAGAAGGACATAGTTGGGAAATAGAAGAAGGAGAGAAATGGGAAAGACTATATATTCCAATTGCTGAAAATGCTGAAAGTTTTTTTATTCCCGATCTAAAGTAGAGAATTATTCCAGATTTAATTTTATCTGAATTAATAGTATTATGCAAAAAGCAGTCAAATTTTGACTGCTTTTTTATTTTAACTAAAATAAGATTTTTCATTAAGATTTTCCAGTACGTTTGTCATTCTGACGAAGGAAGAATCTAAACTATAATATTTTACCTCTCACAGATTTTTACGAAGTAAACTTCTTAAAAACCAAAGTAGCATTATGTCCTCCAAAACCGAAAGCATTACTTAGAGCAAACGTAATATCTTTTTCTTTAGCTTCACCGAAAATAATATTCACGTCTTTCGGAATATTCTCATCAATATTATGAAGATTGATCGTTGGTGGAATAATTCCATGTTGGATCGCTTTTATAGAAAGAATAGCTTCCGCTGCTCCGGCCGCTCCCAACAAGTGACCCGTCATTGATTTAGTAGCACTGATATCAAGGTTTTTACTTCCTTTGAATAATTTATTGATTCCTTTTAATTCAACCAAATCTCCCATCGGAGTAGAAGTTGCGTGAGGATTTAAATAGTCAATATCCTCTATATTCGCTCCTGCTTCATTAAGTGCCAATTGCATTGCTTTAATTGCTCCAACACCATCTGGATGAGGTGCTGTCATGTGATAAGCATCCGCAGTCATCGCTGCTCCTACTAGTTCTGCGTAGATTTTTGCACCTCTTGCTTTGGCGTGCTCATATTCTTCAAGAATTAATGCTCCGGCACCTTCTCCCATAACAAAACCATCTCTGTTAGCGTCATATGGACGACTTGCTGTTGCAAAATCATCATTTCTTGTAGACATTGCTTTCATAATAGAAAAACCTCCAACAGAAGCCGGAGTAATAGCTGCTTCAGAACCACCACTAACGATTACTTTCGCTTTTCCTAATCTGATATAATTGAAAGCATCCATTATTGCTGTATTTCCTGTAGCACAAGCTGAAATAGTAGTATAATTAATACCCTGAAGGCCAAATTTCATAGAAATCATACCTGACGCCATGTTAGCAATGAATTTCGGAACGAAGAAAGGATTAAACCTTGGTGTTCCGTCGCCTTTGGTGAATTCCATTACTTCACTTTCGAAAGTCCACATTCCGCCTTGTCCGGTTCCCCAGATTACCCCGGTATCGAATGGATCCATATTTTCTAGTTCAAGTCCTGAATCTTTAAGCGCTTCCGCACTAGAATACATGGCATATTGTGAAAATAAATCACTTCTTTTAATTTCCTGATGAGTCAAATGTGCTTTTGGATCAAAATTTTTAACCTCACAAGCCACATGTACTTTAAATTTTTCGGTATCGAAATGGGTAATTAAGTTGGCCCCACTAACTCCATTAATACTGTTTTGCCAAAAATCTTCGACATTATTTCCCAAAGGTGTAACTGCACCTAGTCCTGTAATGACAACTCTTTTCATATTAGTTATTGATTTTAAATAGATTAGAGGTTCCCCTTGCAATTAAACGCGTTTTGTCTGCGTTCCATATTTCGCATTGTGCGTTTACAAATTGCTTTCCTCTTTTAATGATTTTTGTTTCGGCTACAATATTATCATTTTCTTTTGCAGTGGAGAAATAATCTATGACATTATTGATGGTTGTTATAAAAGAATTTTCATTTAGAGAGAACATTGTCGCTCCAATGATGTCATCAACAATCGCTGCGGTCACTCCGCCATGAAGATTTCCGATCGGATTTAGCCATTCGGCTCTTACTTTATATTGAAACTCCAACTGTCCTTCCTCTACAGAAAGTACGATGGGGTTGAGCCATTTCATAAAAGGAGAAGGAGATTGGGTAAATTCTTTTCCGATGAATTGTTTTAATTGTTCTAATCTGTCCATTTTTCAATTTTTATTTTTCTAAAATCATCGTTACGCCTTGTCCACGAGCAGCGCAGATGGAAATAAATCCTTTTCCGCTTCCTTTTTCGTGTAAAATTTTAGCTAAAGTTCCGATAATTCTTCCGCCGGTTGCGGCAAAAGGATGTGCTACTGCTAGACTTCCGCCTTTTACGTTTAATTTGTTTCTGTCGATTTTTC
The DNA here is from genome assembly GCF_001648155.1 of Chryseobacterium glaciei. Taxonomy (NCBI): domain Bacteria; kingdom Pseudomonadati; phylum Bacteroidota; class Flavobacteriia; order Flavobacteriales; family Weeksellaceae; genus Chryseobacterium; species Chryseobacterium glaciei. Next base: position 1,846,878 of record NZ_CP015199.1, on the reverse strand, counting down.
CTAATGCTTTTTCCAGTCCGAATTTTTTAGCCAAATCGTCATTTTCCCAAATTTTTAATGTTGCTAAAACCTGTGCTGCAAAAGCTTCGTGGATTTCATAATAATCAAAATCTTCCAAACTCATTCCTGCTTTTTTAAGCATTCTATCTGCTGCAAAAACGGGAGCGAGCAATAAGTTCTGTTTATTTTCAACATATTCAATTCCAGCAATTTCTGAGAATGTGATGTATGCTAAAATTGGTAAATTATTGGCTTTTGCCCATTCTTCACTGGCCAATAAAACGGCAGAAGCTCCATCGGTAAATGGAGTTGAGTTTCCGGCTGTTAAAGTTCCGTTTTGTTTATCAAAAGCGGGTTTTAATGAAGCTAATTTCTCTAAACTTGTATCACGACGGAGATTATTGTCTTTATCTAAACCAAAAGCCGGAGTGATCATATCATCAAAAAATCCTTCATCATAAGCTTTTGCCATATTTTGGTGACTTTTGAAAGCTAATTCATCCTGATCTTCACGAGAAATCTGATAATATTTAGCGGTAATTTCTGTGTGACCGCCCATTACCAAACCTGTTTTCGGTTCCTGACCTTTGTAAGGAATCGGCATCCAGTCTTTCAGTTTTGGACTTAATAATTGTTTTAGTTTTCCGAAAGCAGATTTTTCTTTGTTGGCTTTTAATAAAGCTTTTCTTAATCTTGGTGAGGATTCAAACGGGATATTGCTCATGGCTTCAACACCGCAGGCAATTCCGCTTTCGATCTGACCTAAAGCAATCTTATTTCCGATGTATACTGCTGATTCAATTCCTGTATCACACGCTTGTTGAAGGTCGCACGCTGGAGTTGCAGGATCAAGAGAAGTATTCATCACTGTTTCTCTGATGAGGTTGCTTTCAGAAATATGCTTGATGGTCGCACCTCCGGCAACTTCACCGAGAAGTTTTCCTTTAAGGTTGTAACGATTGATCAAACCATCCAGAGCGGAAAGCAGTAAATCCTGATTTCCTTTGTCTGCGTAGGCGGTATTCATTCTGGCAAATGGGATTCTGTTGTATCCTACGATTGCTACTTTTTTTGTTTCCATATGTTCAATTTTATGATGGAAGGAGTTTTAGCTCTTTGTCAATCATTAATAAAATCCTGTCTAAAGCAAGGTTGAGATATTTTTCATCATCTGTTGTTTTGGAAAGCAGAATGCCTCCTTCAACGATCATAATAAACAGTGCTCCGTATTCATCAGCATTTATATGTTGATGAATCTCTTTCTTTTGCTGTCCATCAACAATAACAGATACAATTTTTTTGATCCAAACTTCAAAGGAGTGAGAAACCTGCTTTTTTAACGCAGGAAAAGTATCGTCAGCTTCAGTCGCTGCATTCATTAAGGGACATCCGCCACTTTCAAAAACCATTTCCCAGTTTTTTCGGTAGAAATTCACAAATGCATTGAGTTTATCAATGGTAGTAGTAAATTCATCGCCTAAAGATCTTGCCATACTTTTTGCCAGTAAGCTTGAGTTGTATTTATAGACCTCAATTGCAACCTGATCTTTGTTCTCAAAATTTCCGTAGATGCTTCCTTTCGTTAATCCTGTAGCTTCCGTTATGTCTGAAAGCGACGTAGAAGTATAGCCCTTCGTATTAAACAAAGAGGCTGTTTTTTCAATAATAAACTGTTTTGTCTTTTCTGCTTTTGACATTTCTTGTAATGAAATTATTCTGCAAAGATACAAAAATATACCATTTGGTATATTTTGTTTTAAAATTAAATCTGAGCTGTTGAATAAACTCAGATTTAATTTTTTATTATCTATACACCTAGTTTGTTATTTAAACGCAAAGTTTTAATATAAAAAGCACATTATTTTTAGGAAGCAAAGAAATGCGACAAAGTCGCTGATGAAGGATGCTTCTTAAGAATCAATGTAATTGATTCAATCCTTTGCTCCCTTAAATAATCAGAATTAAAAATAAATCTTTGCGTTAAAAATACTTTCGAAATGCAAACATAGGATGACAAAAATATCTTTTTATAGATAATTTTTAAGCCAAAGTAGCATTCAAAGTGATCTCAAAATTGAAAGCTGCACTTACAGGACATCCTTCCTCTGCAATTTTAGCATATTTTTGAAAATCTTCGTCTGAAAGTCCGGGAACTTTAGCAGTTAAAGTCAATTCAGATTTTGTAATTTTTCCGATGTTTGGATCTAAAGTGATTACTGATTTTGTAACTAATTCTTCTGGAGTAAAACCAGCTTGAGAAAGTTCTGCGCTCAGTTTCATTGTAAAGCATCCTGCGTGAGCGGCTGCCAATAATTCTTCTGGGTTTGTTCCCACTCCGTCAGCAAAACGGCTGTTGAAAGAATATTGAGTTTCGTTCAACGTTGTGCTTTGAGTAGTGATGTGACCGTTTCCTTCTTTGATGTTACCGTTCCAAACGGCTGTTGCGTTACGTTTCATAATGTTTTTGTTTTATTTAATATTGTTTGTTTTTGATGATACAAAGATATGTCAGATGTTTGTCCAAATAAATAGATAAAAAGACTTAACTATTGTACTTTTTTCCCGAAGTGTAATTTTTCTTGAAATTTACAGGTGTATTTCCAACTTTATTGGTGAAAAGTCGGTTGAAATAGGCCGGATCTTCATAGCCTAAATCGTATGCAATTTCTTTAACAGGTTTATCGGTGTAAAATAACAATCTTTTGGCCTCCAATAAAATTCGATTGATGATAAACTGATTGGGCGAATCTAGGTTTAAGTTTTTAAATTTATGGGTTAAAGTTTTCGGTGCTAAGTGTAGCAAGTCTGCATAATCAGCCACATTGTGCTTCTCTCTGAAATGGATTTCCAGATGTCTGCTGAAATCTCTGAAAACATCTAATTCATTGCTTGGAATTTTTACTATATCGTTGTCCAGATTTTGCTTTTTCCATTTTCTGGTAGCGCGGATGATGATTTGTTTTAAATACGTTCTTATCATTTCTTCGCTGGAAGATTCTTTCCATTCAAGTTCTTCGTTGATATTTTGAAATAAGTTTTTAATGATAATCGTTTCAGAATCATCAAGATCAACTTTTGGAATTTCAAAAATATTATGAAAAAGCAGACCGTCACAAGCTACTTCTTTATCATGAATTTGGATGCAATAAAAATCTCGGTTGTAATAGAGAAGAGAAGCGACTTCAGAATCTTCATTTTTAATATCTAAATATTGATAGGTAAGAAAAAATAGAGTGGGAGCTTCTGTTTTATAATGATTGAAATCTATGGTAAGTTCATAACCTGCAGGAACTAAAAGTATTTTGATATAAGGCTGAGACTTTATTTTGTTGATGGTTTCAAGGTTTTCATTAGAAAATACACTGAGCCCGAATTTTTTATAATTGTCTTCAAAAACAAGATCCTGTAATCCCATACTTTTACTTTAGTTTAAAGATACAAAAAAGCATGATTTCAAGATATTAAATTATTGAAATCATGCTTATATATTTTGATTTGATTGAGTTTTGTTGTTTCACTCAAACTCTATAATTCTCAAACTCTCAAACCTAGAATGTTACATCCAATCCAACATAGAAATTAGCCTTCATGATCGGAGCGTAAACCATTCCGCCATCAAAATAATTTCCGAAAGGATTCTTGAAATCTACAATCGCATTTTTTTGATAATATGAAGTTAAGTTCTCTCCTCCAACATAAGCTCTGATCTTTTTGTTGAAATTTCTTGAGATCTGAGCATTCAACACTGCATAAGATTCTGAATAGGTTGGCAATTGAAATTCTTCGGGATTGCTTGATGTGTTAGGAAGTCTTTGTTTTCCGACCCAGTTTAAAGTGGTGTCAAAACTCCAAAATGCGCCATTGTTATTTTTGTTGGTTGAATAAGCCAAATTCACGAAACCTCTGTGCTTGGCCATGAACGGAATTTCTCTTCTTCCATCCAGATAATCAGCCTGTACATCATAATATTTATAGGCTAATCTCACATCAAAGTTTTTGAAAGGCGTAAAATCCCACTGCGTTTGGAAAGAGTTCGCAAAAGATTTACCTTCTAAGTTATAAAAAGTCAATTGCTGAGGTGAACGATCTAAATCAACCAAAACCTGGTTCTGGAAATCTGTTCTGAAGAAATCAGCAATAATCGAAGATTTTCTTCCAAATAATTTGACTTCCTGTTGTAAACTTACCCCGTAATTCCAAGCGATTTCCGGCTTTAAACCATAAATATCTCCATTATTTTGTAAGATCTGGATATTTCTATTAGACGCAAAATATTGTTGATTTTCAGCAAAAACATTGGCGGTTCTAAAACCTCTTCCTGCGGAAAGTCTCAAAATAGTCTGTGGAGTGAAATCATATTTAAAATTCAATCTTGGCGTAAACTGAGTTCCTGCTAAATTGTGGAAATCTGCTCTTGCTCCGGCGACTAAAGTATATTTTAAACCTGTCAACGTATATTCAGCAAAAATTCCGGGAACGATCTCGTTTCTTTTAAAATTATCAATCAAATATGTTTCGTCATAACCATCATACATAAAACTTGCACCTGCTTTATATTTATGATTGGTATTACCTAAAATACTTTCAAAAATTAAATTAGAGTAATACGTTTGCTGCTTTCCTGAATAATTTCTAAGACCAAAAAAGCTGTCCTGCTGATGATAAACATATTGATTCATCCAGCCTAAACTTTGGTAAGGTTTTCCCTTAAAAACGTATCCTGTTTTATTCCAAACCTGAAATCTTGAGATGTCAATTCCAACGCCGTAAGCGGTTTGTTTGTCCTGAGCCAATTGTTTGTTGAAATCAGTTTGGCCTGCCGTTCTCTCATCTTTAATGAAATTAATTCCAAAATGCGAACCGAAACCTGACTCCTCTAAATCATTATAATTCAATAAATAAGCTGCGTTGATCTGCGTTCCTTTTGGACGGTCAAGAAAGCCGTCATCATTCATGTCGGTATTGCCGAAAGTTCCGTTTCCGTGAAGTAAAAATGTTTGAGACCATTTTTCATTGATTTTGGATACGTTAGTAATATTAGCTTCGGCTCTTCCATTAAAATCAGAGAAAAGATTTAATGAAGTTTCAGGTTCTTTAGCATTTTTTAAAAGCTCTGTATTGATCTGTCCTGTAATACTTTCGTAGCCATTGGTAACCGTACTTCCTCCTTTGGTTAGCTGGATGCTTTCGATCCATCTTCCGGGAATGAAACTTAATCCATACGCAGAAGCCAAACCTCTAATCTCAGGAAGTAATTCTTTAGTTAAGCTTGTGTATTTCTGGTCCAAGCCTAACATTTTCAATTGTTTGGTTCCTGTAACTGCATTGCTGAAAGAAACATCAACCGTCGCATTGGTTTCAAAGCTTTCGGATAAATTACAGCAAGCTGCTTTTAATAATTCTTTTTTATCAATATTAAAAACTAGCCCTGCTTCTTTCTTGCTTAAAGAAGTTGCTGCTTTTCCACCTGTTACAATTACGCCTTCAATATGTTTTTCATGGTTTTCGTTTGAAGCGTTTTGATCAGCGTGTTCTGAATGTTCAGACTTTGTATCTTCTTCATAATGTACATTAGGGTTCTTTTCTCCTAACGCGATTTCTCGGTCGTACAAACAACATGATGGCAGATTTTTATAAGTGCTGTCGCTGGATTTATACTTTTCATTATCATGACCAACGTCTGCAATTTTCTTTAAAATTTTATCTGCTGAGGTTTTTGATGAATCAAAATCTAATGTAACGGTTTGCTTTTCTGCATTCCAATCCGCAGATTTTGCACCAGCGTCTTTGGCTGCTTTTTCAATTCTTGCTTTACAAGACGCACAGTTTCCTTTTACATAAAACTCATTCTCTTTTTTGGAATGATGTTCATGATTTTCTGCAATTTTAGGTTGTAAATCTCTTTCGTAATGACAACATCCCGGAAGATTTTCATACGTCTCATTTGATGCTTTGAATTTTTCATTGTCATGTCCCGCTTCTGCAACTTTATTTAAAATCTCGTCAGTTGAAACGTTACTGTCAGTTTCTAAAGTTAAGATTTGAGAATCAATAGAATATCTGGCTTCTTTTGCGCCTGCCTTTTTAGCGGTTGTTTCAATTCTTTCCTTACACATTTCGCAGTTTCCTTTAACTTTAAACTGACTTTTAGAAAGATTTTGAGCAAAAATAATTTGGGTAAATAGTAAGAATGCACCAAGAATGACCTTGGAAATATATAATTTCATTTGTTTAAAATTTAGATTAATTAAAAATCGGTTCATTATAGAATAATGAACTGGTTGACATGTAATTAACCCAGTTTAGGCGGCTGCCAGATATCTTTTAAACCATCTGAAACATAAGGATCAGAATATTGAAATTGTAAATTTTCAGTAAGATTAAAATTCGAAAAGTCTAAAGATAACAAGCTTTTAGAAGATGTAATTTCTAAAAACGGTGCGCAAGACACGCAAAAAGTACAGCAGTCATCATTACAAGATGATTTACTTTCTTTAGAGTGATTTTCTTTGGATGAAGTGTGATGATTTTTACAGCAATCGTCTGATTTAGACTCTTTTTTGCAGCAAGTTTCCTGTGAAGCCTGAGCATAGAAATTATCCTTAGGAATCAAAAAAATCCCAAGGCAGAAAATGATCGTCAAAATCTGGACTAGCTTCACGAGTGCAAATTTACAAAAATTATGGTAAAGGATCTCCCACTTTTAGTGAACAACTGTGAAAAGGCTCACCATGAGGCGGATTCAGTTTTGGTTTTTCACCAACTGCAAGAGCCTGTTGAGGTGCCGGAGCCGGAGTAGATTGAACTACATTGGCTGGTGTCGTTTGCGGAGCAGGTTTGCTGTTTAAGGGCTGTCCAACAGGAATATCGCATCTATGTCCCTGTTCTCCATGTGGAGGATTCATTCCTGGCGCTGTTTTTACCTGTTTCTTGTCCGGAACAACGAATTGTCCTGCAGGTAAAGTATTCGGATCGATCTGAACCGCATTCGGAACGTTATTAACAGGTGTATTTTGAGCTGTCGGTGCAGGGTTGCTATTCAAAGGCTGTCCGACAGGAATGTCACATCTGTGACCCGGCTGTCCGTGGGCAGGATTAATTCCTGCTGCTACGGCAGTTGCGTTTTGGCTTGAAATTCCGGCCTGATCTAAAAGGGATGTTTGAGGTGCATTAGCAACTGCATTCGACTGAACGCTGGCTTCCTCTTCAATATATGTTGCGCTTTCATCTTTTTTACAAGAAACTGTCAATATCGAAATAGCAATTAATCCTAAAAATGTATTCTTCATATCCAAAATGGTATGAAACAAAATTAGCAAAACATTTTTAATTGTTTTGCTAATTTTATATTTATAATCTTAATCTGGAATTAATTCTTAACTAAAAGTCTGAATCCTTCTCCGTGAACGTTGATAATTTCCAATCCTTCGTCATCTTTTAATAATTTACGAAGTTTTGCGATGTAAACGTCCATACTTCTTGCGGTGAAGTAGTTTTCTTTTTTCCAGATCTTTCTTAATGCTAAGTCTCTCGGCATGAAGTCGTTTCTGTGGATGCAAAGAAGTTTCAACAATTCGTTTTCTTTTGGAGAAAGTTTGTATTCTTTATCACCAACTCTCAATTGTCTCAACATAGAATCAAAGAAAATATTGCTGATCTTGAATTGCTCCTGCTCTTCATTTTCCAATGTAGAACTTCTTTGAAGGATTGCTTTGATTTTATATAAAAGTAATTCAGTATCAAATGGTTTCGTGATGTAATCATCAGCTCCCAATTGATATCCTTTTAATATATCTTCTCTCATATTTCTTGCTGTCAAGAAAATGATTGGTGTATTTTTATCGATTTTTTTAACATCTTCTGCCAATGAAAACCCGTCTTTTTTAGGCATCATGACATCGAAAATACAGATATCGAATTCGTTTTCTGTAAATTCTTTTAATCCCTGTTCTCCATCTACAGCCAGCGTAACTTCAAAGTTATTGATCGTTAAATAATCCTTCAACACTGCGCCGAAACTCTGATCGTCCTCTACTAATAATATTCTGTTGCTCATAATTTCAAGTAATTAATAATTAATAAATTAAGAATGAACTAGCTATTCCTTCTTTTTTTGTAATATTTTGTTTTGTGATTTAATACTTATTTTTTTTAACTCATTGGAAGCTTGATCGTAAACGTGCTTCCCGATTCTTTCTCAGAATCTACAATAACCTGTCCTTTATGTAGTTCTACGATTTTCTTAACGTAAGAAAGTCCCAACCCTTGTCCTTTCACATTATGAATATTTCCGGTTTCTTCTCTAAAGAATTTGTCGAAAATTTTCGTTTTATTCTGGGTTTCCATTCCCATTCCTTTGTCGGAAATTTCAATGACGTAGAAATTGCCTTCATTTCTTGTTTTTACATGAATTTCAGGTGTTTCCGGAGAATATTTATTGGCATTGTCCAATAAATTCACCAACATATTTGAAATATGAAATTCATCAATTTTAAAAATATATTTCTCTGCGTTGAACTCTTGTGTCAATGAACCGTTTCTTTGTTTCACGATCAGGTTAAATGATTCTGTAGTTCTTTTGATTAATTCTCTTACGTTAGCTTCTTTTAGGAATAGATTTACCTCGTTTCTCTCCAGTTTAGACATGTTGAGAACGTTTTCTACCTGTTTTTTCATCCTCAGATTCTCCTGTTTAATCAATTCTGAATAATATTTAACCTTATCAGGATTGGTGGCAATTTTATCATTCGCTAAAGAGTCTGTTGCTACCGAAATTGTTGCTAAAGGAGTCTTGAATTCATGCGACATGTTGTTGATGAAGTCCGTTTTTACTTCAGCCAATTTTTTCTGTCTCATCATATAATTAATGGAAATAATATAAATTCCCAAAATCGTCAATAACGAAAGGAAAGTCCCCAAAAGCATCGGCCAGTTATTCATCGCCAAAGAATATTCTTTTTTAGGAAAAACTAAAGCCAAAGAATATAAGGTACGGTCTTTATTGTCTGTAAAAAGAGGGTAGCTGTAAGGCGTATTGTCTTTTTTGTCTTTATAGTCTTTGTTGACTATGCTCGTAAGTTTATTGTTTTTATCCGTAATTCCGTAACCAAATTTTGCGGAAATTCCTCTAATTTTAAGCTCTTTTGAAATAATAGAATCCAGCACTTTGTCATCAACTCTTTTGGTGATGGGTAAATTATTCCCATAAATTTTCGCAAATTCTTTTATGGTATAATCTCCATTTTCAATTTCATTATTAAGTTCTGAGGTAAGCTGTTGAGGTTTTGTGGTATCCCTTTTTATTTTATAGGCAGCTTCATCGCTGTAAAGTGTTGTCCATTTTATTGAATCTCCACTTTGAGAGATCGGAAGCTGGCTTCTTTCAATAATATTTTTAGAATAAATAATTTGTCTCTGAGTACCAGAATCTTCAACCTGCTGAATGGTGGTTAAAGAAGGCTGTTTATTGTTGGCAAGAATATTATTTCGAAAGTTTTTATTATTCTCGTTCATGTATTTTTCTATCTCAATTTCGGTAACGCTTTTGGCGGTACTTTCTAAGGTAGAAAATACTTTACTTGTAAAATCTTGCTCTAGGACATTATAATATCTTTTCAACCAATAAAATTGGAGCGTAACAAAGACAATCAGTGAGATCGTCATAAACACTGAAATTATTGGGATGAATTTATTATTCATTATTTTATTTTAAAAATTTTGGAATTATGAATGTTAAAATTAATTATTTTAAGACTTCATAAACAAAAAACGAGCCAAAAAATTGTGTAATTTTTCTTAAAACCACGTTTTTTAACATTTTATTATAAATTTTTAAATACTTGTCATAGGAAAAGCCTTGTGAGAGAATAATATATTAAGTTTGTTAAAAATAATTACTTATGAAATCTAATATCGTTTTTAACAAAGATTTTGATTCTAATACAGTGTATGTAATGAAAATTTTTAATGCAGATGTGTCAAAAGTATGGGATTATTTTACAAAATCAGAATTATTGGATCAATGGTGGGCTCCAAAACCATGGAAGTGTGAAACAAAAGAACAGGATTTTAAGGAAGGTAGAATTTGGCTGTACTCAATGGTTGGCCCGGAAGGAGAGAAGCATTATGCACAGGTAAAATATGGCGAAATCACGGAGCATCGTAGTTTTGATGGAACAGATGCTTTCTGTGATGAAAATGGCAATATTAATCAAGATTTTGGGCAATCAAAATGGCTGTTTGGATTTACAGGGGTAGAAGAAGGTGCAAAAGTGACTGTCAATATTCATTTTGCATCTCCGGAAGGTATAAAACAGCAGTTGGAAATGGGTTTTGAAGAAGGTTTCAAAATGGGCTTGAATCAGCTTGAGGAAATTTTAAAATAATTTGAACCATTAAGATTTAGTTAAGTTGTTAAGAGTATTAAGCTTGCTTCGTGTAAGACTTAAAGATCAAAATGATTTTCTTAATTAAACTTAACTCCTAAATTGACCTTAATGGTTTAAAATAAAAAAACGGAAAGCTAATACTTTCCGTTTTTATTTATATCAATTCTTCATCCTGAAAATATTGAATAACCGCTTTTTTCATAAGCAATGATTGCTCATTGGGCTTTAATTCCGGCAGTCCTTCCAATTTTTCAAAATGAGGCCATCCGTCTTCGTAATGCGTGAATTTATAATAACCAAATGGCTCTAATAATCTGCAAACAGCAATATGAAGAATGTTTAATTTATCGTCTTTCGTATATTTTTGTTGACCACTTCCAAGTTCCTGAAGACCAATCAGAAATAATATCGTCTCGATTGGCGGATTTTTTTCAGTCTCAAAGTTGTCCTCGAAAAATTGTTCTACTTTTTTCCAGTATTCAGATTCGTTAATCATCCTTTTTCGTTTTCTAATTTTAACAAGAAGGCATATTCTAGTGCGTCTTCTTTTAATGATTCAAATCTTCCGCTTGCACCTCCGTGACCTGAACTCATGTCGGTTTTGAATAGCAAAAGATTGTTGTCAGTTTTTAATTCTCTTAATTTCGCAGTCCATTTTGCAGGCTCCCAATATTGAACCTGAGAATCGTGCAGACCTGTAGTAATCAGCATATGAGGATATTCTTTTGCTTCTACGTTATCGTAAGGCGAATAATCTTTCATGTATTGATAATATTCTTTGTCGTTTGGATTTCCCCATTCGTCATATTCTCCGGTTGTTAATGGAATCGTTTCATCCAACATCGTTGTCACAACATCCACAAAAGGAACCTGAGAAACAATTCCGTTGAAAAGTTTCGGCTCGTAATTGATAACCGCTCCAACCAATAATCCACCTGCGCTTCCGCCCATGGCGTATAAATGCTTTGATGAAGTATAGTTTTCTTTAATTAAATATTTCCCTGCGTCAATAAAATCGAAGAATGTGTTTTTCTTAAACAGCATTTTTCCGTCTTCGTACCATTCTCTTCCTAGATATTCTCCACCTCGTATATGAGCGATCGCGTAAATGAAACCTCTATCTAAAATTGATAATCTCACATTCGAGAAACTTGCATCAACTGTGTGTCCGTAACTTCCATAACCATATAGAAGTACGGGAGTATCAGCTGTTTTTTTCGTGTCTTTATGATAAACTAAAGAAATTGGAACTTTTGTTTCCCCATCTCTTGAATCTGCCCAAATTCTCTCAGAAATATAATTTTCAGCAATGAATTTTCCTCCCAAAACTTCCTGTTGCTTCAACAGTTTTGTTGTTTTGTCTTTAAGGTTATATTCGTAAGTTGCATTTGGTTGTATAAGCGAGGTATAACCGTAACGTAAAACTTCGGTGTCAAATTCTAAATTGGTTCCGATGTAAGCGGTGTAAGTTGGATCCGAGAAAGGAAGATAATAAGATTCGTTTGTTTTCTCTTCGATGATTTTTATCTGTAAAAGACCTCTTTCTCTTTCTTCGAGAATAAGATAATCTTTAAATATTTCAAAACCTTCCAATAGAACTTCTGCGCGGTGCGGAATTACGTCTACCCAGTTTTCCATTCCACAATTATCGATTTTTGCTTTTACAATTTTAAAATTGATCGCGTCGTCGGCATTGGTGATAATGTAAAATTCATCTTCATAATGTTCTACAGAATATTCAAGATCATCGATTCTTGACTGAATCATTTTCCATTCTGCAAAAACATCATCAGCAGGAATAAAACGGTGTTCATCTGAAATCGTGCTTGAACTCGCCAGGAAAATATATTCCAATGATTTTGTCTTGAAAACATTCACATCAAAAGTATCATCCTCTTCATGGAAAATTAAAATATCTTCCGAAGGTTCTGTTCCTAATTTATGTCTGTACACTTGAAATGCACGTAAACTATCATCTTTTCTGATATAAAAAACATGTTCGTTATCATTCGCCCAAACAGCTTTACCTGTTGTGTTTTCTATTTTATCAGAAAGAATTTCTTCTGTTTCTAGGTTTTTGAAATTAATGTCATAAATTCTTCTTCCAACATTATCGGACGAAAAGGACATTAATTTATTATTCGGACTTACGGCAACGCTTCCTACTTCGAAAAATGTTTCGCCTTCTGCAAGTACATTTACATCAAGAATAATTTCTTCTGTATTGTCTAAACTTTTATGTTTTCTGCAAAAAATAGGATATTCTTTTCCTTCTTCATAACGTACAATGTACCAATATTCGTTGAAGAAATAGGGTAGAGACTCATCGTCTTTTTTGTAGCGGGCTTTCATTTCTTCGTAAAGCTCTTCTTGAAGCTCTTCGGTGTCCTTCATCATAAACTCTTCGTAAGCGTTTTCTTCTTCAAGATATTTTATGACTTCGGGATTTTCTCTTTCATTGAGCCAGAAATAATTGTCAGTTCTTTTATCTCCGTGTATTTCTAGTGTTTTTTCTATTTTTTTTGCCTGTGGAGCTTCCATTCAATATTAATTCTTGTTCAAATTTAGTTAAAAAAAAGCCATCTTTCCTTTAATTGAAAAGACGGCTGATTTATATTTTATAGTAAAAGCTATTTATGAAGCGCTTTAATGTATTTTTCAAGGGCCATTGTCATGGATGGCGTTTCTTTTGTAGGCGCCATTAAATCTACTCTTAATCCTGCTTCTTCGGCTGCTGCTAATGTTGTGTTACCGAAAACACCGATATTAGTTTCGTCCTGTTTGAATTCAGGGAAATTTTGTTGTAAAGATTTAATTCCTTGTGGACTAAAGAAGATCAACATGTCGTAATCTTTAATCGTAATATCCGTTAAATCACTGCAAACTGTTCTGTACATGATCGCTCTTGTCCAATCTACGTTTGAGGTATCTAAAGTTTTAATGATATCCGGACTTAAAACATCTGAAGAAGGTAATAGATACTTCTCAGTAGGGAATTTCTTGAAAAGCGGAGCCAAGTCTGAGAAGTTTTTCTCCCCAAAACTGATCTTTCTTTTTCTGTACACAATATGCTTTTGAAGATAGTTGGCAACTGCTTCGGACTGGCAGATGTATCTCATCGTATCTGGTACGCTGAAACGCAATTCTTCTGCAAGTCTGAAATAGTGATCAATCGCATTTTTGCTGGTAAAAATAATTCCAGTGTATTGCGTTAGATCTATCTTCTGTGTTCTAAGTTCTTTGTTGTCAACTCCTTCGACGTGGATAAAAGGGCGGAAGTCAATCTTTATTTTTTCCTTCTTCGCTATTTCCAAATATGGAGAAGACTCACTAGGCGCTGGTTGAGAAACCAATATAGACTTTATTCTCATCATTGACATTTATTAAAAAAATAATAGTTTCCAAAGCAACAATAAAGGTGCGATTTGGAGGGTGCAAATATACAAAAATTTATAATACCATTTTTCAGGTAAAACATTGTTCTTGTGAAATAAATAGAAAAAAACTTTGAAAATGAATACAAAAGAAAAGAAGAACAAATAGTATAAAAACATTTTATTTCTGTCAATAGGGAAATAGTAGTGGGTTACACATAAAATTATTAATAAAAATGACAAAACGAAATAAAATTTGGTGGAGGTAAAATAAAAAACCAGCCATTTTTTACCATCACCTATGCTTTGATAAAAAACAAACCCTAAAGTCGTTTTTATGAAATAAAATAGAATAACTATTGTTAAACTATATCCAAATTTATTCAATTGATACCCCAAAACACTCAGATCGGCAACATATTTAGGTACAATCGGAATATATTGAGAGATTAAAACTGCCAAAGTAAGAGCCATTACACAGGACGTAATGATCCAACTCGGAAGGTTATTGCTTGCGTCAAAATATTTTTGAAGCAAAAAGTCTTTTAGGTTGGCGCCTCTTTCTATGATATTCATCATAAATAGGTATAAAAATATACAACCCAACAATATAAAGATTACCCAATCGTTGTTCTCAGGTATTCTTACATTATTAATAAAATTTTGTGATAACGGCAAAGGAATGTTTTTTGCAAAATTATAGATTATTTTGTATAAAATAAAAAGGTTAAATAAACTATCTTTGCAAATTGAAATGAAAAAACTCGTCATCATCCCAACTTATAATGAAAAGGAAAATATAGAAAGTATAATTTCCGCGGTTTTTGCGTTGGAAGATGACTTTCATATTTTGGTGGTGGATGACTCGTCTCCGGACGGAACTTCCAACATTGTAAAAGATCTTCAGAAGAAGTTTCCTCACACTTTACATTTGTCGATAAGACATGTGAAAGACGGTTTGGGAAAGGCCTATATTCACGGGTTTAAATGGGCAATTCAAAACAATTATGATTATATTTTTGAAATGGATGCCGATTTTTCTCACAATCCAAGTGATCTTCCTAAATTGTTTGAAGCTTGTTTAAATGCAGATATGGCGATCGGTTCCCGTTATTCAAAAGGAGTAAATGTGGTAAACTGGCCAATGGGAAGAGTTTTACTTTCTTATTTTGCTTCGAAATATGTGAGGTTTGTTTTAGGACTTCCGATTCATGATACAACAGCAGGTTTTGTCTGTTTTTCAAGAAAAGTTTTAGAAGAGATAGGATTGGATAATGTTAGATTAAAAGGGTACGGATTTCAGATCGAAATGAAATTCAGAGCTTTTAAAAAAGGCTATAAAATTGTAGAAGTACCTATTATTTTTACAAACAGAATATTGGGAGAAAGCAAAATGAATGGAGGAATCATTCATGAAGCGGTTTTTGGTGTTTTAAATTTAAAGTGGAAATCATTAATCAACAGATTATGAAAAAGCTGATCTTCATTTTCGTTTTATCATGCATATTTTCATGCAGTGATTATGTAGATAAACCAAAGAACTTGGTGGATAAAGATACGATGGCCGAGATTCTTGCTGACCTGTCAATCAACGATCAGGCAACTTTCATGTATCAGAATAAAAATCTGGAGGCCGGAACAAGATATATCCTTAAAGCTCACAACATAAAATCTACAGATTTTGTTGAAAGTTTTAAATATTATGTTGTAAAAGACCAGATGAAGGGTATCGCAGACGATGCTCAGAAAAAACTGTTGGAAAAAGATCCAAAAGCGGATCAATATATAAAAGACAAATTAAAAAAAGATGGTAATGTACCGTCTTTTGCAAGATAACAATGCAGAAACGTATTCCATTAGGCAAAATAAAACGGCCAATGGCGATGATTTAAAAGTATACGAATGAAATTTTTTAATATAGAAAAAACCTCTGAAGGTAAGGCAAGAGCAGGAGAACTTATGACCGATCACGGTAAAGTGCAAACACCTATTTTTATGCCTGTGGGAACTGTTGCGAGTGTGAAAACAGTCCACCAAAGAGAATTAAAAGAAGACATTAAAGCTCAAATTATTCTGGGCAATACCTATCATTTATACCTTCGTCCCGGCATGGAAACGATGCAGAATGCGGGAGGTTTACATAAATTCATGAACTGGGATCTTCCTATTCTTACGGATTCGGGAGGTTTTCAGGTTTTTTCCCTTTCAGGAAGCAGAAAAATGTCTGAGGAAGGGGTGAAATTCAAGTCTCACATCGATGGAAGTTATCATTTATTCACTCCGGAAAAATCTATGGAAATCCAAAGACAGATCGGTGCAGATATTTTTATGGCTTTTGATGAATGTGTTGCTTATCCAAGTGGATACAATCAGGTAAAAGCTTCCATGGAAATGACGCATCGTTGGTTAAAAAGATGTATCGATTGGAATGAACAAAATCCAGAATTATACGGCCACAAACAAAGATTTTTCCCTATCGTTCAGGGTTCTACCTATTCAGATTTAAGAAAAATTTCAGCGGAAGTAATTTCGGAAGCAGGTGCAGAAGGAAATGCAATTGGCGGACTTTCCGTTGGTGAGCCTGAAGATGAATTGTACAGAATTACCGATGAGGTTACCGATATTTTACCAAAAGATAAACCAAGATATTTAATGGGAGTTGGTACTCCGTGGAATATTCTGGAATCCATTGGTTTAGGAATTGATATGATGGATTGTGTAATGCCTACAAGAAACGCCAGAAACGCAATGTTGTTCACTTGGCAAGGTGTTATGAACATGAAAAATGAAAAATGGAAGAACGATTTTTCGCCTTTGGATGAATTTGGGACGAGTTTTGTAGATAAAGAATATTCAAAAGCGTATGTGCGCCATTTGTTTGTTTCTAAAGAATATTTAGGAAAACAAATCGCATCAATTCATAACTTGGCATTTTATTTAGATTTGGTAAAAGTGGCGAGAGAACATATTGTTGCAGGAGATTTCTATCAATGGAAAAATTCTGTAGTTCCGATTCTTAGACAAAGATTGTAAGAAAAGGAGTCCCAAAGGGACGACTTACCAGAGAATAGGATGAAATCCTATTAAATTAAATTGCAAAAACGCATTAAAAAAAAGAAAATAATGCTTAAAATTATAGACCGATATATCATTAAAAAATACCTTGGGACTTTCAGTTTCATGTTGATATTGCTGTCTGTAGTAGTTTTGGTAATCGATGTTCAGCAGAAAATTCCGAGAATTGAAAATGCTAAACTTATAGATCCAAAATTAGATTTAACCTATTTTCTTATTCATTTTTATCCTTTCTGGATCATCAACTTGGTCATGACTTTCCTGTCCATTTTGGTGTTTATTTCTGTGATTTATTTCACATCCAGAATGGCAAATAATACGGAAATTGTTGCCATTATCAGTAGTGGAGCAAGCTTTCACAGGTTTGCAAAGCCGTACTTAATTACGTCTCTGTTTATTGCTTGTTTGTCGTTGGTAATCAATCATTTTGTGCTTCCTTGGGCGAATATTCAGAAAAATCAGCTTGAGGCATACACTTATAATGCGAGGAATAAAGAGAAAGTTTTGGGTACAGCTCCGGTTTCCGCGCAATTAAGCAGAACGGAATATATTTTTGTTAATTCCTGGAACAAAGGAGAAAAAAGAGGTTCCGGTTTTGTCTTTCAAAAATTTGATAAGAATAGAAAGATGACTTACGAACTTAAAGCTTCTGATGTGCTTTGGGACAAGGTTAAAAAACAATTTGTTTTAAGTAATTATTTCGAAAAAACAATCAATAAAGACGATACCGAAAAACTAGGAAACGGCCCTGAATTAAGAAAAAGCTTCGGGCACAATCCTGACGAACTTTTCCCGAATGAATTGTTGGGTCAGAATAAAACAACGCCCGAACTTCTGAAATTCATCCAAAGAGAAACAGAAAAAGGGAACAGTAACCTGAATGCCCATCTTAATGAGCTTCATCAGAGGACTTCAATGCCTATTTCCATTGTTATTTTAACTTTCTTGGCGCTATCTTTATCTTCTCAAAAGAAAAGAGGAGGATTGGGAATTAACTTAGCAATAGGAATTTCCTTAGCCTTCTTATTTGTGTTTTCATTCGAAGCTTTAAAGGTTGTTTCGGAAAATAAAAGTATGTCACCGGCTTTGGCCATGTGGTTTCCGAACATCATCTTCTTCCCGATTGCATTGTATTTATACCTGAAAAGAGCGAATCAGTAAAGCAGTTTTATTTCCTTATGATAAAAAGATTTTAATCCGTCATTTTCAAGATCGATATATAACTCACCTTTTTCATCGGCATATTTTATAATGCCATTTTGTCTCTCTCCATTAATTTCAAAAACTGAAATTTCATCTTTTCGGAATAGATTTTCATTAAATTGATCCATTATTTCCTGTTCAGACGGAATGTTTTTTAATCTTTCAATTAAGAATTTATGATAGTTTTCCGTGAATTCTTTTAAGTCAAATCGTATCCCAGTTTGGGTTAGAAGTGATCCGGCCTTCGAAATGTCATCAAATTCTTCCTGCAAAATATTAATACCCGATCCAATAATATAATAATTGCTTTGGTTGATTTTTTTCTTCTCAATTAAAATTCCGACGATTTTTTTATTTTTAAGGATGATGTCGTTCGGCCATTTTATTTTCACTATATTTTCAGTCAAATTGGCAAGGAAATCCCTGATGGCAATTGCGGTATAATAATTGAACAAAAAATCAGTAAGCGTGAAATTTTCGGCTTTAGCGGCTAAAGTGTAAGCTAAATTTTTTTCAGCTGTTGAAATCCACGTATTTCCATACTGTCCGCGACCTCTTGTCTGGTTGAAAGTATGAAGACCAATAAAATCCGAATTATCATAAAGTAAATACTGAGATATTTCGTCATTAGTAGAAAGAGACTCTTTTTGATAGAATAGTTGACCCATTAAGAAAACTTTAAGACTTTAAAAGGCTAAAAGTAAGGCTAAAGTAAAAGAAAAACAATAAATTTGCAGATTATAGATATTTTAATGAATAAAACAGCAGAAAAGCAGGCACTAATAGATAAAATTGTTGAAGCCATCCAAGACGTAAAGGGTGAAGATATCATGATTTTTGATCTTTCAAAAATTGAGAACTCTGTAGCAGAGACTTTTATAATTTGTAGCGGAAACTCAAACACACAGGTATCTGCATTGGCAGGAAGTGTTGAGAAAAAAGTGAGAAACGATCTTCAGGATAGGCCTTGGCATGTAGAAGGTACCGAAAACTCTATGTGGGTTTTGGTAGATTACGTTACCGTAGTGGTTCATATTTTCCAGAAAGAAACTCGTGAGTATTATGACATTGAGGAACTTTGGGGAGATGCCGCAATCACAAAAATTGAATATGAATATTAAATTTTAAAAAGTATAAATGAACAATAAAGGATTTAACTGGTTTTTTCCGATTGCGATCATAGCTCTTTTGTTATTCTTCGGTTCCAATTTTTTAGGAGGCGATAGTGCAAAATCTATTGATGAAGATGGTTTCTTCAGAGAATTGCAGACGGGGAAAGTTCAGAACATTATTATATACAAAGACACCGAAAAGGCTGATATTTTCTTAACTAAAGCTGCAAAAACAGCAATGGTAAGTAAAGAAGCCAAAGACAACAATCCGTTATCAGGTTTTGAGATGGCTCCAAAAGCAGATTATTCTGTGAAATATGGAGATCTTCAACTTTTCCTTCAAAAATTTGAACAGGTAAAAGCAACAAATCCGGCGATTAAAACGACTAAAGATTACGGCGCGGGAAAAAACCCGTTCATGGATATCTTATTTTCAGCTTTGATCTGGATCGCGATTTTAGGATTATTCTATTTCCTTCTTTTCAGAAAGATGGGGGGTGGCGGAGGCCCTGGCGGACAAATCTTCTCTATCGGTAAGTCTAAAGCTAAACTTTTCGACGAAAAAGAAAGAATTCAGGTAACATTTAAAGATGTTGCAGGATTGGAAGGAGCAAAAGAAGAAGTACAGGAAGTGGTAGACTTCTTGAAAAATTCTGAAAAATATACAAAACTGGGAGGTAAAATTCCGAAAGGAGTTCTATTAGTAGGTCCTCCGGGAACAGGGAAAACATTATTGGCTAAAGCTGTTGCAGGTGAAGCTAAGGTTCCGTTCTTCTCGCTTTCAGGTTCTGATTTTGTTGAAATGTTTGTAGGAGTAGGTGCTTCAAGAGTTAGAGATTTGTTTGCTCAGGCAAAAGCAAAATCTCCGGCAATCATCTTTATTGATGAGATTGATGCTATCGGACGTGCAAGAGGTAAAAACAATTTCTCAGGCGGAAACGACGAAAGAGAAAATACATTGAACCAACTTCTTACAGAAATGGACGGATTTGGAACAGATGTGAACGTAATCGTAATGGCTGCAACCAACAGAGCTGATATCTTAGATAAAGCCTTGATGAGAGCAGGTCGTTTTGACCGTTCTATTTATGTAGACCTTCCGGAATTACACGAAAGAAGAGAGATTTTTGATGTTCATTTGCTTAAAATTAAGCTTGATGATACAGTTGACAGAGATTTCTTAGCAAAACAAACTCCTGGATTCAGTGGAGCGGATATTGCTAACGTTTGTAACGAAGCGGCATTGATCGCAGCTAGAAATAGTCATACTTCAGTTACAAAACAGGATTTCCTTGATGCTGTAGACAGAATCATCGGAGGTCTTGAGAAGAAAAATATGGCGATCAAACCTTCAGAAAAGAAGAGAGTTGCTTATCATGAAGCTGGTCACGCTACAATCTCTTGGTTAGTAGAGCATGCAGCTCCATTGTTAAAAGTAACGATTGTACCGAGAGGACGTTCTTTAGGAGCAGCTTGGTATCTTCCTGAGGAAAGACAATTGACAACGACTGAACAGATGTTGGACGAATTATGTGCAACGTTAGGAGGTAGAGCAGCAGAGCAGGTTATTTTCAACAATATTTCAACAGGTGCATTATCTGACTTGGAAAGTGTAACGAAAAGAGCTCAGGCAATGGTTACTGTGTATGGATTAAGTCCAAATATCGGTAACATTTCTTACTACGATAGTTTAGGCCAGTCTGAATATAACTTCGGTAAACCATATTCTGAGGAAACAGCTAATAAAATTGATGTTGAGATAAAATCAATTATTGAAAATCAATATCAGAGAGCAGTTCAGATTCTTACTGAGAATAAAGATAAGCTTGATGCTTTGGCGAATAAACTTTTAGAAAAAGAAGTGATATTCCGTGAAGACCTTGAGGACATCTTCGGAAAAAGAGCATGGGATCCTGAGTTAACAGAAAGACCTGTTACAAGCACGATCGCAGCAGCGAAAGAACCGAATGAGGAAATCATTATCAAAGACAAAGAAGAGGGAAGTGAAATTCAGGCTCCAGAAAGCCCGACTCAACTTTAAAATACTTCAAAAAACATATTACAAAAACCTGACAACACAAAATTGTCAGGTTTTTTCATATTTAAGGGTACATTTTTAGAATCTATTGTAATTAATTTTCTATTTTTGTATAAAGTTGACTAAAAATAAATTAAGTTGAGTTTATTCAAGAGAATTGTAAGCAAACTTACCAACCAACCTGAGGAAGAAGACAAACAGAGTTTGGAGAAACTAGGGGACTCGCTTAAAAATGCGGATCTCGACTATAAGTTTGCGCAATTATTTACGCATTCCGGAGGCTTTTTCAATTACTGTGCAGATGAAGCGGAAGCTCTACAGACTTTAAATCAAATTGTAAAGATAGAAGGGATCAACAATATGTTTTGTTGGGATAAAGAACTTCAGAATTTTCTGAATGTTGTGAAAACTCCTTATACTTCAGATTTTGAGCATTCCAATGATGCGGCTTTCATCACCTGTGAGTATCTTATTGCTTACGATGGAAGAATCATGCTTTCTCACAATAATATCCTGCACTATCATTCTTCAAGACTGCCGAATAAGATCATTATTATGGCCAATGTATCACAGATCGTGAATAATCTTAATGATGCTATGGGGAAAATTAAAAGGAACGGAAATATTAAAAACCTTACTTCCATCAGCGGAAATCAGTCAAAATTAGATACTTCTTCTAATGCCAATACAAAACTGTTTTTATTGCTGCTTGAAGATTAGCATCAACTTCTAAAATTTAAATCTTGGACAAAAATCTTATTCAAAGAACCCTTTCCGGAATTGTTTACGTTGCAGTTATCATTCTTTGTACAACTCCGCTTGGAGCTCAATTGATCAACAGTATTTCTCCGGATCTCGTTAAACAGCAATATTTATATTACGGTTTGATCTCTTTTCTAATGATCGTAGGATCGTGGGAATGTGTGAAGATCATGAAATTTGGAAACGGATATGAAAAATGGGTGGTATTTCCTGTTATCCTTGTTATTTTTTACATGTTTTCCAAGAGATATTTCTACCACGACTTTTATTTTAATTTCAGACTGAGCGAAATATTGGCTCTTGCCTTGATTTTAATAGCTGTTATTACTTTATTTAAATATGCCAACGAATTGTACTTCGATAGCGGAAAACTGATTTTTACAGTCATTTACGTGGCTCTTCCGTTTAGTTTTGCATTAGGTTTACCAAAGTTCTCGACTTACGATAATACATTCTCTTTAGAAGTTCTTTTCTTATTTGTTCTGATATGGAGCAGCGATACTTTTGCGTACTTAACAGGAAAGTTCTTCGGAAAACATAAAATGGCTCCCAAAATCTCTCCTAAAAAGACTTGGGAAGGATATATTGGTGGAGTAGTATTAACTTTAGTTTTATCATACTTCATCGAACATTATCAGCCGGAGCTTAGAGGAAATTGGATGGTTGTTGGATTTTTGGTGGCTGCATTTGCACCATTAGGAGACTTGGTAGAAAGCCAACTGAAAAGAAATTTCGGTGTAAAAGACAGCGGAAACATCCTTCCGGGGCATGGTGGCGTATTAGATAGGCTTGATAGTTTTTTAATTTGCGCACCTGTCGTATATTTGTACTTTATTTTAGAAAAATTTATTTAATCTCATGAAATTACATAAGGAGTCAAAAGGGACGATCACTGTAGCAACGATACTATTTATTATTATTAGTGTGTTGGCTATTTATTTTCTTAAAATGTGGTCACTACTGATCATTATGCCATTATTGATTGTTTACAGTTTGGTATTTTGGTTCTTCAGAGTTCCGAACCGTGACATTTTGGAACACAGAGAGAACGTTATTGCTCCTGTTGACGGGAAAGTAGTAATGATCAAAGAAGTAGACGAAGACGAGTTTATCAAAGGGAAAGCTATTCAGGTTTCCATCTTTATGTCACCTTTGAATGTTCATATCTGTAGATATCCGGTTTCTGGAAAAGTGATTTACAAAAAATATCACCCGGGAAAATATCTTGTTGCATGGCACGAGAAATCTTCTACAGAAAATGAAAGAACGACCGTTGCTGTTGAAAGTATGACGAACCATAAAGTAGTTTTCAGACAGATCGCAGGATATGTGGCTAGAAGAATCGTTTTCTATTGTAATGAAGGAGATCAGGCGAAAGCTGGACATGAATTCGGTTTCATCAAATTCGGTTCAAGAATGGATGTTTTCTTGCCTTTAGATACGGAAATCACATGTAAGATCGGAGATATCACAAAAGGTGGATTGGATGTTATTGCAAGAATGAAAGATTAAGATTTAATCAAAAAAATATATATAAGACTGTTTCGAGAGGAGCGGTCTTTTTTTGTTTAAACACAAATGACGCAAATTTTTTCACGAATGAACACGAATTCGAATTGTAATAAGAATTTTAAACGTAATATTTTTCATCAATAGGAACGGGCTTTAGCCCGTTTAACAATTAAACCAAAATAGCCAAAACTTAATAACACAAAGTAGCTTAAAGTTCTAAATCCTAAGCCCTAATATACTGTTTAACATCATCAATCAACCTCAAAATCAGCTCCACAGGTAAATCCTCTTCCATATCAATTAAAAGGATTTTAAACTTCTTTCTGCCTTCCTGAATCAATTCCGGATGCTCGAGCCTGTCACCGTGGTAAAAACTTACATAATGCTTCTGATGTTTTTTGCTGTAATATAGATAACACAGCATTTTCTTTTTAAACTTAAAAAATGGAAGCCCAAAACTCAATGTTTCAGTAATATTTTCTGTGTCAGATTCTAATATTTTTTTCCTTAAAAAAAGAAGAGTACTTCTTTCAGGCTCTTTAATTCTGTAGAAGTACTCTTGTATTGGGTTCATTTTAAATATAATTTAAAAAGATTTAATCAAAATTTTGAAGCTCAACAAGTTTGTGATAAACACCTCTCTTTGCAATAAGCTCGTGGTGGCTTCCTTGTTCTACGATGTCGCCTTTCTCCATTACTACAATCCAGTCGGCTTTTTGAATGGTTGAAAGTCTGTGTGCAATAACCAAAGAAGTTCTGTTTTCCATCATTTTTTCTAAAGCATCTTGAACAAATTTTTCAGATTCTGTATCCAAAGCTGAAGTTGCTTCATCCAAAATCATGATTGGTGGGTTTTTAAGAACTGCTCTTGCGATAGAAACTCTTTGTTTTTGACCTCCGGAAAGCTTTCCGCCATCATCTCCGATATTGGTGTCGTATCCATTAGGAAGCTGCGTGATGAAAGCGTCTGCGTTGGCAATCTTAGCAGCATTAATTACTTCTTCTTTCGTTGCATCCGGCTTACCCATCAAAATGTTATTGAAAACAGAATCATTGAATAATACTGATTCCTGAGTTACCATTCCCAACAGTTTTCTGTATTCCTGTAATTTTAAATGTTTAATGCTAACGCCATCAATTAAAATTTCACCTTCAGAAACATCGTAAAATCTTGCTAAAAGATTGGCAATGGTCGTTTTTCCACTTCCACTTTGTCCAACCAAAGCAACCGTTTTCCCTTTCGGGATGGTTAAGTTGAAATTTTTAAGAATTAAATTATCTTTATCATAATAGAATCCGATGTCTTTAAACTCGATATTTTGTTGAAGTGTAGTAATTGAAACGGGTTCTGCTACTTCTTCGATTTTCACATCTGCATCCAGAATTTCCAATACTCTTTTAAGAGAAGCTTCTCCTTTCTGAACGTTAGAAATAGACGTTGATAAACTTTTTACAGGAGGTAAAATTTGGAAGAAAATACCTAAAAACACAAGGAAATCAGCTGGTGAAATACTTTGCTCTACAATGATTTGTTTTCCTCCGTACCAAGCGATGATTAAGAATGTAATTGATCCTAAAAATTCGCTCATTGGCGATGCCAGTTCTTTTTTTCTGCCTAATCTTATTGAGCTGGATATCCATTTTTGCATTGACTGCATAAAACGATTATCCATTATTTTTTCAGCATTAAAAATCTTAATGACTTTTGATGATTTCAAGGTTTCATCTACAATGGAAAATATAGTTCCCATTTCGTTTTGAGCTTCGTGTGAGTCTTTTTTAAGGCTTTTCCCAACCAAAGCGATCATTGTTCCCATTACAGGCAAAACCAATAAAGAGAAAAGGGTCATTTCTGTACTTAAGAAAAATAAAGTAACCAGCGTACTGATTAGCATGAATGGAGCATTAATAAGCTCAACTAAACTTCCTAAAATATTACCTTCAACTTCGCCTACATCGTTAGACATACGAGACATAAGGTCTCCTTTTCTGCTTTCTGTAAAAAATGAAACGGGTAAAGAAAGTATTTTGCGGTACATAGCGCCACGAAGATCTTTGGTAACGCCGACACGATAATTAATCAATAAAAACGATCCCAAATATCGAAATACGTTTCTCAATAAAAAAGTAAAAGCCGTAATAACACACAACCATGCAAGTACTGTCAACGCACCATGATCCGTGACTAATTTTTGTACATAATAATTAGAATATTCTTTTAAATAAGTGAAAAGATCTAAGATATCTCCCGAATAGATGGGAGCAGATTCGTATTTCTCAGGCTTTATGGTGCCAAAAAGCATTCCCAAAACCGGTAAAATAGTTCCTAAAGAAGCTATTTGAAATACAGAATATAATATGTTGAAAAATAAACTTCCGTAGATATATTTTTGGTGCGGCCTCGCGAACTTTAGTATTTTTTTATATTCGTTCATTCAATGAAAAATTGGATAGCAAAATTAATTAAAATATAATGATAAGACGTTCTAAATCCTATTTTACTTTAAGTAATATGTCCCAATAGAATCTTTTTTGTTACAGCGTGATTTTGTTAAAATCTATATTTAAAAGAAAGAGTACTACTTTTATAGGGTAACACTCTTTTATTTTTTATTAAAACTTTACTTTATCGTTATATTTTGGTGCGAAATTCTTAGGACTCAATTTTTCCAAAGTCTTCCCAAAATTATTGATTATTTGGCCCATATTATCAAAATCAACAATGCTTACATCATCATTCACTTGGTGATAATGTTTAATTTTCGTCATATCAGCTGTTGAGATTGAGTGAGCAATAATTTTTTTCTTAACAAAGTTCACATTATCCGATCTGTAAAATAATTGTTCTGAAGCGTAAGGATCAGCGTTGATTTTTAATCCGTTCACTGCACTTTTATTGAAAAGCTCATCAAGATCAGAAAACTCATCACCCGTCATGAAAACTGCATTTTTCCCGAATTGAGACTCTGTAGCCACCATTTCAAAATTGAAAAGAGCATATAAGTTATTGTAAATTTTATCTAAATTTTTATCATCAGCAATCGCTGTAGAACCTAACATTCCTTTTTCTTCTCCATTAAATGCCATGAAAACCATAGAGAATTCAGGCTTTTTGTTTTTGAAATAATCTGAAATTCCAACTAAAGTTGTGATTCCGCTTGCATCATCATCAGCTCCGTTATAGATGTTATCTCCACTTTTATTGTTCATTCCAATGTGATCAAAATGTCCTGAGAAACCTAGATATTTATCTGTTTTTCCTTTTTGAACTCCACAAACATTATAAACAGTTTTTCCTTTATAAGTAAATGGAACCAGATAAGAATTTCCTGTACAGTATTCTAAATTATTTTCTTTGAAAAGCTTGGCGATATAATTTGCTGCATTTTCATTTTCAGGAGTTCCGATTTCACGGCCTTTCATTTCGTCTGATGCCAACGTTGAAATTACGGTATTTATTCTTTCCTTAGAAACTTCCTGAGCGAAAGTAAATGCTGAGAAAAGGGATAGAGTAAGATAAGCTAGTTTTTTCATGAATAGATAATTTTAATAATCTGTCGCAATTTAAAATAAAATGTTGCAATAAATCTTATTAAATTTTTTGCAAACTTCTTTTATCGCAAGGATAGACAAAGATTTTCTTTAATTCTCTGTTTTTTAAGATAAACTAAGGCGTAAACTTATCAGAGTAATACAATCGGATAATTATTTTGTCTTTCAAAAATAGGCGAAGCGGCTTTGTTTTTCTTTTAAAATATTCAATAATAAAAAGACTTTGTTTAGCCTTGTGATAAATTAATATAATAAAAACATAAAAAAACAGCTCCCAAGGGAAGCTGTTCTTACTCAAAAAATCGTTGTTTCGGTTATCGAAGTCTGTCTACAGATTTCACGAGCCTCTCATCTTTGCGGATATAAATGTTTGCAATAAGCAGACAGATAATCGCAATCAAAGGAAAAATCGGCTCAATACCCTTCTCAGGAAGTTGAATTCCTCCGGGTAAGTTTAGTATCCAGTACGCCAATACACCAATCAACAAAACGTTTATAATGATGCTGATATGATTAAGCAAAATTTGTCTTTTTCTGTTTTTAAAGCTAAATACACTTAGTAATCCAACCAAAACAAGTACCACACTACCAATATTTATCACAGGAATACTGCCGAAAACGGCAACATCTTGTCCTGTAACGAACAGAAACACAGCAGCTAAAACTGCCAGAAAAACCCATATAGTCTGTATTCTTTGTAGCATTGAATATTTAATTCTAGGCAAAAGTAGCATAAATTTTGCACAATTCAAAAATAAGTGTAGATTTGCATTATACAATGTACTTGAAAACAATAGTCACCGGACTTACTTTTCTTACTCACAATTAATTACATTTTTACATTAAATATGTTTAACATAGAAACGTTAAGGTCAAAATCCGTAACGGAACTGACTAAAATCTTAAAGGATTTGGGCGTTAAAGTTGCAAGAAACAGCAATGAGAATGATAAAATCTTTGCAGTTCTTGATTTTCAGGCTTCTAACCCTAAAGTTGCAAAAGATTATTTCAACGCCACAGAAAGCAGTATGAATACTGAAGAAAATCCGCCAGAGAAAGAAGCGAAAGCTCCTGTAAAAAAGGCTGCTCCGAAAAGGACGCCAAAACCAAAGCCTGAGGCAAAAGCTCCGGTAGAAACAAAACCAAAAGAAGAAGAAAAAGCTGTTGAAAAAGAGATTGTTTCCGAAGAAGTAACACCTCAAGCTCCAAAAGCTGAAACTGCAAATGATGATGCAGCGGCAAAGGCAGAAGCTGCAAGGAAAAAAAGAAAAAGACTTCCTACAAATACAAGTAATGTAGAAAGTCCTGTTCAGGAAAAACCTCAAGCTCCTAAAAACACAGAACCTCAGGAATCTGCTCCAGCAGCAGAAGAAAAGCCTAGCAACCCTCAACAACAACCGCAGGCAAGACCTCAAAAAGGACAAAACCATCCACAGAACAGTGGAAACCAACATAAAAATCAAAACCCGAACCAAGGTCAGAGCTCAAATCAAAATCCTAATCAGGGACAGGCTCAAAACCCTAACCAAGGGCAAAACCAGAATCAAAACCAAAACCAACATTCGAATCAAAACCAGAACCCTAATCAAAATCAAAACAGGAATTCTGACAGAAACGAAGATCATCAGGAACACCATAGAAAGGAGTTCAACTTTGATGGAATGGTTAGTATTGAAGGGGTTTTAGAGATATTACCGGATAACTACGGATTTTTACGTTCTTCAGATTTTAGCTATATTTCTTCTCCGGATGATGTATATGTTTCTACTGCACAGATCAGAAATTTCGGGTTGAAAACTGGTGATACGGTAAGAGGTATTGTAAGACTTCCAAAAGAAGGTGAAAAATACTTTTCTTTATTAAAACCAGTAGAAGTGAACGGCCGTGATCTTGCATTTATTAAAGATCGTGTTGCTTTTGAATATTTAACTCCACTTTTTCCTGAAGAGAAATTCAACTTGGCAGGAGATAACTCTACAATGTCTACAAGAATTGTTGATTTATTTGCACCAATCGGGAAGGGACAAAGAGCAATGATCGTTGCACAGCCGAAAACCGGTAAAACGATGTTGTTGAAAGATATTGCTAATTCTATCGCATCCAATCACCCGGAAGTATATATGATGGTTCTTTTGATCGACGAACGTCCTGAAGAAGTTACCGATATGGAAAGAAGTGTAAATGCAGAAGTTATTGCATCTACATTTGATGAAGCGGCAGATAAACACGTAAAAGTTGCCAACCTTGTTTTAGCGAAAGCTCAGAGAATGGTTGAATGCGGACATGATGTTGTGATTTTATTAGACTCAATTACAAGATTAGCAAGAGCTTACAATACGGTAACGCCTGCTTCTGGTAAAGTTCTTTCTGGAGGTGTTGATGCGAATGCTCTTCACAAGCCGAAAAGATTCTTCGGAGCGGCAAGAAAAATTGAAGGTGGTGGATCTTTAACGATTATTGCAACAGCACTTATCGATACAGGTTCTAAAATGGATGAAGTTATTTTTGAAGAATTCAAAGGTACCGGAAACATGGAACTTCAATTAGACAGAAAAATTGCTAACAGAAGAATTTATCCTGCTATTGATCTTATTTCTTCCAGTACAAGAAGAGATGATCTATTGCTAGATGAGGTTACTTCTCAGAGAATGTGGATCTTCAGAAAATATCTTTCTGAAATGAATCCTATTGAAGCAATGGAATTTGTAAATAAAAACATCAGAGGAACTTTAAATAATGAAGAGTTCTTGATGTCCATGAATAAATAATTTAATTTAATATTGTTAAATGAGAAGCACAGGTTTTATATCTGTGCTTTTTGTTTTGATTTTTTCTAAACTTAAATTTTTTAATTAAAACTATTATAGAATCTAGTCTATCAATGTTAAAGATTTATTAAAATAATCCCCAATTTTTGATAACCGGTCATTTATTGGCTAACTTTGAATTATAACATTAAAAATAAAATTATGTCATTTGAATTACCAAAATTAGGATATGCTTACGATGCATTAGAGCCAACTATTGATGCAAAAACTATGGAGATTCACCATACAAAACATCACCAAGCATATATCGACAATTTAAATAAAGCAATCGAAGGTACAGAATTAGCTGGAAAAACGATCGAAGAGATCTGCCAGACTGGAACTGACAAGCCTGCAGTAAGAAATAACGGTGGAGGTCACTTCAACCACTCTTTATTCTGGGAAGTTTTAACTCCAGGAGGAAGCAATGAGCCTGTAGGAAATGTAAAAGCTGCTATCGAAGCTTACGGTGGTCTTGAAAAATTCAAAACTGATTTTTCTGAAGCTGCTAAAACAAGATTCGGATCTGGATGGGCTTGGTTAGTTAAGAATGCTGACGGTTCTGTTTCTGTTTCTTCTACTCCAAACCAAGACAACCCATTAATGCCTGTTGCAGACGTTAAAGGAACTCCGGTTTTAGGATTAGACGTTTGGGAGCACGCTTATTATTTAAACTACCAAAACAGAAGGCCTGATTATGTTTCAGCGTTTTTCTCTGTTGTAAACTGGGATAAAGTTGAGGAATTATTCAACAAATAATCTTCAGACTATATAAAAATAAAAGGTTCAGAAAATTCTGAACCTTTTTTATTGTCTTATAGCATCACTTCCGGAAAGTCCGTTCATGCGTAATCCGTATTTCCAATTTACATAAGCGAAAACCTGGTATAATTTATATTCGAATTTCAAGCCATAATTTTCTTTCGGATCATAATCTATGGAAGATTCAATTACATTTCGATATCTTCCTGAAGTGTAATAGGAATTCCATTCACTAACCAGAAAAGTATTTTTAGTTTTTAAATATGATTCTGAATATTGACTTATCGGTTTTGCAACTGCGCTCAGGAAATAATCAAATTGGGTATCTATTACTGTAAGGTCCCATTCACCATCATCATTCTTTTCAGCTTTCATTTCTGATTTTTCTTTATCGCTCTTAGGATGATTTGCTTGTGCTGAACAACTAAAAGGAATAGATATGATGAATAATAGTAGAATTAAATTTTTCATATTCATAAAGTTACACAAAAAAAGCACCCGAATCGAGTGCTTTATATTTTAAGGTTCTTTTTGAAGTATCACAAATGCAGGAAAGTGGTCACTGTAGCCTCCTGTAAACTGATCCCCATTCCAGGATCTGAAAGGATAGCCTTTATAATTTCCTTCTTTATTGACTAAATATGCCGGGGCATAAATTTCAGCCTTGAAAACAGAATATTCTTTCATTACTTGATCAGAAATTAAATTCTTAGAAACAATAATCTGATCAAATAAGTTCGGTGCATCCTGATAAGCCAAAGAAGCAACTCCTTTTTTGTATAAAGGATACATTAAGTTAAGATAAGGATTTGCATCACTTAAATCTTTCGGACTTGCCTGAGCTTTTAAATGATTTTTTAAACTTGAACTCACAGGATCATCATTAAAATCACCCATTGCGAAAAGTTTCGTCGTAGGATCTGCGGTTCTTATACTGTCCATTTGTTGTTTTAGCAAAGCTGCGGCTGCGTTTCTTTTTGGTAAAGAAATCGCTTCACCACCTCTTCTTGAAGGCCAGTGATTCATGAAGAATGCTACTTTTTCATTATCTAGGAAGCCTGTAACTACCAAAATATCTCTTGTGTATTCTCTTCTTCCGTCGTCACCGTAAACTTTCAATTCTTTTTTAAGAGAATTTGTTACTGTAAATCTTCTTTTTTGATAGATCAAAGCGACATCAATTCCTCTGTAATCATAAGAGTTGTAATGAATAATTCCGTAATCGAATTTTGCCAGAGCTGGTTGCTTAATTAAGTCCTGAATAACCTGTCTGTTTTCAACCTCGATTAAACCAACAACTGCCGGAGCCGTTTTTGTGTATTGTGAACCAAGTTCTGAAATTACTTTAGCTTCATTAGCCAATTTTGCTTTGTAAATTTTAGTATTGTAATTTTTACCGCTGCTTGGCGTAAATTCCTCAGATCCACTTTGATATCTTACTGCTTTTTTACCTTTTAGAGAACTGTCGCTCCAATTTCCATCATATTTTTCGGCTTCTAAAAATTTAATCGAATCCAAAGGAATACTTCTATGGAAAGCCGGATTTTTTATGTCTTTCGTGCCGTCTATATAGTCTGCGGAACGTATCGTGTCCCAAAGGTTTTCTACATTTAAAAAGCCTACTGCGGCAACTTTTCTTAATTTACCTTGCTGTTGTGCAAAAGTCATTACCGCACAAATCACAGCAATAAAACTTAAAAATTTTCTCATTTAATATTAAAATTAATTAATCGACAAATTTACTTTTTTTTAACTCTTTCAGTTTTAATTATTTGTAAATTTATAATAATTTAATGAAGAGCTACTCGTTTTTATCTTAAAAGCTTGCAATGTTAAGAAAAAATAATGTTAAAAAAATTGTTAATTATAAATTTTGACTAAATTTGTGCCCCCAAGTTTTAACCTATTGATAATTAAGGTAAAAAGTATTTAAAAAAAAATAATATACTCATGATTAAAAAACTATCATTAGTCTCTTTATTTACTTTACTTCCCGCTTCATTCTATTTTGCGCAGACTACTGTATTTGCGTATCTTAAAGATGCTGACGGGAAGCCCATTGAAAGGGCAGAAGTAGATCTTAAAGGGAATGACAATGATGTAACGGCCGATAAAATTGGATATTTCCAGTTTGTTGATTTGCAGCCGGGGCATTACCAAATTCTGATTGCAAAACCGAATTACGAAACAAAAGTAATGGAGTTTGACGTAACCAGTGACGAGAAAAGAAAGGATCTAGGATCTATTACTCTTTATCCGACCCTTACAAACGCAGATCAGGGATTGACAATTATAGACAGCGACAATAGTGATGAAGGTGGTAACAACCAATCTTCAACAGTAGGTTTGCTACAGTCTTCTCAGGATGTCTTCAGTAGAATCGCGGCATTTGATCTAGGATTTTACTGGTTCCGTCCAAGAGGAATTGACGGAAGGTCTGTAGAATCAATGTTGAATGGTGTTTCTATGGTTGAATCTGATAATGGTAATGTTGATTTTGGAAACTGGGGTGGTCTTAACGAAATCACAAGATACCCTGAAATTTCAGCAAATCATGCTCCTTCAGAATATGCATTTGGTGGAAACAGCTCGGTTATTTATAAAAATA
Organism: Chryseobacterium glaciei; assembly: GCF_001648155.1. Lineage (NCBI taxonomy): Bacteria > Pseudomonadati > Bacteroidota > Flavobacteriia > Flavobacteriales > Weeksellaceae > Chryseobacterium > Chryseobacterium glaciei. The sequence continues at coordinate 1,813,685 of NZ_CP015199.1, read as the reverse complement.
CAAAAGCGAGTGATTATAGAAAAGGAAGTCAGCTGACATACTCATTAACGAACAGAAACTATACCAATAGATTATCTTATAGATATTCTTCTGGAATGAGTAGTAAAGGCTGGGCTTTTACTGGAATGATTGCCAGAAGATGGGCTCAGGAAGGAATACAGGATGGTACTTTCTATGACGCATACAGCGGTTATCTTGGGATTGAAAAAAAATTCAATGACAACCATTCCATGACATTCAATGCCATTGGTTCTAAATATAATAGAAGTACTTCCAGCCCAAATACTCAGGAAGTATATGATTTCAGAGGAATTCATTATAACTCTTACTGGGGTTGGCAAGATGGAGAAAAAAGAAGTGAGAGAGTAAGAAGAGGTTTCCAGCCATTGCTTCAATTACAGGATTTCTGGAAAATCAATAAGAAATCTCAACTATGGACATCTGTATCTTATCAGTTCGGTAAGGACTATAGTTCAAGATTGGATTGGTATAGAGCGAACAACCCTTCGCCAACATACTACCGTAATTTGCCAAGTTATTGGTTGAATTATAAAAATCCAGCTCCTGCACAAGCTGAGAATATTGGAATTACTACTGATTGGTGGACCAATGATGATCAATCACATACGCAAATCAACTGGGATAATCTTTATAATGCCAATAGAAACGGAGATCTTTATATGCCTCAATTTGGAGGAAGAAGAGCTGCATATTACCTTGTGGATGATGTGAAAGATGATAAAACATTCAATGTATCAACACATTATACGTATAACTTTAATGATACTTCTCGTTTTATTTTAAATGTGTCTTATCAAAATTATAAATCTGAGCAGTACAGAGAGGTAAATGATTTGTTAGGTGCTGATTTTGCACTGAATATGGACGCATTTGCTTCTAATACTGATGCAGGAAGCGTTTGGGGGAAATATAATATACAAGAATCCGATGCTTCTGTTGCTAAAAGAGAAGGAGACAAGATTGGGTATGATTATATTTTCAGAAGACAGGAGGTAAAAGTAAATCCGGCAGTTAAATTCTCAACAGGGAAATTTGATATTTTTGTTTCTGGATTATTCGGATATACAAATAATAGCAGAGAGGGCTTATTCCAACATTATTTATATCCGTCATCTTACGGAAAAGGAGAACAGAAAAACTTTTGGAATGTTGGTGTTAAAGGTCAGATTACCTATAGAATCAACGGTAGAAATTTCCTAGTTTATAATGGAGCTTACTTCTCACAGTCACCTTTCTTAAATGATATTTATTTCAATGCAAGAGTAAGTGGGGTTGTAACTCCAAATATCAAAAACGTTGTTATTGATGCCAATGATTTGAGTTATGTAATAGCTACTCCGATTGTTAAGGTGAGATTGACAGGTTATCTTGTTAATACTCAGAATGAGACAAGTGTTCAAAGATACTTTGCACAAGGAGTTAAGTTGACTACATTGAGTGAAAATGGCGACCAGACTCCTGTTCAGGACGGTGCATTTATTACTCAGGTACTTGCAGGCGCGAATAAGAGAAATATGGGTGTTGAGCTTGGTGCACAAGTTAAAATTACTCCTACATTAACGGCTAGTGGATTATTAAGTTTAGGACAATATACTTATACCAATAACCCTACAGTTTATTTTGCTTCTGACGCAGTTGGAACATTCAGAGAGCTTGATGGTAACGGTAATTTAGTATCAAGATCATATACTAATATGGGTGAGGCTACGTTAAAAAATTACAAACAAGGAGGAACGCCTCAAGAGGCATATAACATAGGTCTAAGATATAGCAGCCCTAAATACTGGTGGGTTGGTGCAAACTGGAACTATTTCGGACATTCATATCTAGATCCTTCTCCGGTAACGAGAACGGAAAGATTTTATTCCAATCCAAATACACCGGGAGTACCTTATGACAATGTAACTGATGAAGAGTTAGCAAGAGTTCTTACACCTACAAAACTGCCTAGCTCATTCTTCTTGAATGCCAATGCAGGTAAATCGTGGATGTTCGGAAAGTATTATGTATTGGTGTCTGCCTCTGTTAATAATATTCTTAATAATAAAAATTATATTACAGGAGGATTTGAACAGACCAGAAACGTTAACTATAATGATTATGCAAATGATTATGATAGTGGAAATATGGTATTTGCTCCTAAATACTGGTACTCTCAAGGAAGATCTTATTTTGTTAATCTTCAATTTAGATTCTAATAAATAACTTTAAAAATCGAAAACAATGAAAAATATATATTTTAAAGCGGCTGTATTTAGTGCCCTTTCAATGTTGACGTTATCGTCTTGTGTAAAATCCGATGATTATGATGTTCCGGAAATTAAGTGTACAAACAAATTTGCTGCAGCTAATCATAAATTAACAGATCTTGCAACAATTGCAAAACCTAAACCTACTGATGCTGATATTGTTAAAGAAGATTATATCGTTGAAGCTTATGTAGGTTCAAATGATGAATCTGGAAACATTTATAAAATGATGTTCCTTCAGGATAAGCCTGAAAATCCAACACAAGGTATAGAGATTGATATTGATGGAGGAAATCAGTATTTAGATTTTCCTACAGGAGCTTTGGTTAGAATTAACTTAAAGGGACTTATTGTTCAGGCTTCTAATGGGAATATTAAAATTGGTTCATATGATCCAAGCTACTCTGTAGGAAGGATTAATCCAAATAAAGTTTCTAATTACATTGCAAGAGTTTGTGATGGACAAAAACCGATAGTTGCTGTAATGAAGCCATTAGAATTTAATTCTATCGCTGATGCTCTTAAAAATGGGGCGCACATCAACCAACTTATCAAAATTAAAAATGTTCAGTTCGAAGATGCTGAATTAACAAAGAATTTTGGTGATGATACGGCAACAGGAGATCGTTATATTACAGATAAAAAAGCTGCGAGATTAGACCTTCGTTTCAGTAATTATGCAACGTTTGCTAAATCACCAATCTCTCCTAAATATGCAAAAAGTGGAGATATCGTTCTTTGCCTGAGCCGTTATACAAATCCAAGTAACCCTACTGCTACAGTATTTACAGAGCAGGCTTATATCAGAAGTTTGGATGATATGGTGTTCACTGGTGAAAGATTCTCTCCAGGAGCGCCGGAAAACCCTTCAGCTTCTGCTGTGAACCTTTTCCCTGGTTCTGATTTTGAAAACTGGGCGACTTTCTTATCAGGTGTAAATAGTTTCGGACTTAAGCCTTATGCAACTCAAGGTACTGGTTTAGGATTTAACGGAACAAATTCACTTCAGATTAAAGGGATTCCTACAGCAAACGATTATGTATTTACCTCTACGGCTGCTACAGGATTGCCTGCAGTTCCGAAAAGAATTACGTTTTATATCAAAGGTACAGCAACAGGAAAATCGCTTTCTTTCAACGTATATAAAACAACGGGTAGTACGCCTGTCTTCTATACATTCAACCTAGGAACATTTACAACTGGTGCGATTTTAGATACTGAAAGTGCTAACGCATATACAGGATCAATCAATACAAATGGACAATGGAGACTGGTTGAGTTAAATCTTACAGGTTTAACAGATCTTAACCTAACTGCTGGAAAAGATATGTTTGCGATCAAAACAGGTACTTCAGGAAATTATGATCTTCAGATTGATAATATCAGAATTGAGTAATATCAATATAGTTTAGAATAGCAATATTCTTATATAAATAAACGAATCCGTCTCAGCAATGAGGCGGATTTATTGTTTATCATAATTTTAAACTATTAATTTATCTTCAAAATCATTTGGTACGAATTCTTTTAATTCAATGGTTTGTATTAAAGGGTTTTGGTAATAATGCTCAATTTTCATTGTTCTTTTCAAGTCTTTTCTTGACATTTTTGAACCCAAGACGTTATTGTAAAATACTGCTATATCTATTCTTAATTTTTCCATCTGTATAATGTAATTTATCTCATTAGATTTAAGAAATTTATCAAATAATAATAGAAGATTCTTGAAATATTCAAATTCTTCTTCTCTTAATCCTTTTTTGAAAAAAAACTTAAATTTATTAATTCTTGTTATTGATTTTTCTTCAAAAGGAATATTGTCAGAATATTTAATTACATGTTCCGGAGAAATTTTATCGGAGTAGTAATATTGTAAATCATTAAAGGATGTCCATCTCGATCTATCTAATGATAAATCGATCTGCCTAAAAAATGCATAAAAGAATACAGTCTGTTTATTGTTTAATAAATAATATTTCATAATCTAAATCTTAACAAAAAAAACCACTGCAAAAAACAGTGGTCTATTATTTAAACTAAATTTTTTCTTTTAAAAAGAAACTTCATTCACTTCTTTTCCTCGTTGGAAGTTCATTGTTTTCTGACTTCCTTTATAAGCAATATTAACCAAGTTAATCTGCTTTGGAAAAGCGCTTAAAAGTATTGTATTTTTAATTTTCATGGTACTTATGTCTGAAACTCCGCTGGTTTCAAAATATACCCAAACTGTTTCTCCGCTTACCTGGCTACCTGTGAAGGTAATTGTCTTTGGAGAGCCATTAACGTACACGTCAAAGTTATTATTTACATATTTCTTTACTTCTGCTTCAAATCCTGCTGTGTTAGGATTTATTTTTATGGCATCCGAAATATGGTTCGTATTCATCTTTGTGGTAAACTTCAACGTCTTGCTTCCATCAATATAATCAACTTTAGTCATTGAAGAGAAAAAGTCTACATTCATGAAACTCATTAACGTAAAAAATGTTAATATTCCTGATATATATATAAGTTTTTTCATTTTAATTAATAGATTTACAATCATGTTTGTAGTTTATAGTTCACAAATAATATGCCAATTAAAAATTTACGTTCACAGAATACTTATCGTAAAACGCTTTGATATGTGCAACAGCTTCGTCAGCCGTGTCTACCACTCTGTAAAGATCAAGATCATCTTCTGCGATCATTTTTTCTTTTAACAAAGTTGCTTTAAACCAATCCAGTAATCCGCCCCAAAATTCAGATCCTACCAAAACGATTGGGAATTTCCCTATTTTGTTGGTTTGAATTAACGTCATTGCTTCCGTAAGCTCGTCCAAGGTACCGAATCCTCCCGGCATTACGACAAAACCTTGAGAATATTTTACGAACATTACTTTTCTTACGAAGAAGTAATCAAAATTCATTGAATAAGACTTGTTGATATAAGGATTGAAATGCTGCTCAAAAGGCAGATCAATATTTAAACCGATCGATTTTCCTTTTGCATTGAAAGCACCTTTATTTCCGGCCTCCATAATTCCTGGACCGCCTCCGGTGATGATTCCGAAACCGATTTTTGTGATTTTCTCGGCAATTTCTACGGCCATTTCGTAATATTTGCTTTCGGGCTTTAGCCTTGCAGACCCAAAAATAGACACACATGGGCCAATTTTAGCCAGTTTTTCATAACCGTCTACAAATTCCGCCATCACCTTGAAAACCATCCAACTATCCTTGGTAATGATCTCGTCCCAGGCTTTTTGTTTTAAACTATTGTGAAGTTTTGTTTCGTTAATATCAAGTTCCGGATTTACCAAACTTTCATCTCTCGTTCCATCAAGTTCCATCATGAAGATTATTTAAAATGTTTTTCGGCTACTATTATAGATTCTGGTCTTCCCACATCCACCAGGATGTTGTCGTGTACAAAACCGTGTATTTTCTCGGTATGCATCAGATCCAGATATTCTTCCATAATAGAAAATTTGCCTGTTCTTTTTATTTTATTAAAAATGATAGGGTTGATACAATGCACGCCGCTAAAAGCCAACGCCTTGAATCCTTTATTAAATTCTGCAAGTCTTTGTTCGCCGGTTTGGACATTGAGCCAGCCTCTTAAAACCAGTTCATCATTGAAAAGTAATTTTCTTGAACTTTCCCTATCCGAAACGGCTAAAGTAGCGAAATCTTTTATCTTTTTGTGATAGTTTACAAGATCAGTGATGTTTATATCTGTTAAAATATCAGCATTCATGATTAAAAAATCTTCCCCATGATCAAGGAATCTTCTAGCAAAAATCAAACCACCGCCGGTCTCCAACAATTCATTGGCTTCATCCGAAACTTCAATATTGCAATTGAAATTATTGTTTTTCTTTAAAAATTCAACTATCTGATCTCCAAAATGATGGATGTTAATGACAAAATCCGTGATTCCAAAACTTTTAAGATAAGTTATATTTCTTTCTAAAAGCGGAATGCCATTTACCTTAGCCAAAGCTTTTGGATGATGATCTGTAAAAGGTTTCAGACGGGTACCTTTTCCTGCTGCAAAAATTAAAGCCTTCATATTTTATGGGTAATGAGTAATTGGTAATGAGTAATGATGAATATATAAATAATAAATTAACGAAGTTAAAAATATTACCTATTGCACATTACTTATTACTTATGATTCAGTTGGTGTTGTTCGTCATGGTGAAGGCTGATCTCAACTTTTTCACCATATTTTTCTTCAATAAACTGAGCAATTTTTATTGCTGAATAAACCGATCTGTGTTGTCCGCCCGTACATCCGAAATTGATCTGTAAGTTTTCAAATCCTCTTCCCAGATAATTATCGATATTAATTGAAACCATGCTTTTTATGAGTTCTAAAAATTGAGGCATTTCGGTTTTTGTTTCAAGATATTCCTGAACGCCGATGTCGTTTCCTGTCTGAATTTTATATTCTTCAACTCTTCCGGGATTCAAAATTCCTCTGCAGTCGAAAGTGAAACCACCTCCGTTTCCTGATTCGTCCTTAGGAATTCCTCCTTTTTTGTATGAAAAACTGTGAATGTCTATGTGTAGCATTTTCTTTTATATTTAATTGTTGTGGATTTTAATGGTTTAAAACTTCCTCAATTTTCAACTTCGTTTTCTCCAAATTCAACTGTTGTATCACTTTTTCAATTTCAGGATAATCTTTCATATTTTCCCAATTTTGAGCAAATTCTGTAATGTTTTCAATGCCTTTTTCTATGCTTGCAATGAAATGTTGTTTCCTTTGAATTAATCCTCTGAAACCATAAGCTCCCAAAACCTGTAAGAATCTCATCATCTGAATTGGCTTAACCGAACCTTTTAGTTGAAGTTGGGTTTCTTTATTTTCAAATTGTTGAATGTAGAATTGAAGCATTTCATTTTTAAAATCTTCAGGAAAATTAGCTTTAGCCTGAAATAGAAAAGAAATAACATCATACATCAACGGACCTTTCATTGCAGACTGATAATCGATAAATGAAACATCATTATTTTCATTCACCATAATATTTCTTGCCTGAAAATCACGGATCATTAATCCTTTTGGTTCAAGGTTTTCGATGAGGTTGACGATCTTTTTAAATTCTTTTAGTAGAGTAGACTTGTGATATTCAAGTTCAAGAATATCGGCCACGAAGTTTTTAAAGTAATATAAATCGTGTATCACGGGAAGCTCATCATAACTCTCATATTCAAAAGTTTGATTAAAGTCTATTTTCCCCTGAGTCTGAATTTGAAGCTGAAAAAGTTTTTCAAGCGTCTGTTTTACCAAAGATTTTACATTCTCGGATAAACCTTCTTTTGAGATAATTTCAGAAAGTGTATTCCCGCCCAAAAACTCCTGAATATATATTTTTCGGTCATCAGAAATGGCGAAAATAGTTGGAGTGTTGAGGTTTAGTTGAGAAAATATCTCTGAAAAATAAAAAAAACTTTCATTCTCCGGAAGATTCTCATTGTAAGTGATAATGTACTTTTTGTTATCGGATGTTGCCACGAAATTTACCCTCGCAGAACCGCTTTGGGCCAATGTGATGAACTCATAAGATTTTTCACCGATATAGTTTTCAAAAAATCGTTTTGCGTTTTCGGAAGTCATAATATGGAAACAAATATACTAATTATCAGTTGATTTTTTATCTTTGCGATATGCTAAAGGATTTTAAACCAGTTTTAAGCATTTTATTGCGTTTCATCATCATCTATCTGGTGTTGCTTTTTGGGTATCAGTTTTATCTGAATGGTTTTAAAGGAAAAGGTCTCGATTCTTTTTCAAAAATGATCGCGGATCAGGTGATGTATGTTCAGAATACTATGAATTATCCTACAAAATTACATGATGATGTTGCAGGCGAATCGGTTTGGTTTCATGTGAAAACGGGTTATGCAACAAAAATGGTGGAGGGGTGTAATGCTGTTTCTGTCATGATTTTGTTTGTATCTTTTGTTTTTGCTTTTTATAAAGGTTTCAAGACATTTGCTTTTGCGTTAATCGGTCTTTTACTGCTTCATGTTATGAATGTTCTGAGGATTGCAGGTTTGAATATTGTATTTACAGATCATAAAGAATACGGAAAAATTGCACATGATTATGCTTTTCCGGCTGTTATTTATGGTAGTGTGGTTCTGCTTTGGCTTGTTTGGATTAAATTCTTTGCTTTAAAAAATGAAAATTCTTAGTTGGTTTCTCGTAATAATAGGAGTGTGCGGACTTATAGGTGTGAGAGCGCTTGAGGACAAAATCTTCTATGATCCTTTTCTCAACTATTTTCATGAAGCCAATAAAAATATTCCATTTCCCGATTTTGAGTGGGGAAAATTAATTATTGGGCATCTTTTCAGATTTATTTTAAACTTATTATTCTCTTGTGTAATCATTCATTTTATATTTAAAAATAAAGAATGGACGATTCAAGGAGCTTTATTAATAACAATAATTTTCGCAATTACCTTCCCGATTTATCTGTATTGTATTTATGACAGATTTGAAGTTGGTTATCTGTTTTCTTTTTATATGAGAAGATTTGTGATTCAGCCTTTGATCTTGCTATTGATTATACCACTTTTTTATTATAGAAAGCAAATGCTGAAGAAAAACTAGCTTCCTTTCTATATATATAAAATACTTCGACCCCGTAAGTGTAATTTTTACAAAGCCGAAGTTTGCAATAAACAATTAAAAATTGAAAGAACTAAAATTTTGAAATTGTCTGAAACTTAAATCCGGTTAAGTCATCAGATTCCTGTAGAAGTTGTATTGTAGTTTTTGGAGGAACAACAATTTGAGTCTCTGTATCATCAAAAATACTTACTACACCTGATGCGATCCCTCCTCCGATAACAAGATTTGCGGGCCCATCGTCAACTCTTTTTATTGTAAATACTCTTCCTTTAGTACCTCGGAAAAGTGGATGTGTTGAAAAGGTTATGGTCACTGTACCAGTGCTTGGCATGCCTATTAAATCAACAAGTAATACGTCATCACTTAAAGGATTAAATGCTTGATTTGAATTAACTCTTCTAATGTTTAAAACGTTTTTGTGGGTATTCCAATAAGGTTGTCCTGAGGTGTTGGTAGTCAATACTTGTCCCGGAGTTCCACCGCTAATACTGATAGATGCATTTGTGAATAATGCATCAGTAGCATTTGTACCTGTATTTACTTGTATTATTCCTGTACCGCTTAAGGTTCCGTTACCTTTTATAGATGTTGTATTTCCATTTTCAGAAATATATGTATAAGTTCCGTCTCCATTATTTGCTAATGTTGCTTCATTATCAAGTTTTGCCCAAGCTGTTCCATTGAAATAATAATATCCGGGATTATTGATGTTCTGAGCTGTATCTGCTTGCGTACCTGTTGTTGCATCATCTACATAAATGAGAGTAGAATTTTTTACACCAATCATAGATTGTGCTCTTTCTCTGTCTACTCTTGGAATAAGAAGCCCTTCAGGCCTTGTCGAGATTCCAGATGGATTTTGTGCTTTTATATCAAATGTGGATTCTGGGTCAGCTGTATTTATGCCAACTTGTCCAAAAGTCATGATGTTTAATAATATGATGAGAAGAAAATGTTTTTTCATTATACTTTGTTTTTTAGTTAAAAAAGTGTCTTAATATTTAAGAGCAAAATTATAACAATATGTATAATGAATCTTTATTTTTGGGCTTCTACAATTATACTACATTTTGTAAGTTATTGATTTTTAGTTTGTTTTGGATGTGTTGAAGTTTGTTTGTAGTATTGTTTAACGGATGGAAAAAAAAGAAATTTTAATAAAAATGATTGCTTTCAAATTAATTTATCGTGTGTTTAACCTCTCGGGTAACATTTTCTGCCGTCCATTCAACTCTTTTTACGAATTCTCTTTCGCGAACAGGACAGTCTGCGATCTGACAAACTGGACATGAAATCGTTCTGCAATCATCCATATGAAAATTAAACTCTACGGTACGTTTTGTATTTTTAGCTAAAAGAATAATCACGTTTTCCATTTCTTTGTGGGCATCACGAAGTGTGTAATACCAAGGAAGCGTAATATGCGCATCGATATGCAGCGAGGCTCCAAATTGCTGGATTTTCATATTATGAACATCAATCCATTCAATTTTTCTGTTGTTTTCCAGAACTTTAACGATTTGGTTTAAAAGATCTGGGTCTTGTTCATCCATAATTCCGCTTAAAGATTTACGGACTATTTTATAGCCTACGAAAATGATGTAAGCTCCAAAAAGTAAGGCAACAGCAGAATCTATCCAATAAATTTTAGTGAAATAAACAATCACTAAACTGATCACAACACCCAATGTTGTAACAGTGTCCGACTGCAAATGTTTTCCTGAAGCGATAAGAACTAATGAGTTTTCGCTTTCTCCTTTTTTAATGGAAATATAACCCAGAAAATAATTAACGATTGCAGTGGCGGCAATGATCCAGATTCCCCAGTCAAGTTTATTTAATATTTTGCCAGTTATTAAGCTGTTTGCACCTTCATAGATAATCATGATACCCGCAATAGCGATCAAAGCACCTTCTATTCCCGCTGTTACGAATTCTACTTTTCCGTGGCCGTAAGGATGGTCTTCGTCCTTTGGTTTTGCAGCAAGATGTAAAGAGTAAAGCCCCATAAATGCACTGATGACATTGACGATACTTTCCATCGCATCAGAAAATACGGCATCGGAATTTGTAAGTTTCCATGCAACGAGTTTTCCGATGAATAAGATAACTCCAAAAGCAGCGATCCATTTTTGGAAGCCTATTTTATCTTTATTGATATTCTTCTGAACGTTCATAAGTTTGATAAAAAAAAGAATCTCAATTTTGAGACTCTTTTTTATTTTGTTAGTTTATACTAAGTTGTTTGCTACCAGGTATTCTGCGATCTGTACTGCGTTGGTTGCAGCTCCTTTTCGCAGATTGTCTGCTACGATCCAGAGATTCAGTGTTTTCGGCTGCGAGAGGTCTCGTCTGATTCTTCCGACGAATACTTCATCTTTTCCTTCTGAATATAGAGGCATTGGATATTCGTTGTTCTTAACGTTGTCCATTACAATTACTCCGGGAGTTTCAGCTAAGATCTTTCTTACTTCATCAAGTTCGAATTCGTTTTCAAATTCGATGTTTACACTTTCAGAATGTCCTCCCTGAACCGGAACTCTTACTGCCGTTGCCGTTAAATTAAATGTATCGTCACCTAAAATCTTCTTAGGCTCTTTCATTAATTTAATTTCTTCTTTCGTATAATCATCATCGGAAAAAACATCACAATGTGGAAGTGCGTTTTTAAAAATTTGATAAGGATATACTTTTGCAACAGAATCGTCTCCGTTTATTTCTCCGTTTAATTGATCTACAGCAGCTTTTCCAGTTCCTGTTACAGATTGGTAGGTAGAAACAATTACTCTTTTTAAATCATATCTTTTGTTTAGCGGACCTAAAACCATCACCAACTGAATCGTAGAACAGTTCGGGTTTGCAATGATTTTATCTTCCTTCGTCAATACATTTGCATTGATCTCCGGAACCACTAATTTTTTATCAGGATCCATTCTCCAAGCAGAAGAATTATCGATCACTGTAATACCTGCTTCTGCAAATTTTGGTGCATATTCAAGCGATGTTGAACCTCCTGCCGAGAAAATTGCGATATCAGGTTTGGCAGCTATAGCGTCGTCGATGCTTACGATAGTGTAATCTACCTGTTTATACTTCACCTGTTTACCAATAGATCTTTCCGAAGCTACCGGAATTAATTCTGTTACAGGGAAATTTCTCTCTTCGAGAACTTTAAGCATCACTTGTCCAACCATTCCTGTTGAACCTACTACAGCTACTTTCATTGTTTGATTAAAAAATTTAAATTAATATATAATTAAGCTCCAAAGACTCTTGTCCATGGAAATGCGAATGCAAATAAACCAACTGCAATTAATCCCATAATTACAATTTTCAAAGAAATAGTATCGCTAGATTTTACTTTTTTATTAATGATTGTCATTAATACTGCTGCAATTAGCATAGAGAATGGATGTTCTACAAATGTTTGTCTGCTATATGCATCTTTCATCAATGTTCCAGCATCTAAAGCGGCTTTGAAACCTGGTGAGAATATGAATAATAAACATATTCCAACTAAGAACTGCACGTGGAAAAAAATCATTGTGAAGAGTGTAGTCTTCTTTAGAAATTTATTCACTTTTCCACTGTATCCGAACATTGTGGTTAAGAGGGCAATAACAAATAATGTTATTAAAAGTAACTCTAAATACCCAAATCCTTTATGAGCACTAAGAAAAATCTTGTAAAAATCCATAATCCTATTTTTTCTTTTTTTCTAGTCACAAATATAGCAAAAATCCCGGCGATAAGCCGGGATTGATATTTATAAAATCTAATGTTTTTATATTATTAGAAGTTGAATGATAATGTTGCAGACCATGTTCTCCCGAATCCGAAATAAACTTGGTTTTGTTGACTAACTCCATTCCAATTTCCTGCTGCTTGATAAGCTGCATAGTTTGTAGTAAGTTGTGCAGGAGTAAGAGTTGAATTAATTGCTCCATACTCTGTTTTAGTAAGGTCTGCAAAGGTATTGGTATTTGATTCAGAAATATAAATTTTATCCAATACATTATATACGTTTCCTCTTACAGTAAAGTATTGTTTAGGATCTTTTAATTTAATTTTAAAAGTAATCCCTAAATCTACTAAACCAAATGTAGGAAGTTTTAGTGCACCTTTCTCTCCAGAAGCTTCATTTTGGAAGTTGATAGGGTTTACGTTAGCATAAAGATTTTTGATACCTCTATACATCCCATCAAATGAGAACCAGTTTGTAGGTTTGAATGTAAATCCTGCAGCAGCAGTAAATTGCGCTGAGCTTCCAACCTTCACTTTGTCTAGGTATAAAGTTGTTGTTGGTGCATTATTTACGTTAATAGGTTCATTAGTTTCTGCAAAAAGGTTACTTGTAGCATTCCCTTTGTAATACCAATCTCCCATTGACAACATACCTGTTAGGGATAACATTTTGTGTACATTAGCAGTTGCGTCAATTTCAATACCTTGGTGAATTTCAGTAATGCCTTGAATGTTAGCATAAGCATTATTGTAAACAGTACCCGTATTAGGGTCTGTAAAATTAATACCTGTTCTTCTTAAGAATCTATCTTTCCAAGAAGTTCTGTAAAGGTTAACGTTAGCATTGAATATTCCTGATCTGAAACCATATCCTAATTCAATTCCAAAGATTTTTTCATTGGTCAAGTTAGGGTTAAGAAAGTTCTTGTTATTTGGATATACAGAGTTTAAAAACGGCTGTTTAGAGTAGTATCCAATATTAGCGAAAACATTATGGTGCTCATCAATATTATAGTTAGTTCCAGCTTTAATATTGTAACCAAGGATATTTTTAAATCCTGTTTTTTGATATAGGACAGGGTTAGTAGCTGTCGGTTGATTTGTCGGGCTTATTAACGTTCCATTAAGAAGAGATTGTCCATCTACAATAAAGTTGTCAATTCTTTGGAAAGCTTGATTAGAAATAGCACCTTGTACGAAAGCTGATAATTTGTCATTAGTATATTCTAATTGACCAAATCCACCATACCATAATACTTCTCCATCATTGTCAAAAGTTACCATATCGTTGATATCGTTTACTTTTCCTCCAAACGGATTCCAAGATGGTTTTGGATTAAACGAATTAGAAACAATATTGTAAGGTTGGTTTTTATTACCTGTATCTTTGAATCCGCTAGCTCCTAATAGATTTGAAATAAGCTGATAGTGATAACCGTAATAATATCTTGCATCAATACCTACAGAGAAATTGAAGTTATCATTAATTTTATGGTTGAAACTAGAAATTGCACCAAACCAGTTATGAGAGTTTACTGAAGATACCTGAGCTATTGTATTTGCACTAGGGGTTGTTGCATTTACTGGAGTTGCAGCATTTGCAGCAAAAATAGCATCCCAGTTAATTTGACCGTCAGCTGTTTTGAAAGTAGCATCATTATATGCTTTAGTTCCTAGTCGTCCAACATTACCGTTTACACCGCCTCCACGACCGAAAGAACCATAAAATACTGTATTTAACTTAGATTTTTCAGAAATATTCCAATCCCAGTTTAAAGATAAAACAGGTTTGTGGTAGTAGTTACTTCTATTAGAAAGTTCTTCTCCATTTCTGTAACCCCAGTCTGGATTGTATTTTCTATTTGGTTCTCCATCTTGTCCTCCATATTTAAAATAATCAGACATAGGAACAAATGTAAATCTGTTATTATGCCATTGTGGAGCTCCAGTCATTGTAAATTGGAACTCATGTTTGCCTCCAGGTTTTTTATAACCTAATGCAAAATAATAGTTATAAGCTTCGAAATCTGTTCCGTTAGCATAAGTTGCTCCTGCTGTTCTGCTCATTAAGAATGATGATGACCATCCGCTAGCAGATTTACCTGTGTTATATGCGAAAAGTGTTTTTAAATAACCATCATTTCCTAAACCAAGTGAAACAGTACCACCTTGTTTTTTGTCAGCAGCTCTTGTTAAGATGTTTACCGTACCTCCAACAGACGCAATTGCAAGTTTAGAAGAACCTAGTCCTCTTTGTACCTGCATAGCAGAAGTTACGTCAGACATACCTGCCCAGTTAGACCAATATACAGCTCCTGATTCCATATCATTCACAGGAACACCATTAATCATTACTGCAATATTTCTTTGATCAAAACCTCTAATGTTAAGTTTCCCTTCACCGAAACCACCACCTCCTTTAACTGCATATACAGATGGAGTAGTATTTAAAATTTCAGGAAATTCTTGATTTCCTAATTTTTCAACAATTTGTGCTTCTTTGATTGTTGAAACAGCAACTGGTGTTTTTCTATCTTTTGCGATATCTGCAACACCGGTTAATATCACTTCTTCAATGTCTTTGGATTTTGTTTTTGTTGAATCCTGAACTTGTTGAGCGTAATAGACACTAGCAGTTGATAAAGTAATTATCGCAGTTAGCATCGATTTGTTGATTAATTTCATAATCGTGAGTAATAGTTAGATTTAATTTTCTGCAAAATTGGGGAAATAAATTTTAACTAATATTAACTGTATGTTAATTTTTACTCAATCTTAATAACTTGTAAGCTATTGATTGTTAGAAATTTAAACTAAAATCGAATTTTCGCATGAAAAAAATCATATTATTGAATTTTTAACAAATAGGGGTTGTTTTTATTAAAAATACAACGCTATTTCACGGCTTTGAGACTCAAATCCATATTCTCTGCGGAATGAGTTAAGGCTCCTGCAGAGATATAAGTCACCCCTGTAGAAGCGATTTCTTTTAACATATCGCGGGTAATTCCTCCTGATGCTTCGGATTCACAAGAGCCATTAATCATTTTTACGGCTTGTTTCATCATCTTTACATTCATATTATCAAGCATGATTCTGTCAACTTTTGCTTTGATGGCTTCCTCAACTTCTTCAAGGTTTCTGGTTTCCACCTCTATTTTTAGTTTTTTCTTGTTCTTTTTGATGTAATCTTTAGCCATTTTCACTGCATTGGTAATGCTTCCATTATAGTCAATGTGGTTGTCTTTGAGCATGATCATATCGTAAAGTCCGTATCTGTGATTGGTTCCGCCACCGATTGCAACTGCCCATTTTTCACAAACTCTGAAATTAGGAGTTGTTTTTCTTGTATCTAAAAGTTTAGTTTTAGTACCTACTAATCGAGAGTCCCAGTCATTGGTAAGGGTTGCGATTCCGCTCATTCTCTGCATGCAGTTTAAGACAAGCCTTTCTGTGGAAAGTATAGATCTTGCGCTTCCAGTGACGATGAAAGCAACATCTCCAACTTTTGCAGGAGCTCCGTCTTTGATGAAATTCTCAACTTTTAAGTTTTTATCAAAAGTTTTAAAAATGATTTCAGCCAATTCTACACCTGCCAAAATACAGTTTTGCTTTACTAAAAGTTTCGCACTCTGCTCAAGATCTTTCGGAATTGTAGAAAGGGTAGAGTGATCTCCATCCTGAATATCCTCTTCTAAAGCGTTTTTTATGAATTGTTTTAAAACTTTATCTGTAACGTAAGCTGGTCTTTTCATATTTTTAATTTTAGTAATAGTAAGATGCTCTGTTTCCGAATAGCAAATCATGAATTACGAAAAGCAAAATTACTTCATTTTCTTTAGCTTTTATTTTTCCGAACTCTATTTTATTTTTTATTCGAATATTGTGTTGGTTGATACCTGAAAATTCTATTAAATATTCACCTTTTGGTTTATATGCATTAGGGTTTTCGGAGTAGAAAAAATATTTCCAGCGAAAATCTTTCCAGTCATATTCCTGATTGTGAAAGAGGATTTTGTCTTTATTAAATTGTAAAATCGGATGTTGATGATTATTTATGTAATTAAAAGTTAAAGGAAGTTTATTGTCATTAATGATTTCATCTAAATCAAATTTATCTTTTCCAAAATTATACGATTTTCCCAATCCAATAATGTTGCATAGTAGATTTAAAGGAAGTGGATGTTTTGCTCTGGAAATAATGATTTTTTTTAAATAATTAAATAGATCTTTTCCTAAAAATACGGAGAGGAAAAAAAATGCCCATCCCATAAAATAGCCTAAACTGTGATGTTTTAAAACGAAAATAAGAAGCCAAAAAATTCCAAAAACAATTGCCAGCATTAATACCCTTAAAAAGTATAAAATATTAACAATTGTCAAAATTCTCAAGCTGAATATCTCCATTGATCCTTGCTTTAAAACTTTTTTAAGCTAAATCTTTATTATAAAATGCTCCTTTATTCTCAGTCATTTCCATAGATTGGGTGATGATGAGGTGAGCAACGGTTGTTAAATTTCTCAGTTCAGACAATTGTGGAGAAAGAATAGAGTAGTGGTAGATCTCGTCAACAGCGGCGGCAATTTCCTGATGTTTTTGTAGCGCCATATTTAAACGTTTGTTGCTTCTTACGATTCCGACAAGGTCGCTCATCATTTCCTGAAGTTGTTTTCTTAAATATGAAACGATTACCATTTCGTCCATGATTTTCATGCCTTCTTCATTCCATTCCGGAACGGCTTTTAAATCATCAAAGTTGAAATTATTTTCATTAAGTAATGCCATTGTTTTCATGGCGGCATTGTGTCCGAAAACTAAACCTTCAAGTAAAGAATTGGAAGCAAGTCTATTGGCTCCGTGTAATCCTGAGTTTGTACATTCTCCCACAGCAAAAAGGTTTTTGATGGATGATTGTCCATCTTTGTCAACTTCAATTCCGCCCATCAAATAATGACAAGCTGGAACTACAGGAATCAATTGAGTGAAAGGATCGATTGCTTCTTCTCTACATTTTTTATAAATATTTGGGAAGTGTTCCAAGAACTTTTCATGATCCATGTCGCGACAGTCTAAGCCGACATATTCATCACCGGAAACTTTCATTTCATTGTCAATTGCTCTTGCAACAATATCTCTTGAGGCTAATTCTTCACGCTCATCATATTTCTGCATGAATTTTTCGCCTCTTTTTGTTCTTAATTTTGCACCATCTCCACGTACAGCTTCTGAAATTAAAAATAACATTCCATCAATTTTGCTATATAAAGCTGTTGGGTGAAACTGATAATACTGCATATTGGAAACCTGACCTTTCGCACGGGCTACAAAAGCAATTCCGTCACCTGTTGCAATTTTTGGATTAGTGGTGTTTTTATAAACATGTCCTGCTCCTCCCGTAGCAACCAAAGTGATTTTGGACGTGATTTTTTTTATCGTTTTAGATTTTTCATCTAAAATATAAGCTCCATAACAATGGATGTCGCCTTGGTTTAGTTCTTTGCCCGGCACATGGTGTTGTGTAATGATATCGATTACATAATGATGATCTAGGATCTCAATGTTTGGGCTCTTGTTAGCTGTTTCCAAAAGGGCTCTTTCGATCTCGAAACCAGTAATGTCTTTATGGTGAACAATTCTGTTTTCCGTATGGCCGCCTTCTCTTCCTAAAGCAAATTCTCCATTTTTCTTGTCAAAATTAGCGCCCCATTCTACGATTTCGTTGAATCTTGCCGGAGCTTCCCTTACGACCATTTCTACAACATCGCGTTTGTTTTCACCGTCTCCGGCACGCATGGTGTCCTCAATATGTTTTTCAAAATTATCATTTTTAGAATCTGTAACTACTGCTAAACCGCCTTGTGCATATTTGGTGTTGCTTTCGTCTTCATCAGATTTTGTAACTATGATTATTTTGGCATCGGGAAGTTGCTCAGAAACTTTTATGGCATAAGAAAGTCCCGAAATACCGGAACCAATTACTAATACATCCGCTTTTATCATATGCTTGCTTTAAGTACAATCGTCTAAATAATTAAATAAATTTAAACAATTTTTCGTTTGGTTTTCTTACTTTTTTCATGTGTTGGAAATGATCTTCCTCAGAACGGTAACCTAATGCCAGAGTGACAGTCACTTTTTCTGTTTCGGGATCGATGTTTAGAATTTCTTCAATCAGATCTTGACGGTAGCCTTCCATAGGACAAGTGTCAACATTTTCTATAGCTGCGGCATACATTAAATTAGCCAAAACTATATAAGATTGTTTTTCTGCCCAATTGAAAATTTCATCGTTGTTTTTTTGAGTAATATGTTGATTGATGCTGTTTTTGAAGAGGTCGAGGTTCTCTAACGGAACATCTCTTACTTCAGAAATATGATTAAAATAACCTTGAATATAGCTTTCTCCAATTGTCTTTTTTGAAATAATGACAATAAGATGAGAGCATGTAGATATTTGTGATGGATTATAAAATGCCGGAATTAATTTTTGCTTCATTTCTTCACTTTCCACCACTGTAATTTTGTAGGGTTGAAGGCCTAGCGAACTTGCAGACAGCTTTCCTGACTCAAGAATGTTGTGAAGTGTTTCCTGAGGAATAATTTCGTGGTTGAATTTCTTTACAGAATATCTTCTGCTTAAAGCTTCCAAATAATTCATATGACAAATTTAGGAATTGGATGTGAATAAAATAAGCTTAAAACGAAATATCTCGTACTAAATTATGCAAAAAAGAATCACTCCAAAAAAATTGAAGTGATTCTTTTATTATTTGAAATGGATATTGTATTAATCTCTATTCTTAACCAGTACCCAACCTGAATATTTAATTGGTGTATTTTTCTTGTCATTTTCGTTCCATGTTACAGAATACCAGTAGCTTCCTGTAGAAATTTTTCTTCCTGCGATGGTTCCGTCCCATCTGTATCTTGTGGATTTGTCACCTTGATGGATTTTAGCTCCGTATCTGTCGAAAACATTGAATACAAGATTTTGTTTGCTTGCAAGAGATGAATAATCAATAGCGTCGTTTATTCCGTCTCCGTTTGGAGTGATTACGTTGATGATATTCGGAACAACAATCGTAATGTCGATAGGTTCGCAATCGTAAGCGTCTTTTATATAAATTTTATTATCTCCTCTCGGAACATCCTTAAATTCATTTGAATCCTGCCAGTTAACATTATCCATTGAATATTTGTAAGGAGCACTTCCGCCCATTGCATGTACTGTTACATCATTGCTTGAAATATCAACACTTGTAATTACCGGTTGCTCTGAAGGATAAACTTTCACAGTCTGAATGGCAGTACAGTCTCCTGTTTTTAGTTTTACCCAATACGTTCCAACACTAACATTATTGATGGATGGTGTTATCGCTCCTGTGCTCCATTCGTAAGCACCGAATCCAGAACCTGCATCTAGTGTCGTTTTGTCTTCAATACAGATTGTTTTATCTTTTAAAACGGTAGAATAAACCGGAGCGAGTACAATTAAATTTACTTTCGCAATTGAAAAACAGCCATCTGAATTGGTTACTCGTATGTATACAACACCAGTTGGAGCGATATAAGCTGCTGCCAAGGTGGAACTGATTTCATTTGTTCCGTTTTGCGCATCTGTTAATGAAGGATAATATTTTTTAGTAGTTCCGGGTGTTGATGTTACAGAAGCATTAGTAAGGTTAAATAAACCTGTTGCAGGATTTGTTTCAATGAAACAGGCTCTCAATGTTGCATCGTTAACTGTCACGGTTGGGGCGACTTTTAAAACTACCGTTGCATCATTATTATCACACAATACAGATGTTGGATCTTTTATGACAACAGAAATATTGGTGGTTGAATTATATTGAAAATTGGTAGGATTGGGAATTGGAGTTCCGCTTCCTGTAATATAATATGTAAAGTTGTAGTTATTAGGGTTTGCTGTAAACTGCGGGTTCAATGATGTTAAATCAATACTTGACATTCCTGCTAAGTCTGGGCAGAGAGTCTTAGTAATTGCGGTTTGTAAAAGAGGAATTTTATCTACATAAACTTTTACATTTTTAATAGAATGTCTTGATCTTGCACCTCCTGTAGAAGCTGAAAATCCAAAATATCCCACAGTCATTGCTGCGGCTGCACCAGATGGAGCAAAGGATTGATTGACGATCAACGTACCATTAATGCTTATTTTTACAATCCAACTGGCCGGAGCGGCTGGGTCTACTTCTCCGCTCACTTCAACATGTTTATAAGTTGTTCCCTGAAATGGTAATGTTGCGTTAAGGTCTGGCGAATGGAAAGAGCTTCCCGGAACATTAAAGAATTCAGAATTATTGGTATCTAAAGTGTTGGCAACCTGTCCGTAAGCGACATGCACTTTACTCATTCCTGAACTTCCTGTTGCATTATTGTAAGTGTCAAAAGCTGTAATGAAACCTATTGCGTTTTGAGAAACTCCGATTCCTGATCCCAATACGCTGGCAATGGGTGGGTTGGCTAAATACCAGAATGCTATTCCGTCACCGTTGTAGGTTTGGTTTGAATCCATTCTAAAGTCGAATTCTACTCTCCATTTGTCACAATATTTTAAGTTAATTGGGTCGTTTAGGCGTATAGAACCGGATTTATCATTGGTGTCCGGAGTAAGCTGTACAAAATCTGTATTCACAACTGTAGGCGCTACCATTGTCCATCCCGTTGTGTTTACAGGATTTCCTGCAAGTTGATAAGTTTGTGAAAAAAGATGTGCAGGAAAGGAAACTAAAATGATAAATAAATAAAAAAGTATAGGTTTTTTCATTTTGTATAGGTTGTTTTTTGTGATATAATTAATATTCAGTGTTTTAGCGATTTATCAGTAAATAATTAGTGAAAAATAGATTAAACGTAAATTTAATACACCGTTCCGCTTTTAGGGGTCTATTCTAAAAAGAACCACTTTAAACTTTTAAAGTGATTCTTTTATATAGAATAATTCTGTCTTAATCTCTATTCTTAACCAATACCCATCCTGAGTATTTGAAAGGCGTATTTTTCTTATCATTTTCATTCCATGTTACAGAATACCAGTAGCTTCCTGTGGGAACTTTTCTTCCTGCGATAGTTCCATCCCATCTGTATCTTGTAGATTTGTCGCCTTGATGGATCTTAGCTCCGTATCTGTCGAATACATTAAAGACAAGGTTTTTCTTATTAGCTAATGCAGAATAATCAATAGCGTCGTTTATTCCGTCTCCGTTTGGAGTAATTACGTTGATAATATTAGGAACAACAATCGTGATATCAATAGGTTCGCAATCGTAAGCATCTTTTACATATACTTTATTGTCACCTCTCGGTACATTTTTGAATATGTTAGAATCCTGCCAGTTAATATTATCCATTGAATATTGATAAGCCGGAGTTCCTCCCATTACATTAATGGTGATTGTTGTAGTTGAAATATCAACATTTGTGATAACAGGCTGTTCTGCAGGGAAAATTGTTACTTTTTGAGTTGCTATACAATCTCCTGTTTTAATTTTCACCCAATATGTTCCAACTCCTACATTGCTGATAGATTGAGTTGTAGCTCCTGTACTCCATTGATATGAACTAAATCCAGGCCCTGCGTCCAGAGTGGTTTTGTCTTCCATACAAATTGTTTTATCCTTCAAAACAGCTGAATAAACCGGAGCAATTACGATTAAGGTTACTTTTGCAATCGCATAACATCCGTTTCCGTTTGTAACTTTAATGTATACTACACCATTTGGAGCTGTATATGCCGCTGCTGCTGTAGCCGGAATTTCATTTGTGCCGTTTTGTGCATCAGCTAAAGACGGGTAATATTTTTTAGTAATTCCTCCCAGTGTTGTTACAGAAGCATTCGTAAGATTAAATAAACCCGTTGAAGGATTTGTTTCAATGAAACAAGCTCTCAATGTTACATCATTTACTGTTACAACGGCGAAATGGTTTAGTGTAATTTTTGCATTAGAAACACAACCTTGGGGAGTTGTTACTTTTACATAGATAAAACCTGGAGCAGAAGAATATGTAGTTGGATTTAAAATCTCGTTAGTTCCTGCGTTGAGGTCTGCTAATGTTGGGTAGAATTTTTTTGTTACTCCGGTAACTGTTGTTACAGCTGCTGTTGTAAGGTCAAATATTGCTACTCCAGCATTATTGTTGTTACACCCGGTTAATGTTGCATCAACGGCAGCGAAAGGAGTTGGATTTAATTTAATGACCCCATCTCCATTATCACATAATGTAGATGATGGATCTTTAACCACTACCGTTATTGTTGTGTTTCCAGAATATGGAAAGTTGGTTGGGTTGGTAATAGGTACTCCGCCAGGTCCAAAATAAGTGATAATGTAATTGGCAGGATTAGCTACAAATTGAGTGTTGTATGATGTTAAATCTACAGTTCCTGTTCCTGTTGCAGGGTTTACGCATACAAAAGGAGTGATCGTATTTGTTAAAATAGGAACTTTATCGATGAAAATTTTTGCATTTTTAATTGAGTGTCTTGCACTGGCACCTCCTGTTGCTGCTGAAAACCCAAAATATCCGGTTGTCATCCCTATTGCTCCTCCTGATGGTGCAAACGATTGATCAGTAATTAATACTCCATCGATTCTTATTTTGATAAGCCAGTTTGTTGGGATGGCAGGATCGGTTTCTCCATTTACTTCAACATGTTTGTAAGTAGGCCCTACAAACGGCTGAGTTGCGATAAGATCCGGAGAATGGAAAGTACTTCCAGGAGTTGTATTGTATTCAATATTATTATTAAGACCATTGTTTGTTCCGTATAAAACGTGAACTTTACTCATTTGTCCTTCAGTAGTGTTGTTAAAAATATCAAAACCTACCATAAGACCATTTGCATTTGCAGGAATTCCAAGTCCTCCTCCTGATACAAATCCTGCCGGAGGATTAGCAAGATACCAAAATGTAAATCCGTCTCCTCTTCCGAATGCAGTAGTTCCGTTTCCATCAATTCTGAAATCGAATTCTACTTTCCATTTATCGCAATATTTCAAATTGATAGGAGCTGCCAGTTTTATTGCGCCATAAAGTCCTCCCGTATCTGCTGTGAGCTGTACAAAATCACCACCAGCGATGTTCGCGCTTGAGACCAAGTCCCATCCTGTGGTTACCACAGGGTTTCCTGTAAGCTGATAAGTCTGAGAAAACATTTTTCCAGACAAGCAGAGTAAAATGATGTAAAAATAAGTGAGTAAAGTTTTTTTCATTTGAAGCAAGTTGGTTAGATTATTAATGTTGTAAATATATTGAATTTCTATTATTTAACATTCTAAAAATGTTAATTATGTAATTTAATTTATTATAATTGTAATAAAAAATCATTTATATAGTTAAAAACGTAATTCTAGTTAAAAATATAAACCACAATGTTCCCAAATTGAGATTGGCTTGAAAGGCAGATATATAGTTCATAAAAAACTCACTCCGATTATGGAGTGAGTTTTAAATATATTATTCTCTATTTTTTACAAGTACCCAGCCAGAATATTTTGTTTGAGTATTGTTTTTATCATTTTCATTCCAAGAGATAGTGTACCAGTAAGTGGCTGTAACTATTTTCTTGCCGGAAGCAGTGCCGTCCCATCTGTAATTTTTGATTTTATCAGCTTGGAAAAGCTTATTTCCATATCTGTCGAATACTGTAAACACTAGGTTTTTCTTGTAGGCAAGCGCAGAATAATCAATAAAATCATTAATGTTATCTCCGTTTGGAGTAATTGCATTGATCAAATTAGGAACCGTGATTTGTACTTGGATAGGCTCACAATTGTAGAAATCTTTAACGTAAACTTTTACTTCTCCTCTTGCAAGGTTTTCGAAATAATTAGAGTCCTGCCAAGTGATTCCGTCCAGAGAGTATTTGTAAGGTGGAGTTCCTCCGTTTACATTTACAGTAATTGTATTATTATTAATATCAATGCTTGAAATTACAGGTTGTGCAGAAGGATTTACTTTTATAATTTGAGTTGTGATACAGCCTCCGGTTTTTAATTTTACCCAATAAATTCCTACAGGAACATTAGTGATAGTCTGAGTTGTTGCTCCGGTGCTCCATTCGTATCCGTCAAAACCTGCCCCTGCATCAAGAGTAGTTTTAGCATCAATACATATGATTTTGTCTTTTAAAACTGATGATGTAACCGGAGTTAAAACGACAAGATTTATTTTCGCAAAACTGAAACAGCCGTTTGCTGTAGTTGTTACTTTTACATATATCGTTGCGTTAGCCGAAATATATGTTGTAGGATTTACAATTTCGTTGGTTCCTGCTGTTGCATCTGCTAATGTTAGGTAGTATTTTTTTGTAGTACTGCCAAGCGCTGTGACATTTGCTGTAGTTAAATTAAATACTGCCGTTGTTGGTGCAGTTTCAATAAAACATGATCGTAAAGTAGCATCAGTTACAACAACAAGCGGGTGGAAAGCTAGTGTAATTTGTGCTGAACCAGTACATCCTTGTGAGGTTGTTACTTTTACAAAAACAACTCCTGCTCCAGAAGTATACGCTGAAGGATTGGTGATCTCATTGATTCCCGCGTTGAGGTCTGCCATTGTTTTGTAGTACTTTTTGGTAACTCCAAGAACACCGGTTACATTCGTTGTTGTAAGGTTGAATGTTGCAGATCCTATATTGTTGTTATTACATTCTGTAAGTGTTGCATTATTTGCGCTGAATGGCGATAGTGATAACTGTATCTTACCATCAGCATTATCACACAGTATTCCGGCATTATCTTTTACAACAACTGTTATTGTTGTATTGGCGTTATATTGATACGCTGTCGGGTTAGCAATTGGCGTTGAACTTCCTAATACATAATAAGTAAAAGTGTAGTTAGCTGGAGTCGCAACAAACTGATTATTATATGAAGTCAAATTCACAGTTGCGGATCCTGTTCCCGGGTTAGGACAGAAAGATTGTGTAACAGTTGGTTGTAGAATTGGAACTTTATCGGTGTAAATTTTTACATTTTTAATAGAATGTCTTGATCTGTTTCCTCCTGTTGAAGCAGAAAATCCGAAATATCCGATCGTCATTGCAGCAGCTGCACCTGAAGGAACAAAAGGCTGATTACAGATAATGTTTCCATCAATTGTAATCTTGATCGTCCAGCCAGTAGGAGAGGCAGAATTTACTTCAGCCGTTACTTCAACATGTTTATAAGTTGTTCCCTGAAATGGTAAAGTTGTATTCATATCCGGGGAGTGGAAAGAACTTCCTGCGACATTAAAGAATTCTACGTTGTTGGTGTCGGTAGTGTTAACAACCTGCCCGTATGCAACGTGAACTTTGCTCATTACAGCGGTAGTTGTGTTGTTGTAAGTGTCGAATCCTACAATTAAACCAACGGCATTTTGAGAAACTCCAAGACCTGAGCCTAATACACTTGCTACAGGCGGATTTGCCAGATACCAGAATGCAAGACCATCTCCGTTAGCGGTTTGGTTGGAGTCCATTCTGAAATCAAATTCAACCCTCCATTTATCACAGTATTTTAAGTTGATTGGATCGTTCAGTCTTATAGATCCCGATTGGTTGTTCGTATCCGGGGTAAGCTGAATAAAATCAGTGTTTACCTGTGTGGGAGAAACCATTGTCCATCCTGTTGTAGTAACAGGATTTCCTGTGAGCTGATACGTTTGAGCAGAAGCTTTTCCGAAAAAGCTGGAAAAAACAATAGTAGAATAAGCGAGTAGTTTTTTTATCATTTAGTAACGCACTTTAAATTAGACGCGTAAAGATATTAAATCCTAATCAATAAATATGTATTCAATGTTAATCTTACAGAAAATAATGATTATTTTGTAATAAAAAGTAGTTTGAGTGGCGAAATAATTAAAATTGTTAACCTAAATTTAGATTTATTAAAATTAAATTAAAAGAGAGAGTTGTTTTCGAGAGATTCAAAATAGGTATCAATCTCCAAATTGCCTGAAGCAGCGGCAGCAACAGCTAATTTATCACATAACTCGTTTTCAAAGTGCCCTGCATGCCCTTTAATCCAGTGCATTTTGGGTTTGTGGGTATTGTAAAGTTCAATGAATTTTTTCCAGAGATCAGGGTTTTTTACATTTTTCCAGCCTCTTTTTATCCATCCGGCGATCCAGTTTTGATTGATGGCGTCAGATACATATTTACTATCGGTGAAGACGTGAATGTCGTTGTCGGGAGATTTTAATTTTTCCAACGCTGTAATGACAGCCAGAAGTTCCATTCTGTTGTTGGTTGTTTTACGAAAGCCTTTTGAGAAAGTTTTCTGATAATTTTTTTCAGGTACGCGCATGACGATTCCGTAACCTCCTTTTCCGGGATTTCCGCTGCAGGCGCCGTCTGTGTATATTTCGATTCTCAAATCTGTTGTATGTAAAAATTAAAATCGTTTGAAATTTTTAAATAATTAACCACAAAAGCTTTATTATTTAAACACTTTAGATCACTTAAGTTTTAGAGTTTATTACTTTAAAAATAAAAAGTACAAATAAGATAAAAATCAAAGATTTTTGAAAACTTAAGTGTTCTTTAATGAGCTTTATTTTAAACTTAAAATACTTAAGTGTCAAAAAAATATGGACTTAATATGAAAGTCTTTATAAGTAAAATTATCCTTAAATTTTAAAAAGGAAAATCATCTTCATCATCAAAGTCATTCATCGAAGAACCTGAAAGTTTAGAACTATCCGGTAAGTCAAATGCTGCACCCGGTTGAATGGTCGTTTTTATTTTATCAAAACCACTAGGTTCAGGTGTGCCGAAATCAGAAGGGAAACCTCCGCCTGTCGCGTGTTCAATATCTCCAAATTTCGCAAAATGTTTTAAGAAAGATAGTCTAACGTCTGCTGTAGCACCATTTCTGTGTTTTGCAATAATAAGCTCGGCTTGGTTTTCTGTTGTTGTTTCCTGTCCTTCATCATCATTATCCCAAACAGTAATTTTGTAATATTCCGGTCTGAAGATAAATGACACAATATCCGCATCCTGCTCAATCGCTCCGGACTCCCTTAGATCTGAAAGTTGAGGTCTTTTTCCGGGACGGGTTTCCACACTTCTTGAAAGCTGTGAAAGTGCAATTACAGGAACATTTAATTCTTTTGCAATTGCTTTTAATGAACGTGAGATCATGGAAATTTCCTGTTCACGGTTTCCAACACCTTTTCCACCACTACCAGCTGTCATCAGTTGGAGATAATCGACCATGATTAGTTTTACATCATGCTGCATTACCAGTCTTCGGCATTTTGCGCGGAAATCGAATATCGAAAGGGAAGGAGTTTCATCAATAAAAAGCGGAGCATTTTCCAGCTCGGAAACGTTGGAGAAAAGTCTTTGCCATTCTTCGTCATCCAGAGTTCCTTTTCTTAATTTTTCGGATGAAATTCTTGTTTCAGAGGCGATCATTCTGGTGATCAACTGTACAGACGCCATCTCCAGAGAGAAAAGTACCATCGGAATTTTATGTCCTACAGCAATATTTCTCGCCATCGAAAGTAGAAACGCTGTTTTTCCCATCGCGGGACGGGCAGCAATAATGATAAGGTCGGAATTTTGCCAACCCCCGGTTTCTTTATCGATATCTCTAAATCCTGAAGGTACTCCGGAGATTCCTTCTTTGTCTTTTAGGGATTTAATGGTTTCAATCGCTTGTTTTACCAATGAGTTTGCTGTGTCGAAACCTTTTTTGATGGTTCCGTTGGTGATCTCAAAGAATGACTGTTCGGCTTTATCTAAAAGTTCAAAAACGTCGGTAGATTCCTTGTATGACGAATCAATTACGTTGGCGGAAACATTAATTAAACTTCTTAAAATATATTTTTCAAGGATAACACGAACGTGATATTCAATATGCGCAGAGGAGCTGACTCCCATCGTAAGATCAACAATATAGTGATCACCACCCGCCAAAAGAAGTTTCTCTTCCTTTTTAAGTTCCTGAATAACTGTCATTAAATCAACAGGATGGTTTCCTTCGTATAATTTTAGAACGGCTGTGAAAATCACCTGATGTCTCGGATCATAAAATACTTCAGGAGTAAGAAGGTCAATGGAATGGTCTAGCCCTTTTTTATCAATTAAAAAAGTACCGATAACCAATCTTTCAAAATCTACTGCATTAGGAGGCATTTTTCCATCAGCAATTGACAACTCTTTCGCGAAGTTTCCGTGGGTAAGAGATGATAATGTTTCTTTCTGCGCCATTGTGCAAAGATAGGTTATTTCAAAAATAATCTGAAAATAGTAACTAACATTTTCCGCCAGATTTGTTTTAAAATACCATCAATAAAAGGCGGGTTGTGTTAATAAAAAAATCACCCCAAAATTGAGGTGATTTTTAAATATATAAGAATTAAATTATTCTCTGTTTTTTACAAGTACCCATCCACTATATTTTGTTTGAGTATTGTTTTTGTCATTTTCGTTCCAAGAGATACTGTACCAGTAAGTTCCTGTAAGAATTTTCTTACCGCTTGCTGTACCGTCCCATCTGTAATCTCTGGTTTTATCGGCTGTGTAAAGCTTATTTCCGTATCTGTCGTAAACGATAAACTGTAGATTTTTCTTATAAGATAATGCAGAATAATCTATAAAATCATTTTTGTTATCTCCGTTTGGCGTAATCGCGTTAAGAAGATTAGGAACAGTTACCTGTACATCGATAGGGTTACAGTCGTAGAAATCTTTTACATATACTTTTACTTCTCCTCTTGGAAGATCTGAAAATACATTAGAATCCTGCCAAGTGATACCGTCTAAAGAGTATTTGTAAGGTGCAGTTCCGCCGTTTACGTTTACTGTGATTGTATTGTTTGTGATATCAATGCTTGAGATAACAGGTTGTTGAGTTGCATATACATGTACTACTTGTAATGTATAACATTTTCCAGTTTTCAGTTTTACCCAGTATTCACCAACTCCTACATTGCTGATAGATTGAGTTGTTGCTCCTGTGCTCCATTCGTATCCATCAAATCCTCCGCCTGCATCTAAAGTCGTTTTATCTTCAAGACAGATTGTTTTGTCTTTTAGAACAGTTGATTTTACTGGAGGTAAAACTTTAAGGTTGATTTTAGCAATTGAATAACATCCATCCGCACTGTACACTCTTACATATACAGAACCTGTTGTAGCAATGTAAATAGTAGGATTTCCTATTTCATTCGTTCCACTTGTTGCGTTAGCTAACGTCGGATAGAATTTTTTAGGTGGATTTGTAAGCGTAGAAACGGTTGCTGTTGTTAAATTGAATACCGCAGTTGTGATAGCTGTTTCAATATAACAAGACTCAAGGCTTGCTTCAGTTACTATTACTAAAGGATAGAATTTTAATGTGATTTCAGCAGTATCAGAACATCCATCTGTTGTGGTTACTTTTACAAATATTTTTTTCTCTCCTGAAGTATAGTTTGCAGGGTTTGTAATTTCGTTAGTTCCGGCATTCAGATCAGCCATCGTAGGGTAATATTTTTTTGTAACATTACCTGAATAAACATCTGCTGTTGTCAAATTAAATAATCCCGTACCTATATTGTTATTGTTACAGGCATATATTGTGGCATCCCGGGCGGTAATATTTCCCTGAACAAATTTGAAGGTTCCTGTTTGGAAACATCCATTAATAGGGTTCGTGGGGTTCGCGGGATCAGTATATTTTATTCGGTAATAATATATTATTCCTGCGTTTACTGTAATTGGAGCTGTGATCGGATTGTCACCTGTTACAGCATCATTACCTGTAGTATGATAAGTAATCGTAAAGTTTTGATTACCGTTTATAATAGCATTAGTTAAAGTACTAAAATCAAATGTTGTAGGTAACGCACATCTCAAGATTTCGCGTGGAGAGTCTGGAGTTGGTCCTGCTACACCTGGCGGTACAAAAGGATTGGGTGTTAATGCAGGATCTGTAAATGCAGACGTTAAAGTAGCCGTTCCTCCCCATGTTAAAGAGAATCCGTCTGTACTACCATCCCAGTTATCTACTACAAGATAGTAAGTTTCGCCTGCAACTACGTTCATGAAACCACTCAATCTACCTGTTACAGTAGGGTGCGTGATTGCTAAGCTTAATCCTGTAGGACCA
Source organism: Chryseobacterium glaciei (assembly GCF_001648155.1). NCBI lineage: Bacteria > Pseudomonadati > Bacteroidota > Flavobacteriia > Flavobacteriales > Weeksellaceae > Chryseobacterium > Chryseobacterium glaciei. Next base: position 1,782,935 of record NZ_CP015199.1, on the reverse strand, counting down.
TCTGTACCATCGTAGTTACATCTGATAGGAGGACTTAATGCGCCACAAGTCTGATTCGGGCCATATACACCAAAATCATAATCCGTTGCATTAACGTTTGGTGTGATCATGAAAGTTAGAGTTCCGGAAGTTGCAATAGTGAATGTGTACCAAACTGAGTGGTTTTCATCCGATGCAAGACATCCCATAAGATCTTCCGTAACGTCACCATGACCTAAAGATGTATAGGACAAATCAGAATTTCCACATACGGGGATCGCTGTAATACAATCCGACTGTGAGAAATATAGCTGCGAAAAAAATAAGATTAAAAGAAGTAGGTATTTTTTCATTTTTAACTGACTTTTTATGAAACAAAAATAACGAAAATATTAACAAAATATGAATATAGTATTCGTGAAGTAAAAAAAACCGCTTGAAAAAGCGGTTTTTCTTAATATATTATTAATTATTCTCTGTTTTTAACCATTACCCATCCTGAGTATTTGAAAGGAGTGCTTTTTTTATCAGTCTCATTCCACGTCACAGAGTACCAGTAATTTCCTGTAGGAACTTTTTTACCACCATTGGAAGTACCGTCCCATTTATAGCCATTCGTTTTGTCAGCCTGGAAGATCTTAGTTCCGTATCTGTCAAAAATGTTGAATATAAGATTTTGCTTATTTGCTAATGCAGAATAATCAATCACATCATTTACACCATCTCCGTTTGGAGTGATCACGTTGATAAGATTTGGAACTACAATTTCAACATGAATAGGCTCACAGTCGTATGAATCTTTTACATATACCGTATTGTTACCTCTTGGTACATTGGCGAAAACGTTAGAATCTTGCCAGTTGATATTGTCCATTGAATATTTATATGGAGCAGTTCCAGCCACAACATACACTGTAACAGTAGTAGTTGAAATATCAATTGTAGAGATTACAGGTTGCTCAGAAGGATAAATTTTAACCGTTTGAATTGCTGTACAGTCTCCTGTTTTCAATTTCACCCAATAAGTTCCAACCCCTACGTTGCTGATAGATTGAGTGGTAGCTCCTGTGCTCCATTCGTATGCATTGAATCCTGGACCTGCATCTAGTGTAGTCTTGTCTTCCATACAGATGATCTTGTCTTGTAACACCGTAGAATAAACTGGAGGAATTACAATTAGAGTCACCTTAGCTATAGCGTAACAGTTGTTTCCGTTTGTTACTTTAATGTAAATTACACCATTTGGAGCGATATATGCCGCTGCCGTTGTAGGGTTAATTTCATTTGTACCGTTTATTGCATCTGTTAAAGATGGATAATATTTTTTAGTTATACCTCCTTGTGTTGTAACCGAAGCGTTGGTAAGATTGAATAAACCTGTTGAAGGATTCGTTTCAATAAAACAAGCTCTTAATGTTGCATCATTTACAATGACAACCGGGAAGAAGTTCAATGTTATCGTAGCGGTATCGGCACAACCCTGAGGAGTTGTTACTTTTACATACACTACACCTGTTGAAGATACATAGTTCGCAGGATTTGTAATTTCATTAGTTCCTGCATTAAGATCTGCCATTGTCGGGTAATACTTCTGGGTCGCAGTAGGATCATTCAATACGGCTAAAGCTGTAGAAGTAAGATCATATGTTGCAATACCTGCATTATTGTTGTTACAAGCATTCATTGTAACATCATTAGCAGTAATATTTCCGAGTTTAAATTTAAACGTACCTATCTGCCTACAGGAGTTGATCGGGTTAGCAGGGTTTGTAGGATCCGTATAATGGATGCTGTAATAGTACGTCGTTGTTGTGTTAACTGTAATTGGTGTTACGATTGGACTCGCTCCAGACAATGCATCATTTTGAGATGTATGATAAGTTACAGTAAAGTTTGGATTGTTATTAACGATACCCGCTGATAAAGTACTGAAATCAAAAACTGCAGGACTTGTACAAACAATTACCTCATTTGGATTTGCCGGGTTTGCGTTAGGCGTTCCAGGTGCTATAAACGGGTTGGGAGTAAGAGCAGGATCATTAAATGGAGAAGCCAAAGTAGCTGTTCCACCCCAAGTTAAAGAGAATCCGTTGGTATTAGCTGAATAGTTATTTACTAAAAGGTAATACGTCTGACCCGGTAAAACGTCCATGTATTTTACCCATTCGTCTCCGTTACCGGATGTTCCGGCACCATCATATAAATCTGTTGAAGTCATATTAAGACCTGTAGCCCCGCTTGTATAGGGAGTCGAGCATCTAATAGTGTTTCCTTTAGTAGCACAATTCACATTTGGTCCCCAAACGTAAAAGTCATAATCTGTTGCTGCTGTTGTTAAAGGAGTAATTACAAAAGTTAGAGTTCCTGCTGTGGCAATTGTAAATTTATACCAAACAGAGTATTTTTCTACATAAATACCACAGTTCCCATCTGGAAGCTCCTGTGTTCCGAATCCGGAAGGTGTGTAGGAAAACCCTGAGTTTCCACAAACAGCTAAAGCTGTAGCACAATCTTCTTGTGCATAAAATATCTGACATAAAGGTATCAGAAAAATGAGTAGAAGTTTTTTCATAAAGGGGAAATTTTATAAAGCAAATATAAAAAATTATTAACGTTTAATTAAAGTTTTTATTATATATTTAATGAAATGCGGTATATTGGTTTAATATTGCATTTTTCTAAGCTTAGAATTGGTAGTTCCCACAAGTAATGCTATAAGCACCGTCATTGTTCCTCCAAACACTACAGAGCGCACTACTCCTAGTAATTTTGCCATAACTCCACTTTCAAACTGTCCCATTTCGTTGCTCGACATGATGAAAATAGAATTTACACTTAAAACACGTCCTCTGATGTGGTCTGGGGTTTTCAACTGAACAATTGTTCCTCTTATCACTACCGAAATTCCGTCAAGCATTCCGCTTAATACTAAGAACATGAACGAAAGCCAATACATATGAGATAATCCAAAACCTATAATGCATAATCCAAATCCCGTTACCACTCCAAGCAATACTTTCCCTTGGTTTTTTCTTAACGGAATAATAGATAAAGTTATTATAATACACATAGAGCCAATATCTGAGGCAGCATTTAATAATCCGAAACCTTCAGCACCTGATTTAAGAATATCAGTAGCAAATACAGGGATCATTGCAACAGCGCCACCGAAAAGAACGGCGAACATATCAAGGCATAATGCACCTAGTATTTCCTTGGTTTTAAAGATGTAAGAGATTCCTTCACGCATACTTTCCACCACATTTACTTCTTCTTTTTTGTGTTCAGAGTATTGTTTTTTTAATTGCCAGAAAAATATTGAAGCGAAAATTATTAATGAAATGATAACAACTAATGTCCATTTTACTCCAAAATAACCAATAAGAAATCCTCCAATGGCATGTCCGCAAACAGATGATATTAAGAAAGTTGCCTGATTTAAAGTTACAGCATTGGGAAGGTTATCTTTTTTAACAATTTTTGGAATCATCGAAGGAACGATTGGTCCAATAAAAGCTCTTGCAATCCCCGTAAAGAAAATAACAGCGTAGATAAAATAGGTAATTTGATGTCCTGTAAAATGCATTTGTACATTCAGAAAAGCCGGAATAAGCAATAATCCGATCAGAAAAAAATAAGCGTAATTACAAATGAGTAAAAGCCTCTTTTTTTCATTCATATCAATAACATGGCCAGCGTACAAAGCACAGCTTACGGCCGGAATTACTTCCGAAAGACCGATCAAACCAATGGAAAACGGATCTTTTGTTAATTGATACACCCACCATCCAAGTAAAGTAGCGAGCATTCTAAAGGCTAAAACAATAAAAAATCTTCCTGTAAGAAGATTCCTGAATTCAACATTTTGCAATGTTTTTAGCGGGGTAAACGAAATCATTCACAAAAATAGCCCTAAATATTCATTTAAGGCTAGTGATATTATGATTTTTTAAATGATAAATCAAATAGAAGCTGAAAGATAAAATCTATTTTAGTCAGCTCTTGAAGAACTTAAAACCAATGCCGCAACACCTGCCGCACCAATCACAACAGCTCCTGCAGTAATTCTTGCCTTTCTACTGTCTCTTACTGAAGCTACGTTAGATTTTGGAATGATAACCTCTGTGCTGTCTTTTTTTCCAGCTGTACCAATAAGGTTGTCGCCATCTACGTTACGGAACAACATTTTTTGATTTTTAGAACCGTCTTTCATTTTAACCACATACATTTTTCCTGCTTCAAGGTTAGAATAATTATTCTTAGAAATGTCTTCTGAGTATTTTGTAGTTGCACAAGAAGAAATTACAAATAAAGACGTTAACAAAGATGATTTTAAAAGTACAGATGCTTTCATTCTAATTTTTTAGTTTTCCAAATTTATAATTTTTTTCGAATATATGTTTCCGGAATCAAAAAAATGTGTTTAAAATTTATAGATTTCTAATAAATCTGCTATTTTTCTGTCATTTGCCAGTCTTGGTGTTTTATTTTGACCGCCCAATTTCCCCTGAGATTTTGCATATTCATGAAAAGCATTCTTTTTTAATCTGCTGATATGAAGTTTTTGGAGAATATTTCCTGAGATCAAATCATCATAGTAAGTATTTCGTTTTCTGAGCTGTTCATCAAGTTCATTTTTAAATAAATCTAAATTTTCCGGCTCTTTTTCAAATTCTATAAACCATTCATGATAGGGAAGTCCTTCCGCAGGATTCACCTCTGGAGCAAGATGGAACTCCGTGATTTGAGCGGGATATTTTTCTACGGTTGCTTTCATAGCTTCTTCAACTTCAAAAGCAATCACATGTTCTCCGAAAGCTGAGGTGAAATGCTTTGTTCTTCCGCTTACCAAAATTCTGTGCGGATTTTTATCAATAAATCTTACCACATCACCAATTGAATACGCCCACAAACCTGAATTTGTCGTTAAAATTAAAGCATAATCTTTATTAAGTTCAACCTCTTTTAAGGTTAATCTTTTCGCATTCGGTTTTCCGTATTCTTCTAAAGGAATAAATTCATAGAAAATTCCATGATTGGTTAAAAGTAAAAGTCCTTCTTTTTTATAGTCGTCCTGAAACGCAAAAAATCCCTCCGAAGCTGGAAATGTTTGAATAATATCAACTTTTCCACCCAATAATTCTTCCATTTTATCGCGGTAAGGTTCATAATTAACTCCGCCGGTAACGATAAGTTGAAGGTTTGGGAAAAGTTGTTTGATTTTTTTGCCGTTTCTTTCAATTAATTTTTCAAAATACATGATCAACCAAGGTGGAATTCCAGAGATCAAAGTCATGTTTTCTTTTTCTGTTTCCTCAACAATTTTATCGACTTTAGTTTCCCAATCTTCAATCATATTGGTTTCTAAACTCGGTAAACGGTTTTTTTGAAGATAATTTGGAATGTGATGAGCCACAATTCCTGAAAGTCGTCCTGTTTTTATCCCGAAAACTTCTTCCAATTCGGGATTTCCCTGTAAAAAAATCATTTTTCCTTTTACAAAATCAGCGCTGTTTTTCTGAGCAATATAATGGAATAACGCGCTTTGAGCTCCGGCAATTTGAAATGGCATTCCTTCCTTAGAAATTGGAATATATTTTGCGCCTGAAGTTGTTCCAGAAGTTTTTGCAAAATACTCAGGAGTTTCTGTCCATAAAATATTGGCCTGACCTTTTTTTACTCTTTCAATGTAAGGTTTAAGATCTTCATAGTCTGCAACGGAAACTTTTTCCTGAAATTCTTGAATAGAATGGATGTTTTCAAAATCATGCTCTCTTCCAAACAGCGTTTTTTTTGCTGTTTCTATTAAAGATAAAAGCAAATCTTCTTGGTTTTTTTCTGCATTTTTCTTGAATTCTTCAGCCTTTCGGACGTGCTTTTTTGCCCAAGACAGCGCTATATTTTTCTTTAGGAAGTTTAACATGGTTCAAATTTATAAATAACTAAATAATTTGATGCTATTTTAATGAAATATGAAATAAAAAAACCGATGAATGAGTATCATCGGTTCTTCGAAATTTGATTATGAAAATAACAACTATAAGTTGAGTTTATTTGTTTGTCTTATACCTTTTGTCTGGGGTACCATCTTTTTTCAGATGTTGACTTTCTTTATATCTCTTGTCAGGAGTTCCGTCTTTTTTCATTTTAACAGCTGTTGTTGAGGTAGCTGCAGGCTTTGCCATTTTAGTATCTGCTACTTTTGCAGCTTTTGTATCTACCGTTTTAGCCGTTTTTGTTACCTGATGAGTAGCTTTGGTAGCTGCTGCGGGAGCTGTTTGTTGAGCAGTAGCAAATCCTAGTCCTAATACTATTGACATTGCTGTGATTAATTTTTTCATAATAATTGTATTATTTGTTTTTCTTGAATCAAAGTTATGCAAAAATCGGACTGAGAAACTCACTTTTAGAAACTTAACTAAAGTTTATTACAGATTAAAAAAATATTAAAGTATTTTATTAAAAAAACAAAACCTGCTTCCGTTTCCGAAAGCAGGTCCTAACATATGTATGAAAAGTTGGTTTAACGAGTACAGTTGGCTGTCCAGGTTTTACCATCCTTGATGTATACGATTTTCAAGTCGTTATTATCAATTCTTATGTAAGAAGTTCCGTTTGATCCTATCATTACTAATGTATGATCACCTTCTTGATTGAATTCGATCCCATTAAGATCAGGAATACTGTTCGAAAATGCGAAGTTATACTTTGTACCACTCGCAATTTTTGTTACAAATACGCTACCGTTGTCGGTGTTAATATCTGTACTTCCATCTTTGTAAGATACCTTTCCCTTGTATGTTCCTGCGAAGAAATCATTGTTTGTTGGGTCGTCATCATCACTACAAGATGAGAATGACATTGCCGTGACAAGTACCAATATAAAGATACCTAAAATTTTAATTGCTTTTTTCATAATATTATTTCTTTAAGAGTTTTGTAAGGTAGATTAGCCAAATTCTATGCCGAGTGGAAATAATAGAATTAGTTTAACTTTTAATTAGAATTTTTAGTAAAAAATTAAGATTTAATGATTTTTATCTTATTTATTTTAAATTTTGAGTAATCCGCAATTTTTTATTGTCGAAAAAAATATCCTTATATTTGTGTTGTCTTAAACGGTTTCGGAAAACTCCCGAAATCGCTTTTGTCGTTTTACACCATTACTATTTATGCAGTTAAAAACAATCAACGAAAAGTTTCTTCCGGATTTACTGAAAAAGGAATTTGGAAAAGAAATTTTTACTCAACTGGAAAATAATCAACACATTTCTGTAAGAGGAAGTGCAGGATCTTCGGGTTCTATTTTTGTAGCAGAACTTTTCTTAACGCAAAAACATACAATTCTTTATGTAGTTGATGATAAGGAAGATGCTTTATACATCAATACAGAACTGGAAGATCTGCTGGGAAAAGAGAAGGTTTTGTATTTCCCTGCAACTCATCTTGAGCCTTATCAGGTTGAAAAAACGCAGAATGCCAATTTGGTTTTAAGAACTGAGGTTCTAAATAAAATAAATTCAGGCAGATCTCCGAAAGTTATTGTTGCTTATTCCGGGGCTTTATCGGAAAAGGTTTTAAAGAAAGAAGATTTTAAAGCAATTTCTCATCAGATCAAAGTGGGCGACCAGCTTGACTTTGATTTTGTGGATGAATTACTTACGCATTACAATTTCCAACAGACGGATTTTGTTTCCGAACCGGGCGAATTTTCTGTGAGAGGAGGAATTGTAGACGTTTTTTCTTATTCTTACGAAAAGCCTTACCGTGTAACTTTTTTTGGAAATGAGGTTGAAAGCATAAAAACTTTTGATATTGAAACCCAGCTTTCCATCGAGAAAGTTAAAGAATTACAATTGGTTTCCAATATGAACTTTTCAGTTTCAGGAACCAGAGTTTCTTTGCTTCAATTATTGCCGAAAGAGAGTTTTGTTGTTTCTAAAAATGGAGTTGTAGGACTTCAGAGAATTAAATCATTCTACGAAAAGTCTCTGGAAAAATTTGAAACATTAAGTAAAGATATAGCTCACAGAGCGCCACAGGAATTATTTATTTCTGATCAGGAATTTTTGTTTGATTATAAAAAATTTAAAACAGTTGATTTCAGCAGTGTTTCGATTGAAGGTTTAAAAGATATTTCTGAGGTTAAAATTGAGCAGACTTCACAACCAACTTTTCATAAAAACTTTGAATTATTAATTGAAGATTTAGAAGAGAAACAAGGTGAAGGTTTCGAAACCTGGATTTCTTTCTCTACAGAAAAGCAAAAAGAAAGACTCGAATCTATTTTTGAAGAACTGGAGCATGAAGTACCTTTTAAAAGCTTTAAATCTGAACTTCATGAAGGATTTGTAGATAACGACCACAAGCTTTTGGTCTACACAGATCACCAGATATTCGACCGTTACCAAAGATATAAAGCGAAAAACAACTTCGCAAAATCTGAACAGCTTACCCTAAAAGATCTGATGTCTCTGAAAATTGGAGATTACATTGCTCACATCGATCACGGAATTGGAAAATTCATGGGATTGGTAAAGGTGAATAATGACGGTAAAATTCAGGAATGTTTTAAACTGACTTATAAAAATGGAGACTTATTATATGTAAGTATTCATTCACTTCATAAGATTTCAAAATTCAATGGGCCGGACGGAAAAGAAATTGTTCTAAGCAAGTTGGGATCGCCCGCCTGGAAATCATTAAAACAAAAAACAAAAGCTAAGGTAAAACAGATTGCTTTCGACCTTATCAGATTATATGCTGAAAGAAAAACGGCAAAAGGTTTCGCTTTTACACCAGATTCTTACCTTCAAAATGAGCTGGAAGCAAGTTTTATTTATGAAGATACTCCCGATCAGGAAAAAGCAACCATTGACGTAAAAAAAGATATGGAAGCCGATACTGTAATGGACAGGTTAGTCTGCGGAGATGTAGGTTTCGGTAAAACAGAAGTTGCTGTTCGTGCTGCTTTCAAAGCGGCGACAGATGGGAAGCAGGTTGCGATTTTAGTTCCAACAACGATTTTGGCCTTTCAACATTACAGAAGTTTTAAAGAAAGGTTAAAAGATTTTCCGGTAAATGTAGATTATGTCAACCGTTTCAGAACGGCAAAACAAAAATCTGAAACATTGGACGCTTTAAAGAAAGGGAAAGTCGATATTATAATAGGAACGCATCAATTGGCAAGCGCAAGTGTTAAGTTTAAAGATTTAGGTTTATTAATTATTGATGAAGAGCATAAATTCGGAGTTTCGGTAAAAGATAAATTGAAGACTTTAAAAAGTAATGTTGATACATTGACCTTAACGGCAACACCAATTCCGAGAACATTACAGTTTTCATTGATGGCTGCACGAGATTTATCGGTAATTAAAACTCCACCGCCAAACAGACAGCCTGTAGATACACAGCTTGTTGGTTTTAATGAAGAAATAATTCGTGATGCAGTTTCTTATGAATTGCAAAGAGACGGACAGGTTTATTTTATTAATAATAGAATTGAAAACCTTAAAGATATTGCCGGATTAATCCAAAGGTTGGTTCCTGATGCAAGAGTAATCATCGGTCATGGTCAAATGGAAGGAAAGCAGCTCGAAAAGAATGTTCTTGATTTCATGGAAGGTAAATATGACGTTCTGGTTTCCACAACAATTGTTGAAAGTGGAGTAGACGTTCCGAATGCGAATACCATTTTTATTAATGATGCTCAGCGATTCGGGATGGCAGATCTTCACCAGATGAGAGGAAGGGTAGGACGAAGCAACAGAAAAGCATTTTGTTATTTGATCACTCCGCCTTATGATATGATGACTGCAGATGCAAGAAAACGTTTGGAAGCGATTGAGCAGTTTTCGGATCTTGGAAGTGGTTTCCAGATTGCGATGAAAGATTTGGAAATTCGTGGAGCAGGAGATTTATTAGGTGCCGAACAAAGTGGATTTATTAATGAAATGGGCTTTGAAACCTATCAAAAATTAATGCAGGAAGCGCTGGAAGAACTGAAAGACGATAAAGATTTTGAAGATTTATTTGATAATGAAGAAGATCGAAATAAGCTCTTTAAATCTGTAAAAGATGTCAACATTGATACCGATCTGGAATTAATGCTTCCCGACTTTTATATCTCTAATACTGAAGAACGATTGTTACTTTATCAGAAGCTCGCGGAAATTGGAAATGAGGCAGATCTACAAAAATTTGAAACAGAATTAATCGACCGTTTTGGAAATTTACCCAATGAAGCTATTAATTTATTAAAGAGTGTGGCTCTAAAATGGCTCGCTTCAGATATTGGTTTTGAAAAGATTGTCATGAAAAATGGGGTGTTTTTAGGGTACTTCCCGGCTAACCCTCAAGACAAATTCTACCAGACAAGTAAGTTTAAAAATATTATTAACTATCTAACTTTAAATCCTGCGGAAGCCCAATTGAAGGAGAAAGTAAGTAAGGATGGAAATCACCTAATGATGAGAAAAGATAGCATAATAAATGTCGATGAGGTGAATTATCTACTAAGATCAATTTTAAAAAATGAAAATTAATTCCATTTAAAGGGAAAAATTATATTGTCTCAAATTGATCAAATTTGAAGCAAAGTAGTATATTTCAACAGATTCGATGTTTTCAATAGTGAAAATCAGTAGAATTTGTTGAAATATTTATTTTATAGATGACATTCGTCAGGTATTAACAAAATGAACAAAAATTTTTATTAAAATAATATTAAATTAACGTAGAATTTTTTATTCCTGACTCTTAGAAAATTACAAGAATAAACGCTCTATTTTTCACTGTTTAAAGAGAAATTTTTAAGATTAATTTACTTTAAAGATTAGTTCAATCCCACTATTTTCGATTAATATAAAAATGCCACAGAAGTATATCTGATGGAGAATATCTGTATGTAATAAAATCACCTTTTGTTGATAAAATATAACACAATAAATATCTTTAAGGTGAATTATGGTATAAAATTGACACAGAAAAAAAGGAGTTAATTCAACTAAAAATGAAATAATTCCACTTTTTTATAGGTTAAAAATATCTTGTAAATCGCTTGTTTCTATTGATTTACGTAATATATGTGGACTTTTAAAGGGATTTTTTTCTTTACCTTTGCAGTCCTTATTATGAAAAAAAATATGTATTTATGCGTAGTCGGACTATTGTCAGTCTATACTCACGCACAGGTGGGCGTTGGGATTAGTACTCCCCAAGCAACTCTCGATGTCAACGGGAAAACCACCTTAAGAAAAGAACTTAGAATGGCAGGTACTTCAACCCAGGTCGGGAATGCCGGGGTAAATGGCCAAGTTTTGGTTTCTCAGGGAGATGGGATCTCTCCTCAATGGAAATCATTGAATAATGTCTCCTTTATGGAGGAAGGGCAGTACAAATTAACCAATTCGTATTTGTCATCGGATCAAGCAGGTATTACTATTCTTTCTAACGGAGTCTTGGGAGACAGTGTTTATAAAAACAGTGTTGGTGATGATATCACTGATTCTAGTAAAGGAAAATGGGTTAAAATTACCGGCCTTGAGAATAATTTTACGATTAAAAACGGGCTAAACAGACTTACGTATCAATTCCAGACCGGGGTTGAAATGAAATCTTCAGTAGCAGATGCATCTCAGAATGTAAGCTTTACTTGCGGAATTTTCAGAAACAGTAAGCTTGTAGCGATACGTCCGGACAAAATTTCTTCCAACAATAATTCTGAAAAAAATGGTATCCAGGATTATATTTTTACATTGAATTATACGGAACCAGACGTTCCGGTAGGTGTACACAAGGTTGAGGTTGCATGCAGGAAAATTAATGCATCAAACTTAAATGCTCAGTTTGCTATTGGGCGAAGTGTGGCAAGCAACAGTAATCTTTCTAATGCATTTACTTTAGAATCTGCATTTAAAATAGATCTTATCGAATTTATAACCTACAAAGTAAACTAATCAATGAAAAATATATTATTTATCCTATTCTCAACAATAGGGTTATCTCTTTCTGCTCAAGTGGGAGTAGCTACTCCTACACCGAAAGCAATTTTAGATGTCAATGGAAACATTAACCTTAGAGGTAAATTAGTCGTTCTGAATGCTGCAGACAGTAAGCTTTCAGAAGGAAGAGATGATCAACTCTTGGTTTCACAGGGTGCAGGACTTGCACCTACATGGAAGTCTCTTCGTATTCCTGATTATGAAACAAATAAATTTTATTTAATTTATAATAACTCTTTTTCTGATAGGGTGGGTACAACCTTCACCTCTTCAGAAGAACCTACGATTGCATCAAGATCTGCTTCTTTTACGAAAAACAGTAACATTAGTAATTTCAGTCAGTTCAAAAAGATTCCGGGATTATCTCAGACATTTAATGTATACAGTACGGAAAGTAAAACTTACTTCCAGTTTGAAACGGTAATTCAGGCCAACTTTGCAACTGTAGGAACTACAGATACATCAATTGATTATGCATGCGGAATTTTTGTTGATGATAAATTAGTCAATCTAAGACAAGGAAACCTGAAAGCAGTTAACTCAACAAATCCTTTCCTTACCCATAACCAGATCGGTCTTGCTCAAAACCTTACAAAAGGAGCACATTCAGTGGGTGTAGCTTGCTCAAGACTAAAATCCTATAACGTACCTGCGGGCATAACATTAGGTATAGGAACCAGTGTTTCTAATAATATTGATTCTTTCATCTCTCAATCGTCATTTAAAGTTGATGTTTATGAGGTTCCACAGGTATTTAATGCGATAACAAACTAAATCATGAAAAAACTATTATTAATAAACTTATTTTTCCTCGCAATATTTTCCAATGCTCAAGTTGGCATCAATACACCTACACCAGTTAATACTCTGGATGTAAATGGTGATCTGAATGTGGGAAAAGAAATAAGAATCGGAGCTTCATCTGCAACGAAAGGAACTGCAGGAGCAAAAGGAACTATATTTCACAATAATGCTAGCTTAAATGTCAACGATTGGAAAAATGTAAAAGTAGCCGACGGAATGGGGAGTATGTCTCTTTTTTCTATGAACTCCACTTTTGATAAGATTGGGGTAGGATTCACTGGAAATAACGGAGCTATAAGTCCTTATCCAGAAAATATGGATATTACTGCAAACTGGACGGTCTTAACAGGAACCGTGACCACTTTTTCCGTTACCAATACAACGAATAAAGTAACATTTACATTCCAGACTACTGCTCAAAAAACCGTTAATGCTAATACGACTAACGCTAATGCGTCAATAAGTTTTGCCTGTGGAATTTTTGTTGATAACAAATTGAAAGCAGTAAGAACAGACGTCATTTTAGGAGCAGATGGTACCAATAAAATCTTTAACCTTAATGCAACGCTTACCAATATTGATATAAAAAATGGGTACACCGTAAAAGCTGCCTGCACAAAAAGAAATTTAAATGGTGGAACGTTAGGAATCGGAAGAGCCGTTAATACAGAATTTTTAAATTCAGATATGTCACTATCTGTATTAACAACATCAGTATTGCAGCCGTTTTAATTTTTCAGAATAAATAGTAATTGTAAATCTAAAGGCGCAAGTTTTTAGATTTTTTTTTGGTTTAAATAATAACTTTTATGAATATGTGATTTTTAGTCTATTATTTTATGAAAATAAATTATATTTGGGCTCATTAAAATCATTAACCATGAGTAAAAACTTTCTTTTTAAAGCTCTTCTAGGGCTTGCTTTCGGATTTCTGGTGTCTTGTGACAACACAACAGATGATCCCATCAATCAAAATAAAACAACCAACACAAACAATAACGGTGGAACACCAACGATTACAGGGCCAAGAATTTTAAGTAAAATCATTAGTGGAGGTAATACCCAACAGGAATTTATTACAACAGCTGGAGTTCTGGAAAAAGGTATATTTACAGATGCAAGTGCTCCAAATTCTTTCTTTACGGGTACACCAACATACACTGGAACAAAAATGTCTAAAGTGAAGTTTGTAGGTACGGCAAGTAATAGTCCAGGCTATGAATTTAATATTACCTATGACGTGAACGGAAGAATTTCCGGAACTACATCTAATATGCTAACGGGATCTACAATTATAGGAAACAGTGATTATTTCTACACTTATGATTCTGCAGGAAAGATCACAAAGATCATGGAGAAGAAAAAAATAGGAACGGTGACGCCTACTTATACTCATTTTACGGAAAATACATTAACCTATTCTGGTGATAACATCACAAAAGTAGTTTCTGTAATGGGAGTAACGGACAGTAGCGGAAATCCGCAGGCGGGTTCTTCATTGGCAACTACGTTCAATTTTACGAATTATGATTCGAAGATTAATCCTTATACAACGCTTCCTAAAACATTTTTCTTGATGTATAGCTTGATACATCCTGCTAATTTCTATAATTTATCTGCAAACAACGTTGGGAACCTTAATTTTGCATATCCTGCGCCTGCGCCTGCAATTTCGGTTAATTTAACGTATCAGTATGATACTCAGAATTATCCTATTTCAGATCAGACTAACTCAGCCAGTTATGTTTATAAAGCGTTATAAGAACGGTATAAATTATTAGTTTTATTATAATGTAGGGAGATATATGCTTTTTATTCAAAAAAAAATTATATTTTTGGGAAAATAAATAATCCCCCTTAAGGAATGAAACGACTTTTCTATTTTGTTTTACTATTGGCAGGTTTTACTGCAATACATTCTTGTAAAGATATGTTGGATGAAAATGGAGATCCATTAGTAGATATAAATAACAATAGTGGCTTAATAGGCCCGAGAGCATTGTACCGAGAAATTACAGATGCCGATACGATTGCCGAATATCATTATAACGGATTGCTTTTATCTAAAGTAATTACAGATAGCGCATCTATTACAGATGTAATGTTCAGTGGTGATAAGGTAAGTACGATCAATTTCCGTGGTTTCCTTGATATGGATGGAAATGGAAAACTTGAGAAAGACAGTATCTCATTTTCTCAGTTGTTTACGTATGGTAACACGGGAAGATTAGAGTCTATCTCAGAAAATCGTTCTATTTACAGAAGAGATGCTCCGATTCCTCCTGCAGTTTTAGGAATAAAAGCTCTTTTCAAGAAAACGAAAAGTATTTTTACCTTAAAATATAATGGATCAACAGCTAAGCTTGATTCTATCATTATGAGAAATGGTGATGATGTTTCAGGAACTCCTTTTGCTTATACGAAATATACAAAAGTAGGGTACGAATATGTAGGAGATAATATCTCTAAAGCCGTAAAATATTATGGTCCAATGACAGGAACAACAGGAATAGTATATGGAGCACCAACTCAAAAACTGGGTTATGCATATTCAAACTATGATACTCAGATAAGCGCTTATACATTATTACCTGTTGCTTATAAAGTGTCTGCACTTATTTCGACTAATTACAAGGATATAAGAAGTTTAATGCTTTCTCCAAACAGTCCTAAAAGAATTTCGGTAACAGATCTTTCGTTGCCAATTCCGGCTCCAACAGTATTCTCTACAGATTACAACTACGATCCGCAGACTTATGTTAAGAAAGGATTTGGGATCAATTTTATTTATAAACCTTTATAAGAAATAATTTTTTTAATAATATTTAAACTCAATTCTTCACCGGATTGAGTTTTTTATTTTTTATCTCTTAATTTTGCAAAAAATTTCTCAATGAAATATTTAATCGTTGGTCTTGGAAATAAAGGCCCTGAATATGAAAATACACGTCACAATATAGGATTTAAAGTAGCCGAAAAAATAGCCGAAACACTGGAAGCATCATTCAACACCACCAACTTCGGATGGATGGCAGAAGGCAAATATAAAGGCAGAAAAGTATTGGTTTTAAAGCCTGATACTTACATGAACCTTTCCGGAAATGCTGTGAAATTTTGGATGCAGAAAGAAAATATTCCTTTAGAAAATGTAATGATTGTTACCGATGATCTTGTGTTGCCTTTTGGAATGTTGAGAATGAAGATGAAAGGCTCAGATGCAGGTCATAACGGACTTAAAAATATTAATGAAGTCCTACAGACACAAAATTACGCAAGACTTCGTTTTGGGATCTCTGCTGAGTTTTCAGAAGGAAGACAAGTCGACTACGTTCTCGGAACATGGAACGAAGAAGAAGCCGAAAAACTGCCCGAAAGAATCGAAAAATTCTCTAAAGCTTGTCTATCATTCGTTTTTGCCGGAATTAATAATACAATGTCTGCTTTTAACGGAAAGTAATTTTCTTGTTAGGAACGGGGGCATCAATAGAAACGGGCTTTAGCCCGTTTAAAAATATCATCTATCAAAATCAGCTTTAGCCAAAACATAAATTCCCAATAAGCACAATCATCTGTGTAAATCTGCAGGAATAAAATTAAGATATTCACTCAAAATAATAAAAGACCACCGAAAAACATCGGTGGTCTTTTTCAAAATATAATCTAAAAATTAACTAACTATATAATTGTGGCTAAATGTCCTACAACCAATTTACAACTCCGGTTTCAACATCATAGTTCGCTCCAACTATTTTGATTTTACCTTCTTCCTCAAGTCTTGTAAGGGTTGAACTTTGCTTACGGATATCTTCAATTGCGCTTTTTACATTTTGCTGATTCAATCTTTCCAAAAGAGCACTGTTTTTTGATGAACGTTCTTCTCCTTCTTCGATGATTTCATTGATGATCGGATCGAAATGATTAATTAAATGATTCAAGTTATCCATTCCCAATCCTTCAATTTGTGCTGCATCCAGACCGCCTTTCAAAGCGCCACATTTTGTATGACCTAAAACTACAACAAGCTTAGAACCTGCAACATTACAGCCAAATTCCATTGAACCTAAAATATCCTGATTCACAAAATTACCTGCAATTCTAATACTGAAAACATCTCCCAGTCCTTGATCGAAGATAAGTTCCGCAGAAGTACGGCTGTCAATACAGCTTAAAACCACTGCAAAAGGCCACTGTCCTTCACGCGTAGCATTTACCTGCTCCAAAAGATCTCTGTTTGCCTTCAGATTATTTACAAATCTTTGGTTTCCTTCTTTTAGAAAATTTAACGCTTTTTCAGGAGTAATGGTTGACTGAGTTTCGGATGTATGTGCTTTCATATGATATGTTTATTTGAATTTTATTTTAAAGTTAAAAAAAATATTTGTTTATAAATGAGCTTACATTGCTCTTCTGTGTGTAATTATAATATGAGAATCCTCATCGGTCTCATAATCTTTGTAAGAAGTTTTAAAGCCTAAAAGTTCTACATTGATATCTTCTTCTTTCGCCCTGATATTCGCGAAATCCTGAATCATTTCCAATACATCTGTCGCAATGTATGAAGTTCCTCGGGCATCGATGATTACCGTAGAATTAGGTTTAATATTTCTTAAAGTCTTTTTAATAGCTGCTTTATTTAAAAATGAAACTTCCTCAGCTAATTTGATATTAATTCCATCTGCATCATTCAGTTTTTCTCTGCTCAGATAGTAAGCTCTCTTCATATTTCCCTGTAAAATGTAGAAAACTGAGATCGCCAAACCAATTCCAACACCTTTTAATAGATCTGTTGCAACAACAGCTACAACAGTCGCAACGAAAGGAATAAACTGGAACTTTCCTAAATGCCAGAAATGCTTGAATGTTGCCGGTTTCGCTAATTTATAACCAACTAAAAGCAACACAGCAGCCAACGTAGCCAATGGAATTAAATTCAAAATCATTGGAATTGTAAGTACACAAATTAATAAAAGAACTCCATGAATGATCGCTGAAAGTTTTGATGTCGCACCCGCATTTGCATTCGCAGAACTTCTTACCACAACTGAAGTCATCGGAAGTCCGCCAATGAATGAACTTATCAGATTTCCGATTCCCTGAGCTTTTAGTTCAAGGTTGGTGTCTGTAATTCTTCTTTGTTGGTCTAATCTGTCGGATGCTTCGATACAAAGTAAGGTTTCAATAGAAGCTACAATAGCAATCGTTGCGCCTACGATCCATACTTTTGGATTGGTAAATCCGTTAAGGTCAGGCGTAATGATCAAATTTTTAAAATCATCAAGAGACTGTGGAATTGGCAAAACAACCAAATGTTGAGGAACAATCGCCAATGAACTTCCTGTCATTTTGAAAAATTCGTTCAGTAAAATACCTGCAACTACGGCAACCAAAGCTCCGGGAAGCATTTTCATTCTTTTTAATGTTGGAATTTTATCCCAAGCCAAAAGAATTCCGATGGAAACTAATGTTACCACAATAGCTCCCGGATGAATAGCTCCGAAAAGTTCTGTAAAGTAACCGAAGTTGAGTCCGTTATCAAAGATTGATTCATGACCTTCATAATCTTTATCAAATCCCAATGCATGTGGAATCTGTTTTAAAATAATGATGATCCCGATTGCGGCAAGCATTCCTTCAATTACATTATTTGGAAAGTAATTTGAAATACTTCCTGCTCTTACGAATCCTAAAATCAGCTGAATAAGTCCTGCAATCATCCCTGCGCAAAGAAAAAGTTCAAATGCGCCAAGATCTGTAATTGCTGTTAATACAATGGCTGTAAGACCTGCAGCGGGACCGGAAACCGAAATATTCGAGTTACTCATCGTTCCTACTACTAAACCACCTACGATACCTGCGATAACGCCGGATAAGGGTGGAGCTCCTGATGCTAATGCAATTCCTAAACATAACGGAAGTGCAACTAAAAATACAACGAGTCCTGAAGGGAAATTCTCCTTAATTCCTCCTATTAATGATGTGTTTTTCATGATATGAAAATGCTGTGATATAGCTGATCGGCTGTGAAATGATCAGTTATAAAGATTGGAAATTTAATTTTTAAAGCACGTGTCGATTCAATACCAAAAATTGATATGAATACTATTAAAAAAACTAGCTAAACTTAAAAATTAGCTTCCGGAGGTGGAGAAAATATGGTAAGTAATGGTGACAGATGAAAGTCATCATCTATCAGCACAAAAGATCTGCCTGAAAGATCAGGCTCAAAAAACTTTACGTAATCGAATACATTTAAAGTCTTTGGAAGTGTTTTTTCGTAAACAGTAAAAGAGGTGGGATGAGAGTGGGGTTCTTCTTCGTTGATGATAATATTGGTTCTCTGTAATTCCCAACCGAAAACTGCAGCAATGCTCGGCAGCGCTGTAAAGTTCAGGAAAAACGTTAAAACAATAATACTCCAGAATTTCATCCCTAAAATTTTAGAAAGTTATTTAACTTTTCTTTTTACTCATTACCCAATCAGAACTTGTAAGGTTATAGATTTTTTGGATGTCCTTTAAGATTTTTTCAAAGTCGATCTCCAAATCAATAATTTTACCCGTTCTAAGGTCGAAAACCCAGCCGTGAACCACAGGATACTCTTCTAAGATGTATCTTTCCTGCACACAGGCCATTTTAATTACGTTGATGCACTGCTCCTGAACATTAAGTTCTACCAATCTGTCATAACGTTTACCCTCATCTGCAATAGAATCAAGCTCGGCTTGGTGCAATCTGTAAACATCACGAATATTTCTCAGCCAAGGATTCAATAATCCCAGATCCTGAGGAGTCATCGCAGCTTTTACACCACCACAGTTGTAATGTCCGCAAACGATAATGTGTTTTACTTTCAAATGTTCTACGGCGTATTGAATTACTGCTGTTGAGCTCATGTCTAAAGTATTAACTACATTGGCAATGTTTCTTGTTACGAAAACTTCGCCCGGCTGCGTTCCCATTAATTCTTCTGCTGTTACTCTGCTGTCTGAACATCCAATATACAGGAAATCCGGATTTTGAGTTTTGGCTAATTCTTCGAAGAACGTTGGATCATTGGCAACTTTTGATTCTACCCATTTTTTATTGTTTTCGAAAATAACTTCGTACGATTGTGACATAAATTAAAATTTAAAAAAGGTTTAATTATTTATTTCGTTTAAATTATTTTCAAATTCAATAGATTAAATCAATAATCATGCAAAAATATAATTTTTGTTTTAATCGCAATTAGTTTTAACAAAGTTTAATATTAAAATATGCTTAAAATCATGTGAAAACTTCGGAATGAGTGGGTTTCACAGATTTTTCTGTTAAAATATTATGTTTTTGATAATTTAAATCATCTAAAATTTAGATATAAAAATACAAACAATTAAGACTAAAATGAAATTTTAAAATTAATATATTCTTAATTGTACTAAAAAAACCGCCTCAAGGCTGAGGCGATTAAAAAAAATCTGAATATCAATTATTATTCCTTAATAATTTTCACAATAGTTTCGGAGTTATTGATTCTTACGAGATAAGCTCCTTGCGTAAGAGAAGACAGATCGGTCTGTTCATTCTCAAATTTGCCTGATTTTACAAGTTGTCCGGACATGTTATAGATCTGATAATAGTAATCTTTAGCTTTATCATTTCCTTTGATGTACAGAATGCTCTTCACAGGATTCGGGAAGAACTCAAGTTTGTTTTGAGCTACTTTTTCCTCGATGATAGATTTTGGTAAAACTGTTTTAGCTTCTCCAGATGTGGCATTTGTAACCTGTAATCTTGGAATTGGACCTAGCTCATTACCATTTTCGTCATATTTTACTTTCACACAACGACAGCTTTGAGCAAAATATGGATCAGAATTACTGCTAAACGCGGTAAGATAATCTCCATTATTCTGGATCTCTACTCTTAATGCTCTTCCTGTGTAATTTGAGTTAAGACCTCCTAACCAAAAACCACCATACGTGTAATCAATCAAATTGAAATCCGGAGCAGCAGGAGAGGCTTCTATTGTATTTCTGCCACCTCTAACTCCAGAATTCACAAAACTTCCTATATTATATGTAGGGTTCGCGAATAAGTAACCAATTGCAGCAGAACTATACGGCGTTCTGTTGATTCTTGTTCCTCCATAATTGTTAGGAATACTGATTCCCGTTGTTGGCTTATAAAAAGGACTTGAACCTACACTTGTATTGGCCACACCTGTTAAGTCTGGGATTCTCCAGCCTTCCGGGCAAGGGTCAAAAGGTGATTTTTTTCCTCCTCTTCCCCACCTTTCCGGCGCTAAATTTGGTTCGTTAGCCAACCAATCAGCTCCATTGGTGTGGTTAAGATCTGTTGCTTTGGTAGTCATTGTTGGAACCATGAAAATCATTGGGTTTTTCACAGAATATGATAAAACTTTACTGATCTTATCTGAAATTTTATCCGTAGCCAACACATTAGACTGAACCGAATAATCAGGATATTTTTTAAGATATGCATCTGAATAATACGTTGCAGAAGCTAGGGTAGTGTAAGTTACCGTACCATTTGCCTGCGCTGTTCCTAGATAAACCGGAGCCGAATTTCTATTCGCATTTACAAAAACCGGCAGTGGATCTTTTCTTCCCCATTGGAAATGTAATCCTGCAGTTGAAGTAGTTTTATTGGCTTCAGCAATGGCTTGATTTGCTCCCAAATCTCTATCCATTATTTCAGTTTTTATTACTTCACCTGGTTTAATGTAATTGATGTAATTAACAGCCGCTTGATTTGGCAATTCTGTTGTATAAACCACAGATGTGATCGGGGTGTTTGTTACCCAAATATGCCAGCTCCAATAAATTGGATTTGTGATACTTCCGTTGTGTAAAGTAACGACTGCGTTACCAGACTGGTTCGGAGCGATCTTAACAGTAATATTTGTATTTGAAATCGCTGATAATGAACCCGGAGCAGTATTTGAAAGTGAAATATTGCTAATCAAAGCTGTATTGGTAGACCACAATACATTAGCTTTCAGATTATTGAAATTTGTTGCATTTAAGATATCAGGATTATTCAACAATTTACTCTGCGCAGAGAATGCTTTGCTGATAGGAATCTGAATTGTAGATTCAACCGTATTTTTAACAATAGAATATGAGTTTGGATTGTTTAATCCTTCTGCATATTCAACATCATCATTAAAGAATTCGGTTGGGAAGTCATATTGATTTACAACGTATAAAGGATCTTTGATACATCTACATCCGTTGGCTCCAGATGTTGCTCCACCACCTACAGGATAATATTGATATCTTCCTGTGATTGCCGGTAAAGAAGAATCCGGTGTATCCGGCTGATCTCTGTCCGGAATCATACGGAAACTTCTGGCTGAAACGGAAGGAGTTACGTCAAACCATTTTGCCATTGTTGCCGTCCATAAATATGTTTCATGCTGATCTGAATATTGACCTTCATGATATCCTCTTACAAGAATTCCGGTTCCTGGGAAGATTCCCATGTTGTTTCCGCCTACATTGCTTAAATCTACCCCAACATTATTGTAGATTTTAAAGCCTGTCATATAGCTTGGAGTATTGCTGTCATTAGGTTTAATGATGTGATATTTGTTGGCTTCAAAAACATTTTTGCTGATGTTATTTTTAATTCCAAATGGACTGAAATCCACTCTCAAATCATCAATATAACTTGTGTTTCCTAAGTTTGCAACAAGCATTGAAGGGATTCTCCATCCGTTCGGACATGGGTCAAATGAGGATTTGTCTCTGTATGGATTTGCGTTGTTGTCATCATTGTAATTGCTTACGGAATTAAGTATTCCTCTTGAATTATCAGACCATAAATTTAATTCTGATAATTTATCTGTAGTAAGTGATGATGAGTTTCCGAACCAGTTTACCTGTAAATTAGCATTGTTGTTGTACAGTGCCTGACCAGAATTATCATCCTTGTTTACATAAATTAAGCTTAAAGGATTTTTAACAGACAAGCGAATATTGTTTGGCACAGTTGCATTCGACAACAATACTGTTTTGATTAAATTATCAATTTTTGTAGCTCCATTAGCCATATTTCTAGATTGCTTATGTCTCACTCTTCCGACAGATCCTGAAGCTTCATAGAAATCATTTCCTTTGTAAACTAAAGGTGGAATAGGGTCTTTTCTTCCCCATTGATACAGTAAACCTCCGTTTTTATTAAATTCAGTTCCGGTAATGGTGTTGCTTAAAGCTCCTAAGTTTCTGTCCATCCATCCCCAATCTGAATTTGGAATTGGTTCTATGGTTCCGTCACTTTTTTGTCTTTTAACGCCGTCAAAACTTTTGTAAGTTGATCCGTTTCTAGGATTGTCTGTTACCCAAACGTGCCAAGACCAGAAAACTTCTCCGTTTACTTTGTAAGCAATAACGGCATTTCCTTCTTTAGTTTTGTTGATAGGAACTTTGATTTTAGCATCTTCGCCTGAACCTACAATTTCTAAGCTATAGTTGGTTCCTGATTTTATTAAACCTTGAATATCTTCCCAATAAACATCGGCAGTTATGGTACCTGTAGGAATCGGGCTTCCTCCCATGCGAGAATCGGAATTCCACATTTTGTAAGCTTTTTTCACAGGAATAAATAAACCATCACTGTCCTGATTAGGCTCGAAAATATAACTGTTAGGTGCTTTTGCCCAATCTAATGCATTATTATCCGGAAGCGCTCCCGCATTGATGGCGAAACATTCTTTAGAACATTCGGAAGCATCATTATTATATGAAACTGTATTTCCGAAAACTCCGGTGTACTTGATGAATTTTGAAATTTCTCTTTCAATATCCTGTAATGATCTTTTGGTCTGATAAGAAGTTGAAACATCATTTCTCAAGGCACCTACACCATACAATGTTAATTCTGAAGTGTCAGATATTGACAGATTTTCAGATCCGGGACCTCTTCTTGAAACGTTGTTGGTATATCCAAAGTAGGGAGCTCCGTAATTACTTGTGCTGTTTGGTGTTAGGTCAATAAATGTACCGTCACTTTTATAAGCTCTTAAACCTGTTGCAATGCTTGAAACAATAACCACAGGTTCCTGATCAGGAATAAAATCAGATAAATTTTTATAAATTCTGTTATACAAATTAAAATATCTGCTCTCTAGATAAGCCGGATTTTTAAAATTATGATATCCCGGACCGTCAGCATCTCCCGGCCACTGACTGAATTTCATGTAAAATCCATTAGCCGAAAATTTACCTGCAAACATATATACAGGATCGTCATAGCTGTACAGATAAGGAATCGGGTGTCCCGCAGCTTCATTGTAAATAAATTCCGGAGTTGTTCCTAACGTATTAGTAATTGCTCCTGTGTTTACCAATTTTACAGCTTTTGCGCCATTGGCTTCCGTTATAACATCTGATGGATTTGTCGGAGCGAAAACTACATCGTCTTTTTTATTATTCATTAAGACGTTGCTGAGTTTATTCCAAGAATAAGCAGAGGTTACTCTGTCTTTTACACCCGTTACTTTTCCGTTGGCATCTGTGATTAAGGTACCATCTTTTTTAGGTGTTAAAAGCATGGTGTACTCATTTTCATCCAGATCGCAATTTACTGCGGCGTAATCTGCGGCTTTGTAATGCGTTACGGCTTTGTTCCAGGCTACAGACGAAAAGTTGCTCGCCGAATCTGAACTTAACTCAACTTTTAAATTGTAAGTTGGGTTTACGGAGGCGGGTAATTCAAAAGTAGCTTTCAGTGTTTCATTATACTGATTGTAGGAGTATAATGTTTTACACCAGCCTGTAATCCATTCTCCCTGAGCATTCTGGTACTTAATGGAGAGCAGGATGTTGCTGGTTGTGAATGGTTTGTTGAGCATTCCGCTCATTACAACCAGTCCTTTTTCATTCACATTTTGTGAAATGACGATCAGAGGATCCAGATCAAAAGTACTCGGTGGAGTAGGTGTTTTGAATCTGGAGCCAATGGGTTTCTCATTTGGCTTAGGGACGGATGTCGTCCTCGAATAAGCATGAGAAGATGCAATACAAAGTACTGCAGCAAAAATCTGTAGTGTCGATTTTTTTTTCATACGTATAAAATTAAAAAGTGTTTTTTTCGAAATATTTAAGACAGATTGTTTAAACAGCGTTTAGTAATTTTTTAATATAATTTAAATAGAAACAAATTTCCATTCCCTATTTAGGCAACAGAATTAACTTGTCTTTATTAAATTAAAGATTACTTTTTTCGTTGATGTAAGCTAAAGTTTTAAAAGTGCTTTCTGATGAAATTAAAATTTCAGAGAAAATGAAGAGTTGTGCAATATTGAAAATTGCCTCAAGTCTGAACGTAATTTTTTTTCCATAAAAATGATTATTAGTGTTTTTTTTGCGTGTGTTTTTTTTAATATATGTAATTTAAAATGTGAATCAAATGATTTGCATTAAAATTAATATTTACAAAAATGCACAAAAAAATAACTCCCCGCAATAGAGAAGTAAATTTTTATTGAAAAAGTAACATAGATTTATAAATCTATAGAATTACTTATACTTTATTATTGATGTAACCTACTGTAGATTTTCTAGTTGAGTAAATTTTCCCTGGGTTTCCAACGACTACGGAATCTGCAGGAACATCAAAATTAACATACGCATTTGGAGCGATCAAAACATTCCTTCCAACGGTTACTCCGCCTACAATTACAGCGTTTGTACCGATCCAGACTTCATCTTCAATGGTAGGGAAACCTACGAATCTTCCACGGTTTTGCTGTCCGATGGTTACGCCTTGTGCGATGTTGCAGTTCTTTCCGATTTTAGCTTTAGGATTGATCACCAGACTTCCCCAATGTCCGATATAAAATCCTTCCCCAATTTCGGTTTCAGGATAGATCTGATAACCGTACTTTATTTGATAATGTCTTAAAACTATTCTCCAGAAAATTCCCATGACAGCTTTTTCTTTATGTTTTTGGGCTTTTCTTAAGATATAAATAAAGTGCAGATTGGGGTTGATGCATTTCGTTAAAATCTCAAATGTTGAAAGCCATTTTCCACTTTCGCGGTAAAAATCTTTTTGTATGATGGAATAATTCGGCATAGTTTAATATTTATACTTCATCAATTATTTCTTGAAGTTTTTGTACAGATTTTTCCAAAACGAAAGGTAGATCTGTATCATTTATTTGTTTTTTGTATTCTTCGGCAAGGTCTTTATCGGTAAGGAATTTTTTCATTCCATCATAAATTCCATCTTCAGAATTTGGCGTTATTGTTCCTAATTTTCCGTCTTGCAAAAGATCTTTAATTCCCGAAATATCTGTTGCAGAAATAGGTTTATTAAGAATAAGCGCCTCTGCAATGATGGTAGGAAAACCTTCATGACGTGAAGACATGATATAAAAATCTGCCTTTTTCAAATAAGGATATGGATTGCTTTTAAAACCTAACATTTTTGCCGTTTTCTGCAATCCTAATTGCTCAAGTAAGGTTTGAATATTATTTAAATCATATCCGTCGCCAATAATCACAAGCTGATGGTTAAAACCTTCATCAAGCAATCTTTTATGAACCTGCAAGAGTCTGTCGTAGCCTTTTTGGGGGTAAACAGTTCCTACGCTTACAAAAGTAGGGATATTATTGTCAAAAGGGTAGTCATCGATAGCAGTATTTGCCTTTTTCAGCGTATCTTCCTTATCGATTGGGTTAAATATTTTTATTACGGATTGTTTTTCGGCTTCATTTTGAGCCAATTTGTGCATTTCTTCCTCCAATTTGTTGGAAATGACTAATATTTTATCAAATTTAAAGAACTGTCTTATAACATCGGAAGTATATTCTTTTAAATTGAAAATATCATTCTGAACCCAGATTATTTTTTTTGAATCCTTCTGTGGACTTGATAATATTTCTCTGTAATATCCGTGAATAGCGGCCAACTCAACATCATATTGTTTATTTTTTAAAACAAATTTATAAAGTAGAGAAGGAAACCACAGAAACATCTTTTGGTAAAGAACCCGATATGCTTTTACGGGTATATCCTGAGGTCTGTTGGTTGTAATCATTTCTCCTTTCAGCAAGTAAAATACATTAACCCAAGATGGAACTTCTTTAATATAAATTCCTGAATATAAATTAATTAATAAATCTACTTCATACTTATCCGGAGAAATATTTTTTAAAAAAGTAACCAAGACTTTTTCTGCTCCGCCATGACGGAGAGAGCCTATACGAATGAGGATTTTCTTTTTTTTCAACATTTATTTTCTTACGGGTTTGTAGGTGTGAGGGAGGTTTTTGATGAGGTATTCTTCCAGTTTTGGACGGTTTGCTTCTAGTTCAAGAGGGTATACGGTGTTGTTTGCTAGTAACTTATCACCATATTGTTCGATCGTACAAATAAATTTAGCAGGAGCGCCGGCATAAATACTATTATCGGGAACAGAACTGCTTACAACGCTGAGAGAACCAACGATACAATTGCTACCAATGGAAACTCCGGGCAACAAAACGGCTCCTTTACCAATAAAGGTATTATTACCGATTTTTATTCTACCAAATGTTCTTCCGTCTTTATATTTTTCAATTCTTTTTGTAACGCGTCCGTCTCCGCCATGATTGATAAAAGATACACCTTCAGCGATGGTTACATTGTCTCCCATCTCAATAAGAAAGGGCTCTGAACCGAAATTGGGAATACCTTGGACGTATAAATTATCACCTACTTTTAATCCCTTATTAATTGCTACTTTTATAACAACATTCTTGATCATATCTTCATACAGGGAACGGAATTTTAATATGATTCTGTACAATAACATCATTTTTGTGTCAGTTTTAAGATTATATTTTCTACGGCATCAAATATTTTTTGATTATCAAACTTTTCTTCAATCGTTTCAAGATTCTTTTTAATGTTGGAAACAAGTTCGGGTTCTGTTAAGAATTTTTTCATCGATTCATACATTTCATCTACTTCATAGTCGATGAGGTATCCTGTTTTTTCATGATCGATCATCTCAGGGATTCCACCTACATTGGTTGCAATGATGGGTTTTTGAAGAATCAGAGTGTCAGCAATAATTAATGGCCATCCTTCTGATTCTGAGGGTAGAATGTAGAAATCGGCATTTTTTACGTAAGGATAAGGGTTCATCATGGAGCCTAATAGTTGAAAACTGTTGGTGACGCCCAGATTTTCAGTTTGCTTTTTTAAGTTATCCATTTCTTCACCGTCTCCGATTACAATAATGTGATGATTAAATCCGTCTTTTAATAATTTTGCATGAGCTTCAGCCAACTTATGAAAGCCTTTTCTGGTGTGTAATCTGGCGACAGATACAAAAACGGGAATATTGGGTAATTCCGGGTGGTATGCTTTTGCTTTCTGCTTTAATTCTTCAATAGGAATTGCATTCAGAATAACCTGATTTTCCGGTAATTTTATATCAGGATAAGTTTCAACAAAAATATCTCTTGTCTGTTGAGAACCGAAAATAAAATAATCAAACTGAGGGATTTGTTTTAAAATATCTGGTAACAAAGGTTTCATTTTCGGAACGGTAACATCAGAATGAAACCATCCAATTTTTTTTGAATTTTTATTACTTGAATTTAAAACTGATGAAAATGCAGCATAAGTAGGAGCAATTTCTACATCATACTGTTCGTTTAAAATAGTATCTGCTATTTTCGGGCTTTTTTCTGCCTGTTTCAGTTTTAATCTTCTCTTTGCAAGCTGGATTTTTTGAATCACTGAATTATTAGAAAAATTTTCTTTTCCTTCTGTGAGGTATACTTTCCTAATGTTTTTTGGGAACTCATTCCTTAATTCACCCTGATTCATGTTTAAGCATATGGTCATCTCGAACTTGTTGTTGTCAAGATTGTTAAGCATGCTTAGAATTACCTTTTCAACCCCTCCCATTTCCATGGAACGGTGCCTGAAAAGGACTTTTATTTTTTTACTCATCATCATTTAACTAAAGACTTGTTGTAAGAATATTCTTAGTTTTCCTTTTATTCTGTATGTAATAGAATTTTGATATTCTAATAAACTATAAATTTCGGTAGAAGTTGTATATTCTTTTGGAATAGGTTTACCGTTTATCGTTTTCAGGTTTCTGCGTTTCATTGCATTAAAAATCACTTTAGCAAAATATTCGCGGGAGGCAGGCCTGTTGTCATTTTGAGAAATTCCTCCGGAATGTGTTCTGTAAAAGTAGTTTGCTTCATCAATAAACTGAACTTTTCCTTTTTCGTACATTTTTAAATACAGATCCTGATCCTCGGCAATTTTCATTACGGTATTCATTTTCTCGGTCTGATTATAAATGTCCTTTCTGAAATTTACAAAATGAACGATTCGCACAGGGCAATTAAAAAAATACGGATCATTATTCGGAACTTGTTTTGCTAATTTAGGAACTTCTATCATCTCAAGGTTCTCATCACATTTCATATATTTTGAATAGGTGAGAACGACCTCTTTATCTTTTTTGAAAATGTTGATGCTCGAAAGCAGTGCATTATGAACAACAGCATCATCAGGATCTACAAATCCGCAGATATCGCCGTTGGCCAGTTCAATTAGCTTACTTTTTGTGATGCCAACGCCGCTGTTTTCTTCATTTTGATATATTTTGAAGCGGTTATCATCACCGATTATTTTTTTTATAATTTCTAAAGAATCGTCTGTAGAAGCATCATCAAGAATAATAACTTCCCAATTATCATATGTTTGTGCGATAATCGAGTCATAGCATTTCTTGAAGAACTTTCCATTGTTATAATTGGCAATTAATATAGAAAACTTCATCCGAGAGGTACGTGTTTTATAATTAATAAATTTTTCACAAAGATAAAAATTAAAAATTACAGAAAAATCTTTATTTTTGTTGCTTAAACTTTAACACAGTGAATGAAATACTAAGAGTTCTCAAAACATTTCTGGCTTATCTTAAAAGGCCCGATCTTTATCCCGAATTAGGAAGAAAAATCGTTAAAAATACAGTAAACAGGGGTAATGCCTTCAAAGGGAAAGACAAAACTAATTTATGGGCTGCGTCTAAATCCATCTCTCAACAGGAAGTAATTTCCCAACTTTTTGGATATGAGATGAGTACTTTCAAAACAGTCTTCCAGTACATTTTAAAGGATTCTGAACAAAAAGAAAAAGATTGTCCTATTAAAATGGGGGGTGCAGGCGCACTGGAATTGATCTATTTTGCATGTGAATTTACAAAAGCACAACATGTTATCGAAACAGGTGTTGCATATGGCTGGTCTTCATTAGCTGCATTATTATCACTTGAAAAAAGGAATGGAGCATTGTATAGTTCTGATATGCCTTATCTGGCACAGGACGGAGATCAGTACGTTGGATGCGTTGTTCCCGAAAATCTTAAAAAGAACTGGAAATTATTCCGTTTTGCAGATAAAGAATCTTTACCGAAGATCTTTGCAGAAACTACTTCTTTTGATGTTCTGCATTATGACTCAGACAAAAGCTATAATGGTAGAATGTGGGCTTATGACGAGATGTATAAGCGTCTTAGAAAAGGAGGTGTATTTATAAGTGATGATATTGGTGACAATTCTGCTTATCAGGATTTCTGCGAAAAAAATAACATAGATACTAAAGTTGTAGAATTCGAAGGAAAATATGTAGGGATTTTTATTAAGTAACTTTTATTTACGTTAAAAAAAACTCTATGCTTTTTAACTCTATTGCCTTTCTAATTTTTCTACCTATAGTTTTTATTTTATACTGGCGTGTATTCAATAAAAATTATAAATACCAGAATATGCTTTTGCTGGCGGCCAGCTTTTATTTTTACGGCTGCTGGGATTGGCGATTTCTGTTTCTTCTGATATTTTCTATCGGACTGGATTATTTTTCAGGAATTCAAATTGAAAACAGCAAAACAAAAAAAATGGCAACTTTCTGGTTGACATTAAGTATTGCTATTAATCTTGGTTTTCTGGGATTTTTTAAATACTATAATTTCTTCATAGAAAATTTTGCTGAATTGCTAAGTTCATTTGGATTTGGTGTAAACATGTGGGTCTTGAAAGTTATTTTACCGGTTGGTATCTCTTTCTATACCTTCCACGGTTTGTCTTATGTGATAGATGTTTACAAAAAACGAATTCCGGCAGAAAGAAACTATGTAGATTACGCTGTATTTGTAAGCTATTTTCCTTTATTGGTGGCCGGACCTATTGAAAGAGCAACACACCTTCTTCCTCAAATTCAGAGAAAAAGATCTTTTGATTACGAAAAAGCAAAAGATGGAATGGCTCAGATCCTGTGGGGATTTTTCAAGAAAATGGTGATTGCAGATAACTGCGCGCCGATCGTTAACGAGATATTTAATAATTATCATACCGAAAGTGCCAGTAACTTAGTTTTAGGAGCTGTACTTTTCGCTTTTCAGATTTATGGAGATTTTTCAGGATATTCTGATATTGCATTAGGAACCTCGAGATTATTTGGTTTGGAATTACTTAAAAACTTTTCATTTCCCTATTTTTCAAGAGACATTGCCGAGTTCTGGAGAAGATGGCATATTTCGCTTTCTTCGTGGTTCAGAGACTATCTTTATATTCCTTTAGGCGGAAGTAAAGGCGGATTGTGGATGAAAATCAGGAATACATTTATTATTTTTCTGGTCAGTGGTTTCTGGCATGGAGCCAACTGGACTTTTATTATTTGGGGTGGGTTGAATGCTTTATTTTTCCTTCCTTTATTAATAGCCGAAAAAAACAGACACAATCTTGAAGTCGTGGCAATGGGGAAAATTATTCCATCTTTCAGGGAGGTTTTCAGTATTTTAATGACTTTTACGCTTACCTGTTTTGCGTGGATCTTCTTCCGTTCAGAAAGTGTTTCCGATGCTATTGGATTTATTAAAGGGATTTTTAATAAAAGCCTCTTTTCATTTCCAACGGAGTTTAGATTGGTTTTGTCCGGGCTTATTATCTTTATGCTTGTGATAGAGTGGTGGAATAGAACACATGATTACGGACTGAAAATTCAGGACCGAAAGCCGTGGGTACAGAGTGTTATTTATATTATAGTAGCATTCTTAATATTGAATTTCGCCAATTTCGGCAGTAATGAATTTATTTATTTTCAGTTTTAAAATGAAAAAATTTCTTTCAAGATTAGTTTTATTTATAGTCGTAATGTTTATTATCGGCTTGATAAAACTTGCTCTGAGCCCAAATTCGAATTATTCATATGCGTTTTTAAATGCAAAACTGGAGTTTCTTGAAAAACATCCTGAATACAATATGTATTTCATCGGAAGTTCTAAAATAAATGATCAGATAGACTGTAAAATTATTGATCAGAATATAAAAGGAGTAAAATCTTATAATTTAGGAGCCAATGCAGGTTTTGATCTGGAAAATTTTCAGACGTTAGATTTTATTTTAAATAATAAGAATTTCAAGCCTAAATATATCATCGTTGAATTACAGGATAAAATAAAGGTTACCAAAACCAATATTAAAACAGAAAGAAGTTTCGGAGCTTTTAATTATGAAAATACAGCTTTTGCAGTACAATATCATAAAGAGAATAAGGATTATAAGCAAATAGGTTTATCGTTGATATCTTTTGTTTTAAATGTTTTTCATTTTAATAAATATTTTGATGAAAGAGATGTTGAGAAAGCAGATAATAATTTTGTGAGTAAAAATCAGGGCTTCTCTCCTTTAGAATTTAGTGTTGTACCAAGAACGGAAGAAAATAAGCTCAAAGGCATTATTAAAGATAGGCTTGAGCGCTATCATGCGGATCATAATAAATATCAACCGAATACCGCTTTGGTTAATAAAATAAATGAACTTGCAGAAAGATGTAAAAAAAGAAATATTCAGTTAATTATGTTAATTCCCGGACCGGCAGAGCCTGATGCAAAAAAACTTGAAGTATACCAAAATGCATTAACTATTCCTGTTGTAAGTCTTGTAGATCCCTATGTCTATCCTGAATTTTATCAGTATGAAAACAGATGGGATACAGGACATCTTAACAGTAAAGGATCAAAGATTCTATCTGAAAAAGCGGCTCCGCTTTTGGGGAAAATTTTAGATAAGAAATAGTGAATATTACATTTAATTAAAGCATAAACAGAAGGTTGTAAATACATTATATTAATTGTATTTTGCAAATCCCAAATGAAACCTATGATGAAAACGTTTACACAATTAAAGAAGAATGTAAGTAAAAAACCGGAAGGGCTTAAAAAAATAAAAGTTGCTTTGTTGGGAGATACTGCAACTCAATTTTTAAATATAGCTTTGAAGGGAACTGCTATTGATGAAGGTTTTGATTTGAATATTTTTGAAGCCGATTTTGGACAAATTTCTCGTCAGATCCTAGATCCTACTTCAGAATATTATGAATTCAATGCCGATTATACGATCATTTTTGAATCTTCACATAAATTATTAAGTCAATATTATAAATCATATGATTCTCAGCTTAATTTTGCTCAGAATAAGATCAATTATATAGAAGAATTGTACGAAACGATTCAAAATAGAACAAAAAGTAAAGTTATTTATTGCAATTTTGCGGGTATCGACAATCAAATTTTCGGAAATTTTGCCAATAAGGTAGAGTCGTCTTTTGTTTTTCAACAAAATAAACTTAATTATTTATTTTCAGAATTAGCGGTAAAAAAGAATAACTTTTTTATTGCAGATCTACTTTCTATTCAAAATAAATGGGGAAGGAACT
Source organism: Chryseobacterium glaciei (assembly GCF_001648155.1). Taxonomy (NCBI): domain Bacteria; kingdom Pseudomonadati; phylum Bacteroidota; class Flavobacteriia; order Flavobacteriales; family Weeksellaceae; genus Chryseobacterium; species Chryseobacterium glaciei. Next base: position 1,749,411 of record NZ_CP015199.1, on the reverse strand, counting down.
TTATGTTTTCTCCAAATATTTATGTGAATACAGAAATGGTGTTGTCGTTAGATGTTTTACCTATTGTTGCGCATCATATGACGAGTATTATATCTTCTGTAGAAGGTAAATTCAAAAAATGTTTGATTCTTGATCTTGATAATACAACATGGGGCGGAATTATTGGAGATGACGGTCTTGAAAAAATTCAGATCGGAAGTTTAGGAATTGGGAAAGCATTTACAGAGCTTCAACAATGGGTTAAAGCTTTACAGAAAAGAGGAATTATTATAGCTGTTTGCAGTAAAAATGATGAAGATAAAGCTAAAGAACCTTTCGAAAAACACCCCGATATGGTTCTTAAAATGGATGATATTGCCGTTTTTGTAGCCAATTGGGATAATAAAGCAGACAATATTAGAAAAATTCAGAGTATATTAAATATTGGGTTCGATTCTATGGTTTTCCTGGATGACAATCCTTTTGAAAGAAATATTGTAAGAGAAAATCTTCCTGATGTTTGCGTTCCGGAATTGCCGGAAGATCCAGCAGAATATTTAGAATATTTATATGGTTTAAATCTTTTCGAGACAGCCAGTTTTTCCGAAAACGATGCCGAAAGAACCAAACAATATCAGGTTGAAGCACAGAGAGCAATTGCTCTTGACAATTTTACAAATGTAGAAGATTTTCTTAAAAGTATGAACATGGTTTCAGATGTTCAGGCTTTCAATAATTTTTCTAAGCCTAGGGTTTCTCAGTTGACACAGCGTTCCAACCAGTTCAATTTAAGGACAGTAAGATATACGGAGCAGGAAGTTGAGGATCTTATGACCTCGGATAAGCATCACACCATTTCTTTTACTTTGGAAGATAAATATGGTGACAACGGATTAATCTGTGTGATTGTTTTAGAAAAGAAAGATCCGGAAACTCTTTTCATTGAATCTTGGCTGATGAGCTGCAGAGTTTTAAAGAGAGGAATGGAAGATTTCACATTAAATACCATAGTAGAAACTGCCAAAAAGAATGGTTTTAAATATATTGTGGGAGAATATCTACCAACAGCTAAAAACCAAATGGTAAAAGATCATTACCAAAGGTTAGGGTTTGAAGAAAATGATGGAGAATGGGTATTGAATATTGATAGCTATGAGCCAAAAGAAGTTTTTATAAACACCAAATAAAATATGGAAATTGAACACTTAATTGAAAGCATTGCAACTAAGAATGCCATTCATGGTAAAAAGTTGCAAAAGAATTTTTCTTATTTAAGGGAAGAAGAACATTATATTAATGACTATAATGTTTTCATAGATAAATATAAAGATATTCTTGAAAACAACAGTCTTACATTTGATGACTCAATCAACTACTATCTTAAAATGATTGGGGATTTTAATGAAGAAATGCTGGATTTTATAAGAACAGGAAAATACAGAAATACTTCATTTGATGCAGTAAACAAAGCAATGTATAATAATCCTGAAGTAATGGTTTCTCATATGCACGGATTATTGCTTTCTCAGTTTCTTTGGAAGCATCATTATGATGTCTATCAGTATTTTAAAAATGAAATTCAAAAATATTTGCCTGTACAATCTTATCTTGAAATAGGAGCGGGACATGGCTTATATTTTGAGGCAGCGATGGAAAAAATTGGTGACGATTGTACTTTTGAGGCTCTTGATATTAGCGAAACCTCACTTGAGCTTACAAAAAGCTTAATCAAAAGTGATAAAGTTATTTATCATCTTAAAAATGTATTTGATTATACCGATGAGGATGAAAAGAAAGACTTCATAACAATGGGAGAGGTTCTGGAGCATGTAGAAGATCCTTTGGCATTATTAACGAAAATAAAAAGCTTAATAAAGCCGGATGGAACTATTTTTATTACAACTCCTACCAATGCACCATCAATAGACCATATTTATCTGTTTAACAATGTTCAGGAAATCAGAGATTTAATTAATGAAGCTGGACTGGAGATTGTAGATGAAAGGTATTTTGTAAGCGAAGACGTAGACTTAGAAAAAGCAGAAAAAAGAAAGATTGCAACCATGTATGCCTCTTTTTTAAAAATAAAAAATAATTAAATATTATGAATAAAGAAGAAATTTTATCAAAATTATCAGAAATTTTCCGTGAAGAATTGGATAACGAAGACATTACCTTAACAGAAGAAACTACAGCAAATGACGTGGAAGAATGGGATTCGCTTTCTCATATTCAACTTATTGTGGCAGTAGAAAAGGCTTTTAAAGTACGTTTTACTTCTTCAGAAATTCAAAGCTGGAACACTGTAGGTGAAATGGCAAGTTCTATTGCTTCAAAATTGTAATGAAATTTCATCACGTGGGAGTTGCCTGTAAGGATATACAGGCAGAACTCCAAAGCATAAGGCAACTTCACAAAATTATAGAAGAAACTCCTATTGTTTTTGATGCGAATCAGCAGGCAGAATTATGCATGATTACCGTAGAAGATGGTTTGAATATCGAGCTTGTTTCGGGGAAGCCGGTAGAAAATCTTTTGAAAAAAAGAATTTCATACTATCATATCTGCTATGAAGTGGATGATATTGATAAAACAATAGAAGATCTTACCGAAAAGGGAGGAATGCTAATTTCTCCACCCAAAGAAGCAATACTTTTCAATAACAGAAAGGTAGCTTTTTTAATGCTTTCTTATGGAATTGTAGAACTTTTAAATAGCAACTGATAATGCAGTTTACATCGTTAGTATTTATCCTTTTTTTTCCGGTTGTTTTTGCCATATACTGGTGGGTTTTAAGAAAAAATCTTAAAGCTCAGAATATCTTTTTGTTATTGGCCAGCTATGTGTTTTATGCAAGCTGGGACTGGAGGTTTCTTATACTTTTGGTGGCAAGCTCAGCAATATGTTATTATTTAGGTCTGAAAATTTCTGAAGCTGAAGATCTGAAACGAAAAAAGCTTTGGGTAAATTTAGGACTACTTTTTTCCGTAGGAACATTATTTTATTTTAAATATTTCAATTTTTTTATTGAGTCATTTGCAGATCTGTTTGGAATTAAAAATGATCTGACTTTAAAAATAATTTTACCGCTGGGAATTAGTTTTTATACTTTCAGGATGATAAGTTATATTCTTGATATTAAGAATAATAAGTTAAAAGCTGAAACAGATGCATTAATTTTTTTCAACTACATTTCTTTTTTCCCGAGTATGACTTCCGGTCCTATCGACAAAGGTGGATTATTACTTCCACAGTTGAAAAAAGAAAGAGTTTTTACAATAGAAAATGGTTCTGATGCTGCAAGGCAGATTCTTTTGGGAGCATTCAAAAAATTGGTTGTTTCTAATAGTATTTCACCTATTACTGAGAATATATTCCAAAACTACGAACATCTTTCGGGGAGTACGATTGCTTTTGGAGCTGTGCTTTTTCTATTCCAGATGTATGCTGATTTTTCAGGATATTCGGATATGGCCATTGGTATCGCAAAACTTTTAGGTTTTAAAACAACTAAGAACTTTGCCTTTCCTCTTTTTGCTCAGAATATTGCAGATTATTGGCGAAAATGGCATATTTCATTGACTTCTTGGCTAACAGAATATGTCTTCACACCTTTGGTAATACAGTTCAGAGATTATGATAAAAAGGGATTAATGCTTGCCGTTTTTCTGAATTTTGTAATCGTAGGTTTTTGGCACGGAGCAAATTGGACTTTCATTGTTTACGGAGCTTTGCAAGGGCTGTATTATGTTCCGTTAGTTGTTAATAATCAGATTAATAAAAAGAAAAAATTATCTAATACAATTCCTACATTTAAAGAATTTGGGAATATCGTTTATACAATGATTTTGGTTTGTTTTGCTTTGATTCTGTTTGTGGCTCCTAGTTTAAGAGATGCTTTTGGGATGTATGGAAGAATTTTCAGTCTTTCACTTTTCTCAATTCCGCAGTTTATTAAAATTAAAATTTTAGGGTTAATCGGAGTTATCATATTAATTGACTGGATTAATAAAGAGCAGGAACACGGCTTGGAAATCAGCAGATTTAAACCAATGGTAAGAAGGAGTTTTTATGTTTTTCTTATTTTTCTGATTATGTATTACGGTGTGTTTGGTAACGGAAGTTTCATCTATGAACAGTTCTAATGAAAAAGTTTTTATTTAAAATATCATTTTATATTATTGGAGTTATTGGCGTTATGCTGTTCTTAGGAACTTATGCAGACGGTAATACTGATGATAATTACAGACATTATACAGGGCCCAACCCTTCCGATATGATTTTGGGAGATTCCCGAGGGGGGCAGGCTGTTATTCCCTATGTTTTGGATGGAAAATTTAAAGGGAGAAAGTTTAATAATTTTGCGCTGAATATTGGTGATTCTCCTTACGGGCAAGTATATCTTGAGGCTGTAAAGAAAAGAATTAACCCAGATACTAAAGATGGAATTTTCATTTTAACGGTTGATCCCTGGTGTTTGTCATTAGATAAAAACTTAATAAACTCGAAAGAAGATCCGGATAGAAGTTCTCCTATGGCTGATATGCATCTTTATGATATTACCCCGAACTATGAATACCTTTTAAAACATTATTCAAGGAGTTGGTTCAATATTTATAAGGAAAGGGAGGAAGTCGCAAAATCAGTAACATTTTTGCATAAAAATGGGTGGATGGAAGTCAATGTAAATATACATCCAGATAGTGTTAGAGTAAGAGAAGCTAAAAAAATTGAAGGCTATACTGAGATGATAAAAAATCAGAAGATTTCACAATTTAGAATCAATGCTTTTCAAGATATGATTAAATATCTTAAAGAGAAAGGAACGGTTTATATTGTAAGAATTCCTGCATTCAAAGGTATGATGGAGTTGGAAGATAAATATGATCCTGAATTCAATAAGAAAGTAAAAAATATAGCTCAACAAAATGGAGTGAAATTTTTTGATTTGTCATCCAAACCTGATAACTATATCTACACAGACGGAAATCATATGTATAAAGAATCCGGAAAAGTATTTACAGCTCAAATCGCGGATTCTATTCTTCTTAATACACCGGTTAAAAAAAATTAAAATAAATCTTTTCTAAAATTGATATTAAATAATCCTGAACGGATGCTCGGATAATCAGTTACCAGATATTTGGCGATCATTCCCCATTTTTTGAAAGTTGGGGCAATAGCGATCTCAAAGCTACGGTGCATTCTCTTAATATGAGTTTTGATCTCCTCAGGAATAGTATCTTCATTTTCAGACCATTTGTTCACTTCTCTCCAGAGTAAAACCCTTGTCGTTGCAGGATTTATCTTTCCTGAATCTACTTTAGTAATCCTATTGTCTTCATGTACGCCTCTTACAGCGACAGCTTTATCTAAAATACCGGGATACAAATCAAGATAGTAAGATAACCTGAATAAAAATTCGGTGTCCTGATGAAGTCTTAAATGCGTTTTAAAGAAAGGACTCATCTTATTTAACGATTCTCTTCGGATGGTAAGAGCATCCAGACTAAAAAGCCCGAAAGCGCCTCTCATATGCATCTGCCCCGGAAATACATCTTTTGGATGATGCTTTTTATAGACTGTAGTTAATCGATCTTCAAAAAGATTATAATATTGTTCTTTTGCCTTTTCAGAATAATAATGAACTCCAATTGCACCATAAACTCCTTCTACATTAGGGTTCTTGAAAAGCTCTTTCTCAGCATCAAACCTGTTGGGTAGGAAATAATCATCCGCATCCAAAAATGCTATAATATCGCCTGTTGCTTTTTCCAATCCAAGGTTTCTTGTTGCTCCGGCTCCGTGATTTCCTTTGTCAGGGTGTTGATAAAGCTTCACTCGATCATGTTTTTCAGCTAGCTCTATGCAAACCTGTAGAGCGTTGTCTGGAGATTTATCTTCAATTAAAATGACCTCACAAACCTCTTCAAACTGAAGAGCTGATTCTACAGCCTGTGTGATATATTTTTCGGCATTATAAACGGGAGTAATTACGGAAATTTTCATTTTATCGGTTAAGGTAAGTAAAACGGTATTGTGTTTTTAATATTTGAGGATTTTTTAATCCTTCAAAAAAGATCTGAACGTATTTTTTTAATCCTGATTTTAAAGATAAATCAAATGATTTGTAGCTTAAGTAAATCCTTTTTCTATATTCTGAGGATAGTTTCTCAGAAGTTGCCCAATCGTACAAGGATTTCCATAAAAGGAGTTGTCTCTGATTGTATTGTGACGAATATTTCACAATTTTTGTGATCCTATTATTATCATGAATTCCCCTTACAGCAACGGCTTTGTCTATAATTCCGGATTTAAGGTAAGAATGATAAGCCAGTTTAATAATAAAATCGGAATCCTGATGTACACGAAGATTTTCGTTGAAACGAAGACTGTTTTTTATAATCGTAGATTTTCTTATTGTAAGAGCATTTAAATGAAAAAATGTGCCAAAAACTTTATCAGTTAGACCAAGAAGCCCTTTAAAAACTTCTTTACCTTCCGAAGGAAAATTAACGGTAGTTAAAGAAATATTTTTAAATTTACTCTGAAACTCTTCTTTACCTTTCTCAGATAAATATTCGACTCCAATAGCTCCAAAAACACCCTCAATTTTAGGATCTTTGAATATTTCTTTTTCGGCATCAAACCTATTGGGAAGATAATAATCATCAGAATCAAGAAATGCAATAAATTCAGATTCAGCTTTTTCCAATCCAAGGTTTCTTGTTGCTCCGGCTCCGTGATTTTCTTTGTCTGGATGTCGATATAATTTGATTTTTGAATTATCAGAAGCCAATCTTTCACAGATTTCCAAAGAATTATCTGTCGACTTATCTTCAATTAATACAATTTCCTTTACTTCGTCATGTTGCAAAGCGGAATCTACAGCTTTTTCAAGAAACTCTGAAGCGTTGTAAACAGGTATGATAACAGAAATTTCCATTATAAAACAGATTGATTATTATGTGCCCAAAGAGCTAATTGTAGTAAATTCCAATGTTTTTGACCTTTATCCAGAAACTTTTGAGTTGCCTTAAAATCAATATAATTGAACACTTTTTGGTTAGAATCTTTAAGCAGATCGTTTGAAAGGTTGATCAGATTATCTTCTTCAAACCAACTCTCCACACTCATTCCGAAGCCTTGTTTGTTACGGTTTCTGATGGTTTCTGTCCAATAAGAACCCATTGCTTCACGAAGAATGATCTTATCGTTTTCGTTATTTAATTTTAATTGTTCTGGAAGCTGAATACAAAACTCAGCAAAATCGATGTCTAAAAATGGAGTTCTTACTTCCAGTGAATTGGCCATTGCCATTCTGTCGGATTTCACCATCATATTTCCCGGGACATATTTTTCTAAATCTACTCTCATGATGTCATTTAATGAATCAGGATTGGGTGTAAAACTGTAAGGCTGGTGAAAACTTTCAGATATTCCGAGTAAATTTCTTTCTTCTTTATTGAATGAATTTCTCACCGAGTTTTGATGGAAATCCAGAATATTCGGATGTTCAATATTTTTCTGTGAAATAAAAGAGGTTTGTTTTAAATTCTGATATAATTTTAAACCAAATTTAGCTGCAATATTATTGTAACTAAAATGATTTCTTAATTGATTTTCAGTTCTGTAGAAATTATATCCACCAAATAATTCATCGCCAACATCACCTGAAAGAACTACGGTAAGGTTTTCTCTGGCGCTTTTACAGATTTCATAATGAGGAAGGAAAGATCTGTCGGCAAAAGGTTCGTCTAAAAATGGAGTTACATGTAATAAAGAGGTTGCGAGATCTTTCTTTTTCTCGTGAATTTCAATATGATTGGTATTGTATTTTTGAGCGATTTCTTTAGCGTATTTTAGTTCGCTTGCTTCATGATCATATCCAAAACTTAAGGTTGTTTGTCTAGGTAAAAACTCGCTTACCAAAGCAACGATTGAAGATGAATCTAGTCCGCCACTTAAAAAGCTTCCTACTTCTACATCGGCGATAAGCTGTTTTTTAACTGCATTTTTTAAAAGATAAATAAATTCTTCCTTTGCATCAGATAAACTTATTGATCTATCCTTTGCCGGTAGACTGTAGTAACGGGAAATAGTAACTTTTCCGTCTTTCCAGATTAATTGATGAGCTGGAGGTAGAGTGTAAATATTTTTATAAATACTCTGATAAGTATTCACATATCCATATTGAAGATAGTGAGAGAGTGCATCATTATTAACCTGAGGCTGAATTAATCCTGAAGCTAGAATCGCTTTAATCTCGGATGCGAAAATAAATTCGTTGTTTTTTCCAATGGCGTAGAAAAACGGTTTTTCTCCGAAACGGTCTCTTGCGCAGAAAAGTTCCTGCTTTTCGTTATCCCAAATAGCAAAGGCAAACATTCCGGGCAGATCGTGGATGAGGTTTTCCTGCTTTCTCTGATACATGGCAAGAATTACTTCTGTATCAGAACTTCCATGAAAAGGATATTCCGGGTATTGATCTTTTATTGATTGGTAACCGTAGATCTCACCATTCAGAACAATACATTCATTTTTGGTGTTAGAAAACATAGGTTGTTTTCCATTCTCAGAAAGATCTATAATGGAGAGTCTTCTATGACCTAACGCTGCGTTTTCGTAAAATTCGTAATGTGAAGAATCAGGACCACGATGCGCCATGGCATCTGTCATTTTTTGAATTTCATCCTGATAATTTCTTGCATTATTGGTAATGATTCCGGCTATTCCACACATATGTAATTCGTTAAGGGAAGTTTAATTTACTATTTATATTTCTAATGAAATAATTATTTAAATTTAATTTTATCTCTGAGTTTCATTGTCGGAATCTCAAAGTATTTGTATATAAGTAAAGCACCAATAATAGATGCACACCAATAAAATGTATTTTTTAATATAAGTGCTTCAACAGTTTCTCCAGCAAAAAAGTCAGAAAATATATTATCAATCAATAATTTTTTTATTAATGAATAATGGATTAAATATAAAGAATATGAAATAAGACTTACATATGTCGTTGCTTTAGTTATTATATTATATTTTTTAAGATTATATTGGCTTAGGATTGGTAAAAGACATAATATAGCTATACAAAACAGTGGATAGAAAATATTAACATAATAAAAACTTTCTATACTTGGGTATTGGTAAGAAAGAACTTTCCATACCAAAATTAGAGAAAGACCTATGATAAGGAGTCTATATTTGTTTTTTGTCCAAAACTCTTGATGATAATAGCTAATATATGCCCCAATCATTCCATACATTAAGTTATCTATTCGCATAATTACCACACGTCTATAGTCTATCATCTGAGGAAGATGGCCATTATTATACAGATAATATCTAAGGAATGTTGAAAATAGTAATAAGAAAACTGAAACAATAAGAAGTGATTTTTTGAACTTAATCTTTAAAACATTTATACAAAAGAAAAGTATTAATGGAATTGTAAGATAAAACCATTCTTCAACACTTAAGCTCCAAGATTCTCCAAAAAAAATATCGTTTGCACTAAAAAGATTCTGACTGAAAAATAAAAAGGGGAAAATACCTTTCAAAGGAAACCCTTTAATGAAAAGCTTACTTAACACTGCAAGAATTACTACAAAAAAATAGTAGTTAGGTAATGTTCGAAACCACCTTCTTATCCAAAATGTAAAAAGCTCAGATCTATTAAATCCATTTTTTTCGACAGAATTTATGATAATACTTCCAATTAAAAAACCACTGAGAACAAAAAATATACAAACTCCATCAAAGTAGAAAAGATCAAAAAAACTATATACGTTTTTTGGAAGTAATGATGCACTGTGACTAAATACTACGAATAATATAGCCAACATTCTTAATAAATCTAAACCAAATATTCGTTTATGGCTCAGATCTAAGGTTAAAATTTTTTTTATTTGCATTTTATAAAAAAGTAATAATTAATCTATAAATACCTTCTTAAAAGTATCCATCACGGGATGAGGTAAAAACTTTTCATACAGTTCTTTCGCGGATAATTTCAGATCTGAATCTAAAATAATATCCTGCAACTCTTTTGCATTATGATAATAATAAGCTTGATCTTTCAAATGGGTATTATGAGCTTTTTCAGGAGAATCTCCAAAAGTAATAACAGGTTTTCCTTTAATCGCAAATTCTGCAACAGTAATTCCAAAAGTTTCACCGCGCTCACGCGCATGGAGTAATGCGTTGCAGGTATTAATGAATTTTAATTTCATCATAATATCAGAACTTGGAGGTAGAAATATGATATTAGGAAGAGCCGATTTCCACCATTTTTTCTTCACAAAAGAGTCCACTCCCATAAAAATAAAATAAACGTCTTTGTATTTTGAAGCGATCTTTTCTGCTGTTTGTTGAGCGAAAACGATATTAAAACTTTGTCCACCACCATAATAACCAAAAACTTTTGCATTCTTAGGTATATTAAGTTCTGCTCTGAGATCATCAGAAGTTTCAGCCCCGAAATTGACCATGTGCGGAACAAAGGGATACTTTGACCCTGTCATTTCTTCACTCAACCATTCGGAAACATAGGCATAAACATCTCCATGAGGCTCAAAATGTTTAAAAACACTGTGAACAACCGTTTTGCATTCTTTTGTTTCTACCCCATCAATATCTCCATTTTTGATAGCATAAAACAGATCAATATTATTGTTTTTGATGATGGTGTCAACTTCATTAAAATCAGAATAATCAATTACCTGAAAACGTTTCTCGAATTTTTCAATTCCTAACGGATGATTAGTGGGTAGGGTCTTATTATAAACAATAACAGACTCATTTCCCAGATATCTTTCATTGAAGTCTGCGTAATCATATAATGCGATGGAAGTCCCTCTGTAATTGAGTTCGTTCTCATGAAAAAGGATTTTCATTACGTTGCTTATTTTAATTTATTTTTCAATTTACTCAATATTTTACGCAGAAGACTTTTCTTCGGATATTTAGTAAAATCACTGTGTTTAAAAAGACCTTCGCCCTGTGCTATTTTAAAATCCTGTTTTACCCACCAAGAGGCAATATTTCTTTCAAGAGAAACCGATTCTCCGGAAAATGGAAGGATTTTTCCTAGTAAGTAGCTTTTTTTAACAAGATAAGGATTGTTCGTCCAATTGGCCCATCGGGAAGTGGTTACGAAATATTCACCCTGTTTTTGTATTTTGTCCGGAAATTCTACGGCAGGATCCAGCCAATGAAGAGATTCCAGAAGGTGGGGAGCCGTACATTCGTGCCAATCATCATAATAATCAAGCTCTTTGCCTTTATTTCTAATTGATATTAAAGGATAGCCTGGGTTTTTTCTGCTTCTAAAACGCACAACATCAAATCCGTTATTGAGCAATTCCAACCCACCTTTAAGATGTGAAAGAACAAAACTTTTTTCTTCGATAAGTTCCCAGTCATGTTCAAGGAACAGAATGTTCTCGGAGGAAGCATTTTCTGTCAGCATTTTCATGCCTTTTCCAATGCCGATATTTTCTTTTAAACCAATATATTTGACTTTATATTTTTCCGCCGTTTTTTTATCTTCTTCACTTACTTCCTGAAAAAGAATTACGATATCGTCCACCATTTCTAAAAGACCGTATTTTTTGTATGATCTTAAAGTATTTTTTAGGGTACTTCCGCTTTTCCATGATAGGATGCAGATGCTTATGGGTAGCTTTTCCATCGTAATTGTATTAAAGATTTAGAAATGGGTGTTTTGCAGTCATGGCTGTTTGCCTTGCAATTTCGATTTCTTTAAACTTTTTTGAAAAGTATTTGTACTGCTCTATATAAAATTTAGATTCATTTACGTTTCCTTTGGCTCCCATTTTTGCGATGTATGAAAGTAAGGCAGTCTTCTCCCTTTTGATATTATAGTCATAATTAGGATTCAGATACCTTGTCTCTCGCTGCATTCTCATCGAAAGTCTTGTCTGTTTCAATAATTCTGACTGATCTTTTGGTTTTTCCTTATGAAAAGACTGTACGGCATCGTGTACTACTTTACTTTTAGGACAAACAACTATTTTTAGTTTAAAATAGGTAACTCTGTTGATGTATTCATAATCCTCAGCTCCGTAGAAAAAATAAGGATTAAAACCTCCTACTTTTTCAAGGATATTTCTCGGAATGAACCAATGGGCTGCATTAACAAATTTTATTTCATAAAAAGGTTTTGTTTTGCCGAAATAAATATCAGAAAGTAATCTGTTATTTCTTGCGTCTTGGGCAATATAATTTTCAAAATGAAGATCAAGCTGTTTTTCGCTTCCATCCAAGTGCATCGGACTTAAAATCCCGATTTGATGATTGTCCGGATAATTGTTGTATACATTTAATAATTCCTGAATACTATCCTGGAAGATCCATGCATCCTGATTCATCAGATAAACAAAATCAGCGCCGGCTTTGTAAGCTTTTTCTATACCTAAATTATTGGCTTTTCCGAATCCTGAATTTTCCGGAGATTGGATGAAATCTACTTCCGGGAAGTTATTTTTTATATATTCTTGAGTACCATCTTTGGAACCATTATCGATCACGATACAGTTTATGGGAACGGTTGATTGTTTTAAGCTTGTAAAGCATCTTTCCGCCCATTTCATGGCGTTGTAAGTGACAATTATAATATAAATCTTGGGCATTTGTGTTAAAATTTAATTTTAGATATATTTTTCTGTCAGAATCTTCATATAATCTTCGGAGGTTGTTTTTGAGAAAAAATTATTAGTATTTTCATCAAAATCCACTTTATAAAAATCTCCTTCGTTCACTTCATCATAATTTGCTTTTTTATCCATTTTTAGCTGGATCGCATTAATGATTTCTTTCAGATCATAGTAATATGGATAAGCGAAATTAATTGTTTTATTCTTTAGCTGAGAACAGTTTGTATCTAAAAATAGAGCAATATCATCAATATCTATTAATAATCTTCTTGCTTTAATATGTAGTGAAAACTTGTTGCTGCTCGAAATCTGTGCTTTCAAATAATTAAAAAGAGTGTTTGGGTTTCCACCTTTACCAACAATATTTCCGATTCTTAGGATGAGATAATTCTCGGAATTTTCTTGGATATAATTTTCAATTTCCTTTTTATGTAGAACGTAATGGCTGCTTTGTTTTGATTGATCATTAATGCTTAACGTAGAGAAATAAATAAGCTTGCTGTCGTCGCTATTATTTTTAAAAGTATTTTTTAAAAGAGTAAATTCTCTTTCAAATTCAGAGCTTCTGGTTTCGAGGGAGTTTGAAACACCGGAAGCAAAGAACAGCATGTCCCCTGAATCTATATTTTTTAGTGAGTTTGCGATAAGTCCGTTTCCTATAATCATTATTCGTGTGTTTTAGATAAAACTATTGTTCTCTACTTTTATCTGATATTTTTGGTTAATTGTATGCTTGCTCCATTTTATTGCCAGATATAATTTTATTGGATTCAATGAAAATTTTGAGAGAACATTGTTAAAAAAATATCCTGTTGCGGCTTTATAAAAATTGAATTTTGTAATTACATTTGAATATGTCATCAAAGTATAATAAAAATAAGACTTTAGTTTAGAAGACTTATAATCTGAATTATATTTTTTAATAAAAGGGACAATTTCAAAATCCTTTTTCATCATATCATATGTCACATTTTTGGAGATACTTGCTCCAAATTGCCTGTAAGTACTCATTTGTTCTGGCAAAACTTTAATTTTCCCATAACATCCTGCTAATAAATAAAGGCATCTGTCTGCAGATATGATATCTTTTGGAAAATCAGGTTTCAATATATTTTTTCTGAAAAAAAATGTTGAGGTTTGACAAATATTTAAATCCGTTAAATTATCCTTTGTAAGTTCCTGATCTAGGTGATTTGAAAAATTATGGCTTGGTTTAGATAGCTCTTCATATATTACTTTAGAATCTGTTCCTACTCCTGAAAAATCTGGATTTGTTTCTAAAAAATCATATTGTTTTTGAAGTTTTAATGGGTTTATCCAATAATCGTCACCATCTAAAATAGAAATATACTTACCTGAAGCTTTCGAAAAAGAATATAAAGTGTTTTTTACGTATCCTAAGTTAGGCGTGTTTTTATAATATTTCACCTTACTTCCCTTTGGATGTGTCGTAATAATTTCATGGATAATGGCTTCGGTATTATCTGGTGAATTGTCATTACAAATGATAATTTCATATTCACCATTGAATTCTTGAGAGAAAATACTCTCAAGACATTCTTTAATATACTTTTCGTGCTTATAGGTGGTAATACAAATGCTTACATCCATGATGTTTAGTAATTTAAATTTTAAATAAATCTGGTATTTCCATATCAAGATATTTGTGACGAATACATTTTAAAATGTATTTTTTTCTCTCTAGAAAGCTCAATGATTTTAAATATGTATTCCTATTTTTAATAAATACAGAATATATGTCTGTTTTTTTTTCGTTTTCTTTAGGATTTAATTCTTTATATCTTTTTAAAACCTGTAGATATCCCCAAACATATTCTTTGAAATATTTTTGTGTTGAAGAAATATTTTCTTCTTCATTTTTATCGGATTTATATCTTAATCCATAAACCTGATTAGCATGTAGTCTGTAAGATGACAAAGACTTTGAAATAAAGCCGAGTTTGTTTTTTAGACTTAATTTCTGTGCAATATAGTAATCGTGTGCAATAGGGAAATTTTCCATGTCATGAGCTTTTAGTGCATCTTTTTTTATTGCTAATGCGCAGCCTAAAATAAAACTTCCTTTTTTTACCAGTGCAGCAAAAAGTTCATTGTTTTTAATTTCCTGATTGATTTCCTCATGTGTGATTTTCTTCCAATCTAAATATGATGGATAAGTTTTCTCATTATCAATAAGTTTTAGATCATGAAAAACACCATCATATTGGGGATTTGTTTCCAGAAAATGAACTGTCTCTTGTATCTTATCTTTTCCCCAAATGTCATCCTGATCACTTATAATAATAATTTCATGAGAAGAGAGGTTAATCGCCTTTTCAAAATTCTTTATAAAACCTAAATTTTTTTCATTTCTAAAAATTTTAATAATATCAGGAAATTTACTCTGATAATCATAAAGAATATTTATAGTTTTATCATTTGAACCATCATCACAGATTACTATCTCATCTACTAGCGTTGTTTGATTCATAATAGAATCTAGCTGATCAGATAAATATTTTTCACCATTATAGGTACATAAAGCGACAGATACTTTCATAACTTAAAAAGATTAAAAATTTTATTTATAACGGTGTATCTTTTACTGTTTAGCAGGTTTTTCAAATGATTATTTTCTGCTATTAATTTCTTATTTTGTTTATATAAGCTTTGAAAACTACCTAATTCTTTGGTGAAAAAGGCGATATGCTTTTTATATATAATATTTTTAGAAGTCATAATTTTCATATTTCCGTCGATTGATGACATTTCTGTAATCATAGACGTTTCTTTAATCCTATAATAAAAACAAATTTCATTAATTTTATAAACTTCGCCACCATCTTTAAGAATGGAGATCCAAAATTCCCAATCTTCCCAACCGTAAATCAGATTGGTATCGTAGCCGTTTACTCTTTTCCAATCATTTTTTCTAAAAAAGGCAGTACAAAAAATGATATTTTCTACTGCTAAGGTTTTTCTACTGTAATCTGGTAATTGCCAAAAACCATTTTGAGATCCAAATTTTTCAGCATTACAGTATATAATCTTGTAATTTTCATTAAATTTTTCTTCAGCAAGTTTCAAATACTGATTTCCAATCTTGTCGTCACAATCCAAAGGTAAGATCCATTCTCCGGCGGCTATTTCTATTCCGGCATTTCTTGCAGATGATAGGCCTCCGTTTGATTTATAAAGATATTTAAAACGACTATCTTTTTCAACCCATCTCTTAGCCACCTCTTCCGTATTATCCGGAGAACCGTCATCCACAATGATACATTCCCAGTTCTGAAATGTTTGCTCAAGAACTGTTTGCAGGCATTCATCAAGATATTCAGCTTGGTTGTAGCAGGGAACGATAATGGAAATCAATGGAAACATAGCTTACTATTAAGAGGGTTTTAGATGTTTTCTGTAACGAAAATAAGATAAATATTTACGAAAAGGTATTTTAAAATAAACAAGCTTAAAGTTTTTTAAAATCATGCCTACTGCACTTTTAAGGTTGTTGATTGATAAATAATATCTGTATAACTTAAGTGAATAGTTGTTGATCGCTGAAATATCTTCAGATGAATATTTTACCTTAAATAATTGATGTATTTTAAATATTTGTATAAAATGTTTTTCATCAGATTTGATCCCTGCTATTTGTGACATAGCACCCATTTCATTAATACGATATACTGAATAAAGCTCATCAGAAACATAAGCTTTAGACCCTGGATAAGCTATTAATGTATTTACATATAACATCCAATCTCCAAAATATATTTTTTCCCAATTTTTGGGGATTATATTACTTAGTCTCAGCATTGTGGTACATGTAATTAAATTATTTTTTGAAAAAAAGTCATTAATTAAATAGGTTTTTTTGTGATGTGGGTCTCCTATAATGGAAGTTAAGCTTTCGTTTTCTAATAATTGAGCGTGGCCACTATGAATTGAATACTCATTGTTTTTTTCTAAAAAATCAACTTGCTTTTTAATTTTTAAATCATCAATCCAGTAATCATCACCTTCACATATTGCAATATATTTACCTTGACATTCTTTGAGAGCCCATACAAAATTGGGCATTATACCTTTGTTGTTTTTATGAGGAGTATATTTTATATTGAATTTTTCAGAATTTATTACTTTTTCAAGAATGCTTATTATAATTTTGTCAGTACCATCTGGTGAGCAATCGTTGGCAATGATAAGTTCTATACAACCATCGTACTTTTGCATGAGTATACTATTTATTGCATTTTCAATAAATAATTCATGACCATAAGTAATCATGACAACACTTACTAAAGGATAATTATACATTTTTTTTTCTGTTAATTATTTTCGCGGGAATACCAATGACAGTACAGTTATCCGGCAAATTTTTTGTAACCACAGAGCCAGCTCCTACAATAACATTATCTCCAATTTTAATATCAGGAAGAATAATTGATCCTGCACCGAGTTGACAAAAATTTCCTATTATTGCTCTTCCAAGAATTTTTACATCTGGCGATATTTCTGTAAAATTTCCTATTACAACATCGTGAGTAATAATAGAGTTATAGTAAACGATACAACCTTCACCAATATTTACATCATTCGAAATCTTTACTCCATCCAATATATTAGCTCCTGGGCCAATTTGTATTCCATATGATCCAATATCTGCTTTTGAACTTATTGTAGAAGTTAATTTTCCTCCAATATTTAAAAACCTTTCAGTAAGAGCTTTTCTTAGCGTTGGATTTCCAATTCCAATTGTAAATCGATTATCGATAGTTTTAAAATATTTTTTTGCCTCCGCAATATTTTTTAGAATGGGAAATTTTTCATATAAAAGACCTATTATATTATCATTTATGTCATCATAAAATACAAGGTTTTTTACATCATCATTTTTATGACATATTTCTAATACTTCTTTTGCAAAACCCTTAGCACCTATAATTAACATATTTTAGTTGTTTTGAATTCTTAACATTACCCTGGAAATAAGCTCTATTTCTTCAAGTGTTAAATCATAATAAAAAGGTAAACACAGAATTCTTTTTGCAATATCTTCAGTTATTGGAAGTTCTAATTTTGGTAAATAGGGTAGTGCAGAGGCTAAGCTTGGATAAAAATACCTTCTTGTAAAGATTTCTTGTTTATCCATTTCTGCTTTTATTTTTAATAATAGTTCTTCACTTTCTAAAATAACAGGATAATATGCGAAGTTTTCGTTTGCTTTATTGTGCCAAAGTGGTTTAATCGCTTTCAACCCTTTAAGTTTTTCATCATAAAGAGCGGCTAAACTTTTTCTTTTATCATGTATTTTGGAAATGTATTTTAAATTTGTGAGTCCCATTGCGGCATGAAATTCTGAATTTTTGCCATTAATTCCTAATTCTGAAAAAGAATCAAATCCTGAAATTCCAAAATTTCGAATAAATGATAGTTTTTTAAGTAACTCAGAATCTTTGGTGATAATCAGCCCACCTTCGATAGAGTGATAAAGTTTCGTTGCATGTAGTGAACATGTAGATATATCACCATATTCAAAGATTGATTTTCCATTTATTTCTACACCAAACGCATGAGCGGCATCATAAATTACTTTTAGATTATGCTTCTTAGCGATTATTTCTATAGCTTCCACATCACATGGGTTACCATAAACGTGGGTGGCTAAAATAGCAGAAGTTTTTTCTGTAATAGCATCTTCAATTTTTGTAGGATCTATGCATAAAGACTGTGGATTAATATCTACAAAAACCGGAGTACAGCCTTCCCATACAACACAGCTTGTAGTTGCAATAAAGGAAAAAGGGGTCGTAATAATTTCGCCAGTAATCTCTAATGCTTTTATAGCCATTTGTATTGCTATAGTGCCATTGGTGACAAAAAGTAAATGTTTTAACTTAAGATGATCTTTAAGTTCCATTTCTAGTTGGCTGGCTAATGGCCCCATATTAGTGAGCCAGTTACGCTTCCAAATACCGTCTAAATATTTTTGATATTCTTCTTGAGGAGGGAGAAAAGGTTGGGTTACACTAATCATAAATATATTTATCTAAAATTTTTAATCTTTCATTAAGTTGATTCTCATGTGAATATATTTCTCTGAATTTCAACTGGGTATTTTGAGATATTGAACGTACAATATGTTCATTTTGTATTAATTTTTTTATTGCACATAGAATATCCTCAGTTTTGGGTTTTATAATAATAACTTCAGACTCTGTAAAGTGTGAATTTTGATTAAGCTCATCAGTAACAATAGGTATTACTCCATTTAGTGCAGCTTCAACAACGGCTCCTAGTGGGAAACCGTCAAATGAGCCATCACTTAAAGTAAAAGGTCTATTTGGAGATACGATAATATCTTGATATAAAAAAATTTCAGAAAGTTCTTCATATTTTTTATATCCGTAAAATGTAAATTCATTAGAGTATTTTCCAAGTGAAATATCATCTTCATTAAAACCTCCAATTACGCTAAATTTGACATTGTAATTATCTTCTAAAAGTAATTTAGCTGCCTCAATAAAAATATCATAACCTTTGTCCAGACCTTTATCCATATATTTTGCTGAACAAAAACAAATGTTAAGTGAGTCTTCTTTTTTATATTCTCGCTTTCTATTAATATTTATAGAGTTTTGTGGAATAATTCCACCAAATATATAATGAATTTTATCTGTTGGACAATTGAAATTTTCAATTAAAAAATTTCGGGTAAACTCTTGAGTAACAATAACTCCTTTAAAGTATTGAGAATCTAATACTGTTTTTAATTTCCCTAATGCTGATTTATCTTTTGTATTAAATCCGCCTCCAGGATAAAGTGTAAAAATAAAATTAGTTTTACTTTTCTCTAAATAAGGCAGACAATCATATATTATATTAAGAAAAACACAATAAAACAATTTAGTATTTACATTAATTAATTCTTTTGTAGAACCTATTTTAACTTTATTATATACCAGTTTTGATTTTTCTTTTAAAACTTTTAAATCTGAAATATGTTGTGATTCTGGTTGATTAATTACATTGTAATCTGTAGGATTAACAATGATTTTAGAATAGTCATAATGATTTAAAAGAGAGGTGAATTCGGCAATCCTAAATCCAGATATAGGGTTTGGAAATATGGTGTCATATATTAGGAGATCTACTTCTTTTTCTTTAGATCTATTTTTCTTAAAAAAATTAAGCATTTTTCCATTCTAGTTTTGGACGTACCACACCATTCCATCTTCCCATATAATCGCTTCTGCCTTCTAATACATCTTTTAATTCTAATCTTATAATTCTGTCTAACTCTGCAATAATAGTAAAGTTTTCTCCCACTAGTAACACTGTAATATAATATACTCCAGAGTTTAATAGGTTTTTGGGAATAGTACAAGAGGAAGTGTGTTTTCCTAATGCGTATTCTGGTCTATAAAGATTTGGGGATGATAAAACATATATCTCATCTTCAGTAAAAACAGAAAATGATATATTTAACTTTTGAGAGGGAATAAGATTGATAAAGTCAAAGTCCAAGGTTATATCTTCATTAATATTAAACTCGTTAGACTGACATGAAGCTTGTATAGATGTGATTTTAGCAAAATGATTTCCGGGAGCATCTTTTTCATCCCACATAATAGACGAGTCTCTATTTAAAGATTCACTATTATAAGATTTGATAGCGGAATCAATATCACCATCAAATGATAGATTGCCATTTTCTAGAATAAGCCCTTTATTGCATAGCTTTTTTACTGCCAATATGTTGTGACTTACAAATAAAACGGTTCTGCCTTCTCCTTTTGTTACATCACCCATTTTTCCAAGACATTTTTTTTGAAATTCTGCATCTCCTACAGCAAGAACTTCATCTACAATAAGGATTTCAGATTCCAAATGTGCTGCGACGGCAAACGCCAGACGCACATACATTCCGGAGGAATATCTTTTTACAGGAGTATCTATGTATCTTTCTACACCTGAGAAGTCAACAATTTCGTCAAATTTTCTGGTGATTTCTTTGCGTGTCATCCCAAGGATTGCTCCATTTAGAAAAACATTTTCTCTTCCTGTCATTTCTGGATGAAATCCTGTTCCAACTTCTAATAAAGAGGCAATTCTGCCTTGAGTATAAATTTTTCCTGTGGTAGGTTTGGTAACCTTGCTTAAGAGTTTTAATAAGGTAGATTTTCCGGCACCATTTCTGCCAATAATTCCTAAAGCATCTCCTTGTTCCACTTCAAAATTGATATCACGAAGAGACCATACATAGTCTGAATCTCCTTTTGTTGTTCTATCGTTAGATTCCCCAATTTTTAAATATGGATCTTCTTTTCCTCTTGCTTTGTGCCAAAATCTATTCAGGTCATGAGAAAGAGAGCCTGTTCCTACTTGTCCCAGACGGTATTGTTTTGATATATTTTCTGCTTTTAAAGCTAGCATATTTTTTCAGTTTAAGTGATTAGACAGTATCCATAAATGTTTTTTCTACCTTGTTGAAAATAACAACTCCTATTCCTAAAAGGGCAAGGATAATAATTGTGCTTATTCCTAACATTAATGGTGAAAAGTCTCCAACGCCCAACCAACCATATTTGAAGCATTCAAAAATACCTGTTAAGGGATTGTAATAAGCCAGTGTTTTGAAATATCCAGGAAGTGAAGATACAGGATAAATAACTGGAGTAGCATACATAAATAAACTTATACCAAAACCGAGTAGCATAACAAGGTCTTTATATTTTGTGGTTAATGCAGAAAATATCATTCCAATTCCTAATGCAAAAAGAGCCATAAGAATAACTAAAAAAGGGGTAGCTAAAATCCATAGATTAGGATGTATACTTTCTTTAGATAAATAATATGCCCAAACAATTAAAAATAGAAGGAATTGAACCGCAAGACGCATTAGATTTGAAATTACAATGGAGATAGGTGTAACAAGTCTCGGGAAATATACTTTTCCAAAAATAGCTGCATTTCCTGTAAATATATTTGATACCCCAATTAATGCTCCTGAAAAATAATTCCAAATGGTAACTCCAGCAAGATAAAATAATATTGGAGGAGCTCCATCAGTAGATAAGTTAGCAATTTTACCAAAGATGATTAAATAGGTAAATGTCGTTAAAATGGGATTGATAAAGAACCAGATAGGTCCTAAAATAGTTTGTTTGAAACTGGATATAAAGTCTCTTTTTACAAACATGTAAATAAGATCTTTGTATTTCCAAACTTCTTTGAGTCTTAAATCAAATAACGTGTGGTTTGCTTCAATGGTTTCTGTCCACTTTTGTTGTGGTTCGTTCATTTGTGTAAAAATTTATGCAAATTTATAATAATTAATTTATCCAAAAATTTTTAGATTATGAATTATTCTTCATATTGACCTAAAAATAACAACTAATGTATTGAAAAATATCATTATCAGCAAAAGCTATCGGCTATAAAGCCAATAGCTTTTGTAATTATTAATATCGTTCTGTTTATTTTACCAGTTGCTTAAGATATTCGCCATATCCACTTTTACCGTATTTTACGGCAGTTTCTAATAGCTTTTCTTCGTTGATAAATTTATTTCTGAAAGCAATTTCTTCGATACAGCCTATCTTGAAGCCTTGTCTTTTTTCGATAACACTTACAAATTCTGATGCATCATGAAGAGAGTCAAATGTTCCTGTATCCAACCAAGCTGTTCCTCTATCAAGAACGCCTACTTCAAGCTTGTTTTTGCTTAAATAAACATTATTCACGTCAGTTATTTCAAGTTCTCCTCTTGGAGAAGGCTTGATGTTTTTAGCGATTTCTACAACTTCATTGTCATAAAAATATAGCCCAGGAACGGCATAATTTGATTTTGGAGTTGTTGGTTTTTCCTCTATGGAAACGGCCTTGAAATCTTTATCAAATTCTACAACACCATATCTTTCAGGGTCTGCAACATGATAAGCAAAAACAACACCTCCATCAGGATTGGTTTTGTTTTTTAATAACGTTCCCATTTCGGAACCGTAGAAAATATTATCACCTAAAACTAGGGCTGCAGAATCATCTCCGATGAATTTATCACCTAAAATAAAGGCTTGTGCTAAACCATCTGGGCTAGGTTGTACAATATATTCTATATTACATCCAATTTGCGAACCATCACCTAAAAGCTTGATAAATCCTGCCTGATCGTGTGGAGTTGTGATAATTAAAATGTCTTTGATTCCCGCCAATAACAATGTCGAAAGAGGGTAGTAGATCATTGGCTTGTCATAAACAGGCATCAATTGCTTGCTTACGGCGATTGTAAGAGGGTAAAGTCTTGTTCCGGAACCTCCGGCTAATATTATTCCTTTCATGTTTTATAATTAGACTGGTAATTTAATTTTTTTCAACTTATTCATGTGTGTCTTAATGAATTCTAATTTTTTAAAACTTTTTCTATTTCCGAATTTAGCTGATATTGAAGATTGTGGGAAATAGATGCTGTAATGAGAATCATATCATTAGCAGTGTTTATTTGACCTTCATTATCTTTGTAAAACTCAATTAATTTTTTTAATTTTTTCTCTGAAACAAATGAAAAACTGTTATAAATTGAATTTTTTTTGAATTTTTCGAATTCAAAATTTTTCAAAACTTCATCAATGTGTTTATTTTCATATCTTCTTTTCCCATCTTTATATTGTTCTCCCCAAAGATAAGTTCTTGAATAATTGATGAGTGCTTCTTTATAATGACTTATCGATATCAGCTCATCAATTAGTTTTGTTTGATTGCTATTAGGCAATGCTACAGGAGGAGGTGCAATTTCCTGAGAAAAAATAAATCCGGAAATGATACAGCAAAAAACTAAAATAGTTTTTTTCATTTCCTAAGAATATTGATTATCGTAATATTTCTGATAATCTCCGGTAGTAATATTCTCTAACCATTCTTTGTTTTCAAGATACCAGTCGATTGTTTTTCCTAAACCTTCTTCAAAAGTTACTGAGGGCTTCCATCCAAGATCTGCATTAAGTTTAGTAGCATCAATAGCATAACGTTTGTCGTGCCCCGGTCTGTCTTTTACGAAAGTGATTAATTTTTCAGAATGACCTTCAGGTTTTCCTAATTTAGCATCCATTTGCTTAATTAATTCTTTCACCAAGTCGATATTCTGCCACTCGTTGAAACCACCGATATTGTATGTTTCGCCGGTTTTAGCTTCATTAAAAATTTGATGAATACCTTTTGCGTGATCAATTACATACAGCCAGTCTCTTGTGTATTTTCCGTCACCGTAGATTGGCAAAGGTCTTTCATTAAGGATATTTGAAATACAAAGTGGAATTAATTTTTCAGGGAAATGGTTCGGGCCATAATTGTTTGAACAATTTGATACGATAAAAGGCATTCCATAAGTATTCCCATATGCTCTAACCAAGTGATCAGAAGCCGCTTTTGAAGCTGAATATGGAGATTGTGGATCGTAAGCTGTTGTTTCTAAGAAAAATCCTGTTTCTCCTAAACTTCCGTACACTTCATCGGTTGAAACGTGATAAAATAAGTTTTGTCTTTTTTCATCAGGGAATCTTCCGTGTGTATGATCCGGGTTTAATGTCCAGAATTCTTTACAAAGATTAAGAAGATTGGCAGTTCCGTTTACATTGGTATTAATGAATGCCATGGGATCTGTGATACTTCTGTCAACATGACTTTCGGCAGCCAAATGAACTACAGCATCAGGATTGTATTTTTCAAATACTTTTCTTAGTTCTTCAGGGTTTGTGATATCTGCTTTTTCGAAAACATAATTGGGTTCGTTTTCGATATCTTTTAAATTTTCCAGATTTCCGGCATAAGTAAGCGCATCAAGATTAATGATGGTTGTATTCGGATTGTTTTTTACAAATTCTCTTACAACGTGGGATCCTATAAATCCGGCTCCTCCGGTAATAATTATATTTTTCATCTGTTTATTTTGAAATTGTCTTTCTTCCTATACTCTTATAATAGAATCCGTTTTGTTCTGGAACTTCCAGCGGGTACATATTTCTTCCGTCAAAAATAACTTTATTTTTCATTTTTTTAGCCATCAGTTCAAAGTTTGGATTTTTAAACTCAGGCCATTCTGTTGCGATAAATAAAGCATCAACATCTTCTAATGCATCGTACATTCCTTTGGCGTATTCTATTTTGTTGCCAAGGATTTTTTTAACATTATTTTCTGCAACAGCATCGTATGCAACAATTTTTGCACCTTTTTTTAGTAAAAGATCAATATTGTCTAATGACGAAGCTTCACGAATGTCGTCTGTATTGGCTTTAAAAGCTAATCCCCACATGGCGATTGTTTTTCCTTCAACACTGCCTCCGAAATATTTTTCAATTTCTGAAACTAAAATTACTTTCTGAGCAATATTTACATTTTCAGTTGCTTCCAAGATTTGGAAATTGAAATCTTCCTGTTTTCCTGATCTTATTAATGCTTTTACATCTTTAGGAAAACAACTTCCGCCATATCCAATTCCAGGGAATAAGAATCTGTGACCGATTCTATCGTCACTTCCCATTCCTAGTCTTACTTTATCAACGTCTGCGCCTACTTTTTCACAATAGTTTGCAATTTCGTTCATGAACGTAATTTTTACAGCTAAGAAAGAGTTGGCAGCATATTTTGTAAGTTCAGATGATTTCTCATCCATAAATATAATAGGAATACCTGTATTGGTAAATGGCTGATAAATTTTAGCCATAATATCTTTCGCCTTTTCAGAACTAGATCCTACAACTACTCTTGCGGGATTCATCGAGTCTTCAACAGCAAAGCCTTCTCTTAAAAATTCAGGATTAGAAACTACGTCAAAAGGAATGTTTGTTTTTGAAGCAATTACTTCACTTACTCGGTCTGCGGTACCAACGGGAACAGTACTTTTATTGACAACAACTTTATATTCTGTCATTAATTCTCCGATATCGTTCGCAACTTTCAAAACGTAAGAAAGGTCTGCCGAACCATCTTCTCCGGGGGGAGTTGGTAATGCAAGATATACAACTTCACTTTTGTCTAAAGCCTCTTTTAAATTGGTAGTAAAAGATAATCTTTCAGATTGAATGTTTCTAAGAAACATTTCCTCAAGGTTCGGCTCATAGATGGGAACTACGCCGTTTTTCATACCTTCTACTTTTTTTTCATCAATATCTACACAGTATACTGAATTGCCAAGTTCTGCTAGGGTAGTTCCTGTAACTAATCCTACATAACCAGTTCCTACAATCGTTATATTCAAAATGTATGTTTTTAAAATTCATGACAAAAATAGTAAAAATACTTTCATCACGTCTTTTAATTTAATGTAAATCTATATTAAGTTACCTGCTTGATTATAAGAGATTTTGCTTTTTTAGAAAATAATTGTATATTTGCATTGGATTTACGGAAAAAAATGAGAAGGCTTCGGAAGAAAGCCTTTTTTCGTACAGGTAAACCAAGGTTAATATTATTTATGGAGTTTAGAAAAAAAATTGAAGAATTATTAAATGAATTCCTTGACACAAGAAAAGATTTATTTCTTATTGATTTAAAATTTTCGGCAGGGGATGATATTACGGTGATTTTGGATGGAGACAGCGGAGTTACTTTGCAAGACTGCCTTGATGCTAGTCGTGCAGTAGAATTCAATATGGATCGCGAAGAACATGATTTCAGCTTACAGGTGATGTCTGCGGGATTAAGCGAACCATTGGTAACTCCAAGACAATTCAATAAAAATCTAGGAAGAGACATCGAAGTTTTACTTACAGATTCTTCTGAGATTGAGGGTGAGCTGTCTAAAGTAGACGACGAAAAGATCACTCTTATTTTACGTTACCGAAAACCGAAAGAAGTAGGTAAAGGTAAAGTAGATGTGGAGGAGGAAAAAGAAATTCCTTACTCTGAGATTAAGAAAGCATTAGTAGCAATTAAATTTTAAAAAGAAAAAAGAATAAATGGATAATATAGCGTTGATTGAATCCTTTGGTGATTTTAAAGACGAAAAAGGGATCAGTAAGATTGATCTTATGGCGATTATTGAAGATTCACTGAAGACTCTTTTGAGAAAAAGATTTGATTCAGATGATCATTTTGATGTAATTGTGAACCCGGATAAAGGAGATTTTCAGATATTTTTAAATAAAACGATTGTAGAGGACGAAATGTCGGAAGACGATGATTTGGAAATCGAAATCTCTGAGGCGAAGAAAATAGACCCTACTTTCGAAGTGGGTGAGGATTTCACAATGGAAATTCCTGTTGCTCAGTTAGGAAGAAGAAATATCCTTACTTTGAAGCAGATTTTAGCGACTAAATTGCAGGAGCACAACAACGCAATGTTGTACGAGCAGTTTAGAGACAGAATTGGTGAGATCGTAATTGGAGAAATTCACCACATCCGTCACAAACACGTGATCTTGTTGGATGATGAAGAGAATGAATTTATTTTGCCAAAAGAAAATCAGATCAGTTCCGATTTCTTTAAAAAAGGTGAAAATATCAGAGCTATTGTAGAATCAGTAGATTTTAAAGGTTCAAAACCTCAGATTATTATTTCCAGAACTGCACCTAAATTCCTAGAGAAATTATTAGAGCTGGAAATTCCTGAGATCCAAGACGGTACTATTATGTTGAAAAAAGTAGTAAGAATTCCTGGTGAAAAGGCGAAGATCGCAGTAGATGCTTATGATGACAGAATAGATCCTGTTGGCGCCTGTGTAGGTGTGAAAGGATCAAGAATTCACGGAGTTGTAAGAGAGTTGAGAAATGAAAACATCGATGTTATTCAGTGGTCTAAAAACCCTGAGATTTTAGTGAAGAGAGCTTTAGGAAATGTTACCATCAATAAAATTGACATCAACGAGGAAACCAATTATGCTTTGGTTTATACCCCGGTTGAAGAGATTTCTAAAGTTATCGGTAAGCAAGGACAGAATATAAGACTGGCTTCTTGGTTAACGGGATATGAAATTGATGTATTTAGAGAGTCTAGCGAAGATGATGATGTTGAATTGAGAGAATTTAATGACGATATCGAACAGTGGATTCTGGATGAATTTAAGAAAGTAGGTCTTACTACTGCGAAATCAGTATTAGATAAAGATACGGAAAGTCTTATTAAAATGGTTGACTTGGAAGAGGAAACTATTGAGGATGTTAAACGTATTCTAAGAGAAGAATTTGAAAGTTAAGATTTTTAAATAAATTTTAATAATCAGTAAAAAGAAATACTTTAATTTTAAGAATTAAAAAAAATAGTAAATATAATAGATGCCAAAAATAAGATTAAATAAAGCGGTTAAGGAATTCAATATTTCGATGTCCAGATTAGTAGAATTTTTACAGGCTAAGGGTATCGAGGTTGAAAGCAATCCTAACGCTCAATTAGAAGAAGCGGCATATTCTGCATTGGAAGCTGAGTTTGCCAAAGATGGCGAGCAACGTAAAGCTTCCCATGAGGTGGTGATCACAAAAGTTCCGGAAGAAAAACTGGAAATTGAAGAAAAGAAAACCCCTGAAGTAATAAGAGCTAAAGCTAATAAACCGGAAACTAGGATTTTAGGTAAAATAGACTTGGAGCCTAAAAAGCCTGAAGTTGAAGAAACTCCTGTTGCTCCTGCAGCAGTAGCACCGGTAGTGGTAGAAGAAAAGAAAGTAGAAGAAGTAGTTGTACCACCAACACCAACGCCCGAACCAGAAGTGAAGGCAGCTCCTGAAAAAGAAAAACAGGAATTCAAAGTTCTGGATAAAATAGACTTGTCTCAGATAGAATCTAGAAATAGACCTGTAAAAAAAGATAAACCTAAAGTGGAAGATAAAAAAGCGGAGGAAAAGCCAGTTGAGCCTGTGAAACAAGCTCCAAAACCCGTTGTAGAGCCCGTAGCTAAACCTGTTGAGGTAAAAGCTGAGCCTAAGAAAGTAGAAGCTGAACAACCTCAAGAGTCTCAAAAAATTGAAACAGTTTATCAAAAACTTGATGGACCTAAAATTGTTGGTGAAAAAATTGACCTAAGTCAGTTTGCACCAAAACCAAATTCTGGGGCTAAAAAGAAAAGAAAAAGGATTGAAAAACCTGGTGGTCCTAATCAGCCAAACACAGGAAACAATCAACAAGGAGGAAATAATAACAACCAAGGCGGTCCTCAAGGAAACCGTCCTCCAGGGCAAGGTAACAACCAACAAGGTGGAAACCGTCCTCCAGGACAGGGTGGTCAAGGAAACCGTCCACCGGGACAAGGTGGTCAAGGTGGTGGCCCTCGTTTTGGAAATAACCAAGGTAACCGTCCTCCTGGACAAGGTGGCGGTTTCAAAAAAGGCCCAGGTGGCCCAGGAAACAACAACAGACCTGGTCAAAGAACGATGCCTGTTGAATTAACCGACGAGCAAGTTAAAAACCAGATCAAGGAAACCCTTGAAAAATTAACCAATAAAGGAGGTAAATCTAAATCTGCTAAACACAGAAAAGATAAAAGAACTTACCGTAGAGAGCAGGACGAGCGTCAGCAGGAAGCAGATGCAAGAGATACTTCACTAAAAGTTACAGAATTCATCACTGTCGGAGAATTGGCAAGTTTGATGGATGTAAGTGCAACAGAAGTTATTTCTGCTTGTTTCTCTCTAGGAGTAATGGTAACAATGAACCAAAGACTTGAAGCTGATACCTTATTATTAGTTGCAGATGAATTTGGTTATAAAATAGAATTCTCGGATGCTGACCTTGAAGAGGTAGAATCTGAAGAAGATATGGATACTGAGGAGGATCTTTCTCCAAGAGCTCCAATCGTTACAGTAATGGGTCACGTTGACCACGGTAAAACGTCATTACTTGATTACATCAGAAAAACAAACGTTATTGCTGGTGAATCAGGAGGAATTACACAGCATATTGGTGCTTACAACGTGAAATTGGAAAATGGTCAGAGAATTACATTCTTAGATACCCCAGGTCATGAAGCCTTTACAGCGATGAGAGCCAGAGGTGCTCAGATCACGGATATTGCAATTATTGTAATTGCGGCGGATGATGATGTGATGCCTCAAACGAGAGAAGCAATTTCTCACGCACAGGCCGCTGGAGTACCAATGATTATTGCAATAAACAAAGTGGATAGACCAAGTGCAAATCCTGATAATATCCGTCAACAACTTTCTGGGATGAATATCTTAGTGGAAGAATGGGGAGGAAATGTTCAGGCACAAGAGATTTCTGCTAAGTTTGGTAATAACATGGACGTTCTATTAGAGAAAGTATTACTTCAGGCAGAAATGCTTGTCTTAAAAGCTAACCCTGATAGAAACGCTCAAGGTGTTGTTATTGAAGCTTCATTAGATAAAGGAAGAGGTTATGTTGCTACAATGTTAGTACAAACAGGTACCTTAAGAGTAGGAGATTATGTAGTTGCAGGTAAAAACCACGGTAAGGTAAAAGCGATGCTTGACGAAAGAGGTAGAAACCTTACAGAAGCAGGTCCATCTATTCCGGTAACTATTCTTGGTTTAGACGGAGCTCCAACAGCTGGTGATAAGTTTAAAGTATATGAAGATGAAGGTGAAGCTAAAACTATTGCTAATAAGAGAGAGCAGCTTCAAAGAGAACTTTCTATCAGAACTAAGAAACATACAACACTTGAAGAACTTGGTAGAAGAATTGCTCTAGGTGAATTCAAGGAATTGAATATTATCTTGAAAGGTGACGTTGATGGTTCAGTTGAAGCATTATCGGATCAGTTACAAAGATTATCTACTGCTGAGATCAATGTAAACATTCTTCATAAAGGAGTTGGACAGATTACTGAGTCTGACGTTAACTTAGCAACTGCTTCAGATGCAATTATTATCGGATTTAATGTAAGAGCCGGTGGTAATGCTAAAGAATTGGCAGATAGAGAAGAAATCGAGATCAGAACATACTCTGTAATCTATGCTGCTATTGACGAAGTTAAAGAAGCAATGGAAGGTATGCTTTCTCCTGAAATTAAAGAACAGGTAATTGGTAATGTTGAGATTAGAGAAGTCTTCAAGATTTCTAAAGTTGGAACAATTGCAGGTTGTATGGTTCTTTCAGGAAAAGTGACGAGACAGTCTAAAGTGAGAGTACTTCGTGACGGTATCGTGAAATTCGATGGCGAGCTTGAAAGCTTAAAACGTTTTAAAGATGACGTAAAAGAAGTAACCAAAGGTTACGAGTGCGGATTGAACTTAAAAGGTTATAATGACATCGAAAACGGTGATATTCTTGAAGTTTACGAAGAAGTAGCTGTTAAGAAGAAATTGAAATAATTCAATACTTTTGAATAAAAAAAACCACTTTGAAAAAAGTGGTTTTTTTGTTAATTTTGATTTAAAAAGTTGACTAGCTTTATTAAGTCTTCTTCTTTGTCGAATTTTATTTTGCTTGATTTAAAGAATGTTGTTAGACTTTCTTTTTCATCATGAAATTGCGCAATAATTTCTTTTGCATTTTTAGGGTTTTTAATAAACCCCTTTTCTGTTTTGATGTAGTATATTGGATCTGATGTTTTGAAAGTAGCAGGTCTGTCACTAGTATAAGAATTTGAGGCTATTGCTGGTTCAATAAATTTGGTTTTAATCTTTTTATAAAGATTATTTTTACCATTTACCAATTCAACGAAATATCCACTTAATTCGTCTGATGTTTCTAATAATACAAATGTCTGCTTTGGGGAAGTAATTTCTATTCTTGAATATTCTGGTTTTTTAAGAAGGGATAAAACCTGATCATCTTTTTTAAATTCAATTTCGTCATTATAACTGTTATATCTTACAGGTATTTGTTGGTCAGGTGTGCCTGAAATTTTAGCATAAGCAAAATTTTTATTAGGGTAGGGAGTTCCTAAAATATCATTATAACTCAAAGTTTTACCTGTAGAGGATTGAAGAGTGTAATATGTAGCTTGGGGACCTCCAATAGCATAATTTTGAGAAACAATCTGTTGTTGTGCTAAACAAAAAATATTGGCTAACAAGAAGGTGGATGCAATTATTCTTTTCATTTCAATGGAATTAATTAATTTTTTGATTTGTAATCAAAAATATAAATATATTATTATAAATAAGCAAACTATCTGTTTTTTTTAATTTAATTTGGAGATTTATAATCGGAAAAGTATTTATGATCATAATTTCTCAAATCAATTTAATTCTTTTTTTGTAAAATTTAACATTAATATTAATTTAAAATAGTAATGTAATTTAGATTGATTATAAATAACTTTCTATCTGATGGTTATTAAATGTTAAATTAGATATTTTGATATGGGTATTTTGAATTTTATTAATTGAATTTCAATAAATTTTATGAATTTTTATATCTATTATGTGAGTTATATAGAGTGTTGTAAATGTGAATGGTACATCTACATATAAAAAATTTGCAAGTGTTAATATTTATTAACATATTTGCCTATTAAAATATATTAAAATTTGTTAATATGAATGTTAAACTACGTGTATTAAGTGCTGGAGCTTTGTTTTTCTTAGGACAGGCTGCTTTTGCGCAAAAAACTAAGAAGGAT
The DNA here is from genome assembly GCF_001648155.1 of Chryseobacterium glaciei. NCBI lineage: Bacteria > Pseudomonadati > Bacteroidota > Flavobacteriia > Flavobacteriales > Weeksellaceae > Chryseobacterium > Chryseobacterium glaciei. The sequence continues at coordinate 1,717,210 of NZ_CP015199.1, read as the reverse complement.
ACTACTTCCAAAGAAACTAGAATTGAAGAGGTTGTAGTTTTAGGATATAGTAAAACAAGTACAAAAGCTAAATCATCAGCAGCTTCTACTACTATTTCGGCAGAAACACTTGAAAACCGTCCGAACTCAACTTTCTTGAACTCGATTCAAGGGACAGCTCCAGGATTATCTGTAAACTCTAATTCAGGATCTCCAGGTTCTGGTAAGATAGATATCTTGATTCGTGGTCTAGGTTCTTTGAATGCAAGTGCTGATCCTTTATATGTTATTGATGGGCTTTCAACTTCTGCAACTCAATTTAGAAACTTAAATCCTAATGATATTGAAAGTTTAAGTATTTTGAGAGATGCGCAGGCAACTTCAATTTATGGTAATAGGGGGGCAAATGGAGTTATCGTAATTAATACGAAAACAGGTAAGTTCAATTCAGGACTTAGATTGTCATATGATGCTTTGACATCGTTCTCGACTTATCCGAAGACTGACTATAATATGGCAAATGGAACGCAGTTTCTTCAGATAATCCATAACTATGATCCAGATGCGGTTTCTCAGGCAGATGTAGATGCTAATACTACAAATACAGACTGGAGTAAGGAGTTTATGAGAACTGGTATTAGCCAGCAACATAACTTAGCAATTCAGGCTGGTGGCGAAAATGTTTCACTATATTCATCTTTAGGATATTTAAATAACGAAGGTGTTATTAAAGGAACTGATTTTCAAAGGTTTACTTTTAGAAATAACATTACTGGTCAATCTAAGAATAAAAAATTTACGTATGCTGCAATGCTAAACGTAGCATATTCAAAAAGACATCAGTTAGACGAGGAAGAGAACTCTGGTATTTCTGCTAACTCTGTTCAAAATGTATTGTTTGGAACGTTATTATCAGATCCGTCTTTGGGACCATACCCATTTAATAATGGTAAAGAAATGTATGCTGCTGTTCAAACTGCTAGTGCAGGAGTTAGACCTTGGGTTCTTTATGATAACTTAATAGGTGGTGTACAGAATAAATATGAGGAGACTACAATTAATGGTAATTTCAAGACTTCATATAAATTAACAGATTATTTAACGGTAGGAAACAGAACGGGTATTGACTATAGAATGTCTGATAGAAGTTTTGCTAGATCTCCACTAGGATATTTAGCAAATGCAGTAGCTGTTCCGACAGGTGCGGCATTCGGAGGTTCAGAAACTCTTAATAATATTAAGGATTTTAACTTTAATACTGTGACCAACGTTACTTATAATCAGCAATTTGGAGAACATGATATTACTGTTGGTGTGTATATGGATTATATGAAATCTCATTATATAACAAAACAGCAAACTCAGAATGGATTAGATCCACTTCTATGGAAATTAGGAGCTGGTACAGGATATATTCCATTTAGTTCAGATACTCCTTCATTCTATGCTCCTTCAATAAATGCTTCTAAAGTTTCAGGAGGTACTTTAGCCTATTTTGCTACTGTGGATTATGATTATGCAGGTAAATATGGTGTAAGTGGTGTTGTAAGAAGAGATGCTAGTTATAGATTTAGTGGAGAAAATAAATGGGAAACATTTTGGTCAGTAGGAGGTAGATGGAATATTGATAAAGAAGCCTTTATGGGAGATACTAAGTTTAGAATGTTAAAACTTAGAGCTTCATACGGTACTCAGGGTAACCAAAACCTAGGGTCAGCTGTGAATAACCAAAATCCAATGTTCTTGTTTCCAAACTACTACATTGATATAATAAATGCTACTGCAGCAGGTACTGGTGGATACCAGAATACTTATGGATATCTATATAGATTAGGAAACCCTTATTTACAGTGGGAGAAGCAGGCTATGGCCAATGTTGGTTTAGATTTTAACTACAATGGAGTAATTGAAGGTACATTTGATGTATATAGAAAATTAACTTCAAATCTATTCAATGGAACTACTGTTTCTGCTGGAGTTGGTTCATCTACTTTCTATACTGTTAACGGTAATAATGGAGAGATGGAAAATAAAGGTGTTGAAGCTAGTTTAAAAGGAAATATCATCAGAAAACAAGATTTTAGATTATCTGTATTCGCAAATGCTGGATATAATAAGAATAAAATTAAATCATTACCTAATGAGAGTTTAGTAGATGATAACGTAAATGCAATAGGAGGACCTGCTTATCAGTGGCAGCTTTATCACTATGTTGGAGTAAATCCTGAGACTGGTGAGATGCAATTCCTAGATAAGAATGGAAATATTACTGAAGCTCCAACAGCAAATGACAGAGTTTTAACAGGTAAATCTATTTACGCTAAAGTTAATGGAGGTTTTGGGTTTGATGTAGATTACAAAGGTTTCTTTGCTAATGCATTATTCTCTTTCCAAGCTGGTGGATGGCAGTATGATAATTTACAAGCTTGGACAATGGATCCATCATATGCAGCAAATGGATTGAACGTTTCTGCGGATTTGTTAAATGCTTGGACACCTCAAAATACAGGATCTGATGTGCCAAGTCTTACTGCTGTTAATACTGGAACTGATGGTTCATCTGATAGATTCTTACATAAAACAGATTTCGTTAGATTGAAGAATGTATCTCTAGGATATAGTTTTACTAAAAATCAACTTCAAAATCTTCCAATTAGATCACTTAAATTATTTGTTCAGGCAGAAAATTTATATACATGGACAAAATGGAAAGGATATGATCCTGAGCCAGTAGCACAGTATTCGTTAGGGGTATATCCAAACCCTAAAACAATTTCTGTGGGTGTAAATGTTGAATTCTAATTAAATCTTTTATTCTAAATTAAATTAAAATGAAAAAAAATATAATAAAAATACTTTTTATTAGTGCTTCAATGCTAACGGGTGGGTTAGTTATGAATAGCTGCCAGGATAGTATTGATATCGTCCAAGAGGGTGAAGCGTATGAAAGTCAGATTACTACTGTAAGCCAGTTAACTAGTTATTTAACAGGATCAGTATATAACTTACTTGAGCCAACTAATGCTAACTACCTTACGGCTGTTTTAACAGACGAAGTAGCTCCTGGTGTTGGTAGTGGAGGACAAGAGTTTCAGCTTCACAGATTCTTTCTAGATAGCAATGATACTTACACTTCAAATATTTGGGCTAATAATTATTTGGTTATTAATAGAATTAACCATCTATTAGAAGTTGCAAAACACGTAACACCTGCAAATGATCCGGAAAAAGTAACATATAATAAGGCAATAGCTCAAGCAAGAGCCATCAGAGCTTATTGTTATTTGCAACTAGAAACTTATTTTTCTACAGATATGAAAAATGATAGTGCTTTAGGAGTAATGTGGTTAGAAGGTGTACCTGCGGATATATTTAATTTTTCCTCACCTCGTCTTACTAACAAAGCTATATATGATTTAGTGAATGCTGATTTAACTTATGCAAGATCTATATTACCATACATGAAGGATGATATTATTTCGGCTACAACAAATCCTGCTCCACTTAATTCAATGTCTAGATTTTTTGCAAGTAAAGATTTTGTAAATGCTGTTGCAGCAAGATATAACTTGTATAGTGGGAAGTATGCACTAGCTAAGCAATATGCACAAGATGTTGTTACAAATGTTAACTTTGCACTAACATTAGCTACACCAATGACAAGTACTGCTGCACCTACAATTGGAAATGCTACTTGGAATGCTGCTTGGTATAATACATCAACTGCATTTAATCCATATAGAAGGATGTGGGGTGATTTAGATAGAGGTGAAGTTATTTTCTCTCTTAACAGATTAGCTACAGGAGCTGGAGGTGCTATTGGTACCTTCTATAATACAAATGCGTCTAATATTACTGGTAACCCAATGTGGTTTTGGGGTAAAAATCTTTACAATCAATTTAATGTAGGTGGTGACGTAAGAAAATATGCATATCTTGATCCAACATCTAATGCATATATCCAACAAGGATATGATTATTTTGTTGTAGATAAATTCCCTGGTAAACCAGGTTCTGCAACTAGAAATGATGTAAAAGTTTTTAGATTATCAGAAATGTATTTTATTTTGGCAGAAGCTGCAGTTGAAGAAGGTGATTTTACTCAAGCAGCAACTTATATCAACAATGTAAGAACAGCTAGAAGATACACTGGTACACCAACAACACCGGTATATACTAATAAGCAAATTGCTTATGCTGATATCTTAAAAGAAAGAAGAATCGAGCTGGCATTAGAAGGCCACCGTTACATCGATCTTAAGAGATTAGCTACAACAGCTGGTGTAACAATGGATAGAAATGAAGCAGATGATATTGTAACAGTATCTAATTTACCTAATGGAAGTTATAAATATACTTTACCTATTCCATTGGCTGAGATTACTGGTAACCCAGCAATGGCTGGTCAACAAAACCCTGGTTATTAATCAAACAATAATCATATAATTTAAACCCTGCTCTAAGCAGGGTTTTTTATTTCCTTTTATTTCTTATTTTTGCTGTACAAAAAGAATAGTGAAACTTTGAAACTTCATGTGACTTTTTGAATAATATAAACGAACATATGAAGTACATACTTTTTATAATAATCTTCTTCAGCCTTATTTTTAGAGCTCAGGTCGTTAATAAAACAGATTCTAATAAACTTAAAGAAAATCCTTCAGATACCTTAGTGGTTGACTCTGGAACAAAAGATTCTTTAAAAATATTTAAGCCTACCATTAATGATTATTTACATCAGACACAGTTTTCCGAAAAAAAGGTGTTTGATACAGTTATGACTTTCGAGAAGACTTATATTTTTTCGCAGTATAATAACAAGGATAATTTTGGAAGAGTACAGGTTGCCAACATTGGGGCTGGCTTTAATCCTCTTTCTTATGAGGTGAATGCTGAACAGAACCTGTCTTTATTACCAGAGAATAAATTATATGGAATTATAGGCATCAACGATGTTAAGTATTATGATGTAAAAACACCAACGGCTACATTTGTTTATCATAATGCAATGAAGAATGGAGCAGCCTTAAAATCAACCTATACTCAAAACATAGGTAAAAGATTCAATTTTGCTTTGGAGTATACAGGATTGCGTTCACAAGGTATGTATAGAAACTTCTTGGCTGCAAATAATAACACTTTATTTTCCGGACACTATGTCTCTAAAAGTGGAAATTATGAATTGTTTGCTCACTATTTACACCAAAATGTAAACAATCAGGAAAATGGAGGAATCATAGAAGATGATCTTTTCCAAAGTGGTGACAGTGATTACAAGAACAGGCAAAATGCTCAGGTTAACTTAGCGTCTTCAAGCTCGCAATATTCGTATAGAAGATACTATTTAAGCCATCAGTTTTCGCCATTCAATTCAGAAAAATATCCTTTTAGAATCAGACATACGATTTCTCATCAAGGGAATAAATATTACTATGCTCAGGGATCTTTGGAACCTTATTGGTACGATGCGCCACAGGAAATCGTTGCTGGTTTTCCTCTTTCAACGAAAAAATATTCAGATAATTTAAGCAATACGGTTAGTTTAGTTTGGGACAATGAAAAGTTCAAGCTTGATGCAGGAGTACGTTATCAAATGCTGAAGTTTGGAGCAACTCCGATTACGTTACCAATTTTAGAAATTCCAAATGAGATCAAAGAAAATAGAATTGGAGCAGTAGGAAATCTTCAGGTAAAACTTTTAGATCAAATACAGCTGAATTCATTCCTTGAATTTTCAAACGGAAGCCAATTCGGCACCTATTTAAAAACGACAAATAACCTTAAGTTTGAACCGATAAAAGACTATTTTGTAAATGCTAAAGTTAATTTCCAAAGCGTTTATCCGTCATTCAATTATCTTTTAAATACATCGAGTTATAATAATTTTAATTATTATCTTCAGAATGCAAAAAATCAGACGATAACTGAAATCGGCGGAAATGTAAACTTAAAATGGTTCAAAACAGAGTTATTTGTAAACTATTTCAGAATTGATAACTATACCTATTTCGATCAGTTTGCAGCGCCTAGACAAAGCGATAGTTCATTGAATATTTCTCAAATAGGAGGTGATGCAACATTTAGTTATGGAAATTTCCACCTGAATACAAGAGTTCAGTTCCAAAATGCGTTGACGAATAAAGAATTGCTTCCAATGCCAAGCTTTATTGGTAGAGCGAATATTTTTTATCAGTCTAAAGCTTTCAAAAATGCTGCAGAAATTCAGGCTGGAATTAAAGTATATTATTTCTCAAAATTTGCATCAAGAGATTATTTCCCGATACTCAACGAATATCTTTTACCCAACTCAAGTTCATTCTCAATTGGTGGACAGCCGATCGCTGATATTTATTTCAATATGAAGGTTAAAAAAATGTTCTTCTTTGTTGAAGGTCAGCAAATCGGGACACTTATTGCACATAATCAAGCCTATGCATTTCCACATTATCCAGTCTATGATTTTAGACTGAATCTTGGGATTGTTTGGTATTTGTTCAACTAATATTATACATCAAAGTTGAAAACAATTAATAAAATATCATTTAACGATATAGAAAGCATTCCTCAATTAATCAAAGATTTTTTGAGCCATAAAATTGAAGGTTTCGAGGGAAATACATTTTCTTTTGATAATTTTAAAAAGCAGATTCATCTAAAACAGGATTCTTTTTCGCAAGATCAGAGAAACGTTTTATTTGATGCGCTTGAAGATCAATTAAAAGGTCTAAAACTTTCATCAAAGCAAAAGGAAAATTTAAATAATTTAAAACAGCCTAATACTTTTACAATCACAACTGGGCATCAGTTGAATCTGTTTTCAGGTCCCGTTTTCTTTGTATATAAAATTTTGCAGACGATTAAAACCTGTACTTATTTAAAACAAAACTTCCCTGATTTTAATTTCATTCCTGTATATTGGATGGCTTCGGAAGATCATGATTTTGCCGAAATCAACCATTTTAAAACCGAGAACAATTATTACGAAATCAATGAAAAGTCAGGTGGGCCGGTTGGAAGAATAAAGATCAACGATACATTTTTCATTTCTGAATTTGAAAAAGAATTTAAGGATTCTGTTTTTGGAACCGAATTGATTTTGATGTTGAAAGAAGCTTATAAAGTAGGAAATACCTTAACTGAAGCCATCAAAACTTTAGTTAACAGACTTTTTTCAGATTTGGGTTTGTTGATTATTGATGGAGATTCTAAAGCGCTTAAAACGCAGATTAAAGATGTTTTTAAAGATGAACTTCTGAATTTCAGTTTACACGAAACATCAAAAGCTAAAGTTGATTTTCTGACTGAAAAATACGGTAAGGTTCAGGTAAACCCTCGTGAGATCAATTTATTTTATTTTTCAGAAACGAGAGACAGAATTGAATTTGACGGGCAAAAATATATCGTTGTAGATAAAAATATTCAATTTACTAAAGAAGAAATTCTGAATGAATTAGAAAATCATCCTGAAAAATTCAGCCCAAATGCTTTAATGCGTCCGGTTTATCAGGAAAAAGTGTTGCCGAATTTGGCGTACATCGGAGGAAATGCAGAGATCATGTATTGGCTGGAATTGAAAGATTATTTTACAAAGATCAACATTCCGTTTCCGATTTTGATTCCAAGAAATTCAATGTTATTTTTAAAGGAGAAAACAATCGGGAAAGTTGAAAAGTTAGTTTTAAATATTGAAGATTTTTTCCAAAACTTCACAACAATTACCAATAATAAAATTTTAAGCAATAATGCTATCTTAGAGTTATTAGAAAAGAAGGAAAATATCTTAACAAATAATTTCTCTGAATTAAAATCAATCGCAGAAACCACAGAAAAATCCTTTGGTAATATGGTGAAAGCTGAAGAAACAAGACAGTTGAAATCATTCAAAAGGATGAAAAAACGCCTTCTTCACGCTGAAAAAATCAAACAAAGCGAATTGTTAGAAAGACTGGAAAAACTATTTTTAGATGTACATCCTTCTAAGACTTGGCAGGAAAGGGTTTATAATTTTAGTGTAATCTTTGCAGATTATGGATATTCGTGGCTTGAAACTTGTTTGGAAGAAATGGTGGTTCAAGAATCCAAATTAATAATTCTTGCCATTTAATTTTAAAGAAGTATTTTTGTAAATTATAATTATCGACTATGATAAAGAGGTTTTTTATTCTATCCAGTTTATGTATGTTTTTGGGCGTGTCTGCTCAGAAATCTCACACCGTTGTAAAAGGGGACAACCCTTACAATATTGCAAGAAAATACGGAATAACTGTAGATGAATTGCTAAAACTAAATCCAAAGTTTAAAGACGGCAAACTAGCAATCGGAGACGTTGTTACGGTTAAATCGGATAAAACTAATACAACTTCAGTTCCTAAAACAACTGCGGCTGTTGTTGAAAAAGCTAAGCCTAATTCTCAGACTGGCAGAATTATTTTACAGCCTAAACAAACAGTTTACGGCATCACAAAACAATACCGCATCTCTGAAACCGATTTGAGAAAATTAAATCCTGAATTGGATTCTCACTTGAAGATCGGAGATGAGATCACATTGCCTCTTGACAGCATCAAAAAATATGGTGGTGAGCAGGCTCAAGTTACGACTACTCATACAGAGGTAAAACCTGCAGAGAAAATTACGACTGTTGATACTTCTAATGTTCCTGCTGAGAATAATATTTTATATGTTGTTCAGGCAAAAGATAATTATTACAGAATTTCAAAACAGTTTAATGTCACTAAAGAAGAACTTTTTGCCTTAAATCCAGGTTTGGAGGAAAAAGGTTTAAAACCAGGTGAGTCTATTAAAATTAGAAAATCAAATATAGCAGTTTCTGAACCAGTAGCGAACACAAAAGCTACAATGGATTCAGGAAGTGAAAAATCTTCTTCAAATTCATCAAATACAAGCACTGCTTCTGATGATGAATATGTAACCTATACAGTTGTTCAGGGAGATACTGTTTTCTCCATTGTAAATAAATTCGGAGTTTCTATTGACGAGCTTATTGCTCTGAATCCAGATTTATCTCACGGATTAAAAACAGGAATGGTTTTAAAGATCAAAAAGCTAGATCCTGCATATATTAAGAAGAACGGTGATGCTTTGAGCGTGGTATTAATGCTTCCTTTCGGATACAGCACCAACGAAACTCAATACAGAACAATGGCTTTGGATTTTCTTACAGGCGCAAAATTAGCGATTGAAAGAAATGCAAGAAACGGTCAGAAATTAGATATTAAAATTGTTGATTCAGGAAATGAAGCGTCATTTAAAAATTCAATGACTCAGATCAATCCTAATAATACGGATTTAATTATCGGCCCATTTTTTAAGTCGAATGTTATTGATGTGCTAGACTTCACTAAAAATCAAAAAATCCCGGTTGTTGCACCATTTGCCAACTCTCCGGAATTATATAATTACAGCAATTTAATTATTGTTGAAACCAATGATCAGACGTACGCTGATAAAATTATTGAGGAAGTAAAAGGTGTTTATTCTGACCAAAAAATTTATGTAGTTGCAGATGCTAAAAAAGACAATGCGAATTACATTAAAGCAGGTCTAGAAAAAGCGGTTAAAAATCCTAATGTAATTATTGTAAACTCTCCTGCAGATATTCAGGTTGACCAAAATATGATGACGGGACAATCTGCGCCGGTTATTGCCATTTTAGCGAATGATAATGATGCTTTAGGTGATGCTTTTGCAAATAGAGTGATTGCTTTGTCTAAAGAAGTTCAGGGAGTAAAAGCTTTCAGTATGTACTATTCTCCAGTTTTTGAAAAGAAAGTGGACGATCTTAGCCAGGCTAATTTGGTGTATTTAATGGATAGAAAAATCAATGCCGATGGTGGTTTTGAAAAAGAAATCCTAGCAGCGTATAAAAGTAAATATTGTAAAACTCCTCCAAAATATGCGATCGTAGGTTTTGATGTCGTAAATGATATGTTGACCAGAGAAAACAAAAAAGGAGAGATTTTCAAGCAAATGAATAAAGTTCAGACTCAGTTGGCTACCAAATTTGAGTTTGTAAAATCTAAAGCAAACGGAGCTTATGTAAATACAGGTTATCGTGTGATTAGATTGGTTCCATAAATGATTTGAATCAATTTAATGAAAAACATTAACATTATATTTATATTTGCATAATATTTTAAATCAATACATGAAAGCACTTGTATTTCCTGGGCAGGGTTCTCAGTTCGTAGGAATGGGAAAAGAATTGTACGATTCTAGAAAAGACATAAAAGATCTGATGGAATCTGCCAACGAAATTTTAGGGTTTGATATCCTTTCCATTATGTTTAATGGAGCAGATGAAGATCTTAAGAAAACGGAGGTTACCCAACCTTCAATTTTTATACATTCAGTAGCTGCACTTAAGGCAGTGAACGGTCTTGGAGCCGAAATGGTGGCAGGGCATTCTTTAGGCGAATTTTCAGCATTAGTTGCCAACGGAGTTTTATCTTTTGACGACGGTCTGAAATTAGTTTCTGAAAGAGCAAAAGCAATGCAGGACGCTTGCAACGCAAATCCAAGCTCAATGGCAGCAATTTTAGGATTAGAAGATGCTAAAGTTGAAGAAATCTGCGCTCAAATCAGCGGAATTGTTGTTCCTGCAAATTACAACTGTCCCGGACAATTGGTAATTTCTGGAGAAACGGCAGCTGTTGAAGAAGCTTGTGCAAAACTAAAAGAGGCGGGAGCTAAAAGAGCTTTATTATTACCTGTAAATGGGGCATTCCATTCTCCATTGATGCAACCGGCGCAAGAAAGATTGGCTGCAGCAATTGAAAAAACAAAATTCAGAAACGCGACGATTCCTGTTTATCAGAACATCACAACGACAGCGGTGACAAACCCTGAGGAGATCAAACAAAATTTGATTGCACAATTGACAGGTCCTGTAAAATGGACGCAGTCGGTTCAAAATATGATTAAAGATGGTGCAACTAACTTTATTGAAGTTGGACCTGGAAAAACGCTTCAGGGATTGATCAAGAAAATTGACAATTCTGTAGATGTTGCTTCTGCAATTTAATCTAATAAAAAAATCATGGGCGAGATATTTTCACCGGGAAAGCTGATGCTTACTTCAGAATATTTCGCGATAGACGGAGCTCTTGTCTTAGCGGTACCCACCAAGCTAGGACAAGAGTTTTTCTTTAATGAAAAGCCTGATGAGAAATCTTTGATTATCTGGGAAGCTTATCATCAAAATAAATTATGGTTAAAAGCTGTCATTGATTACGAAAATTGGCAGATCTTAGAAACCAACATCATTTCCAGTGCTGAATTTATTCTAAAAACCTTAAAAAACGTTCAGAGCCTTTCTGAAACCAAATTCAAAAGCACGCATTCTTATCATTTAAAAACAAACCTTCAGTTTCCTGCCGATTATGGTCTTGGAAGTAGTTCTACTTTGATGAATAATCTTGGAGAATGGGCTGAAATTGATCCTTTTCATTTAAATTCTATCAGTTTGGGAGGAAGCGGTTATGATATTGCCGTGGCAAAAGAAAAATCTGCTGTCCTTTTTCAAAGCAAACCTGAGATTAAATATGAGAGGGTAAATTTTAATCCTTCTTTTAAAAATGAGCTTATTTTTATTCACCTAAATCAGAAGCAGGATAGCCGCGAAGGAATCAATTTTTACAAGTCAAAAATTAAGTCTCAAAAACTGGTCGATGAATTTTCGAATCTTACAAGAAATATTTTACTATGTAACGAATTGGAAAATTTTTCCGAACTAATGTTAGTTCATGAACAAAAAATATCAGATTTTCTTGAAATTCCCACAGTTAAACAAAAGTTTTTCGCCGATTGCCCTTCATTTGTTAAAAGTTTGGGTGCTTGGGGTGGAGATTTTGTCATGAGTGCCAAATTTGATGGCTTTAAGGACTATTTTTGGGGAAAAGGTTTTACTACTGTTTTTGAATGGTCTGATATAATTAATTTATAATCAGCATTTTACAAAGTCCTATTTTTATTTGCCAATCTGACTTATATCATTATATTTAAACCACCTTTAACAATTAATTAATATTAATTTTGTTGAACCCAAAAAAGGAATAGAAAATATAAGTAAAATGAAACACGCTAAAATCATCCAAGATTTAGAAAAATTAGGGATTAAAGGAGACTATGAAATTCAATATAATCCTTCTTATGAAGAGTTGTATCAAGCAGAAATTTCTCCTGAAAATCAAGGCTTTGAGAAAGCTGAGCTTACGGAATCTGGTGCGGTATCAGTAAAAACAGGAATTTTCACAGGTCGTTCTCCTAAAGATAGATACATTGTACAGGATGATGTTACAAAAGACACGATTTTCTGGGATGGTAAAGTTAACTTACCGACTTCTCCGGAAATTTTCCAGTCTTGTAAGGAATTAGTGTTGAACCAACTTTCAACTTCTAAGAAAATTTATGTTGTAGATGCTTTCTGTGGAACGAATGCAGATACAAGACTTAAAGTAAGATTCATTGTAGAGGTTGCATGGCAGGCGCATTTCGTTACTAATATGTTCATCCGTCCTTCTCACTATGAGTTGGAAAACTTCGGAGAGCCTGATTTCACAGTAATCAACGGTTCTAAAACTACAAATCCGAACTGGGAAGCTCAAGGATTAAATTCTGAAAACTTCGTGATGTTCAACCTTACTGAAAAGCTTCAAATTATTGGAGGAACTTGGTACGGTGGAGAAATGAAAAAAGGAATGTTTGCCATGATGAACTATTACCTTCCATTGAAAGGAATGGCTTCTATGCACTGTTCTGCAAACGTAGGTGAAGAGGGAGATGTTGCTCTTTTCTTCGGACTTTCAGGAACAGGAAAAACTACTTTATCTGCAGATCCGAAAAGATATTTGATCGGTGATGACGAGCACGGTTGGGATAATAACGGCGTATTTAACTATGAAGGTGGTTGTTATGCAAAAGTAATCGACCTTTCTGAAGAAAAAGAACCGGATATTTTCAGAGCCATCAAAAGAGATGCACTTCTTGAAAATGTTGTGGTAAACACCGGAGTATCTGATTATACTGACGGATCAATCACTGAAAACACAAGAGTTTCTTATCCGATTTATCATATTAATAAAATTGTTTTGCCTTCAAAAGCAGGACATGCAAGCAAGATTGTTTACCTTTCTGCTGATGCGTTCGGAGTATTACCTCCGGTTTCTGTTTTGGATGAAAACCAAGCTCAATACCACTTCCTTTGCGGTTATACTTCAAAATTAGCCGGAACTGAAAGAGGAATTACTGAACCGGAACCATCTTTCTCTCCAGCATTTGGTGAAGCGTTCTTAACATTACACCCAACAATGTATTCTAAAACATTGATCGGTAAAATGAAAGAACACGGAGCAAAAGCATACTTAGTTAATACGGGTTGGAACGGTACTGGAAAGAGAATCTCTTTAAAAGATACAAGAGCGATTATTGATGCAATCATTGATGGATCTATCGAAAATGCTCCTAAAACTAGAATTCCAATAATGAATTTGGAGATTCCTACTGAATTACCAAACGTTTCTGAAGGTATTTTAGATCCAAGAAATACATACAACGAAGTTACTGAGTGGGAAGAAAAAGCAAAAGATCTTGCTGCAAAATATATCAAAAACTTTGATCAGTATTGTAATACAGAAGAAGGGAAAAAGCTTATCGCTTCCGGACCTCAATTACAACAACAGACAATAAACTAAAAATAGAAATCCTCATCAAACGATGAGGATTTTTTATATAATAACCACAGATTTTCTCAGATCAACAAAGATGTTTGCATTATAGAATCTGTGTAAATTTGTAAAAATCTGTGGTCAATAAAATTATTTAAGGTTCAAGCTCAAAACTGCCAATCTATATCCATCCATCCCAAAACCGGACAAAACTGCATCAGTATTGGCGGCCGTTACAGACTTCTGACGAAATTCTTCTCTTTTGTAAATATTACTAATGTGAACTTCCACTTTTTGCTTCTGAATATTCTTTAAACAATCAGCAATTGCATAAGAATAATGCGTAAAAGCTCCCGGATTAATCACCAACGCATCAAAATCATCTTCCTGAAGACGGTTTATAATTTCTCCTTCAATATTTGATTGATAATATTTCAGTTCATGAGAAGGAAATTCAGATTGTAAATTTTCCAAATAATCTTCCATAGAAACTGTTCCGTAAATTTCTGGTTCTCTTGTGCCTAACAAATTCAAATTAGGACCATTGACAATTAAAATTTTCATTCTATAAAATTAAAAACTTTTTTCAATTAAGACTTAAATTTTTAATTTTAAGTGAAAATACTCTTTTGCATTATTTTTAATGATATTTCTCATATTTAAAAATTTAACATTTTTTATAACTGTCTATTTTAGTGTTTTTTAGGCTTAAATTAACTTAATTTTCATAAAATTATAATTAAAAATTTTAAAGTCTACTTGTTTTGTAGACTATTTGTTTTTAGCTTTGCATTCATATTTCGATCGGCTTATAAAGAAAGATGGAGGGAACTGACCCTATGAAATCTTAACAACCTGCTCTTGGCAAGGTGTTACATTCAGCCTTTAAAGGAACAATAAGCATTTGGTTAATCGTATTTATCGATGCCCTTTGCTGACTTTTCTGCAAAGGGTAAATTTTTAATATTTGATAAATAAAATTGATTATGATTAGCAAAGGTTTAATTAATTCTAAAATTTGGATTCCACCTGTTGCTGTATTTTTCTTAGGAATTATCAGTGTACACGGTCAGGAAATAAAAAAAGATACACTTCGCGAGAAAGAAATAGATGAAGTGGTAGTTGTAGCTTACGGAAAAGCTAAAAAAACAAGTTATACAGGTTCGGTAGCAACAATTTCAAGTGAAAAGATTAATAACAGGCCTGTTACCAACATTACAAAAGCTTTGGAAGGACAAGTTCCTGGACTTCAGGCAGTAAGTTCTTCAGGACAGCCAGGTTCAACAGCTTCGATCAGAATTCGTGGAATTGGTTCGGTAAGTGCTTCAAGCAATCCGTTGTTTGTAGTTGACGGAATTCCTTTTGACGGAAATATCAATTCCATCAGTCCAAATGATATTGAGTCGATCAGTGTTTTGAAAGATGCAACGGCTAGTTCATTATACGGTTCAAGAGGAGCGAATGGAATTATCATTATCACGACAAAATCAGGTAAAAAAGGAGAGGCTCGAGTGAACTTTAATATCAGTCAGGGTTTTTCAAGCAGAGCAGTAAAAGATTATGAGCAGGTAAGCACCGATCAATATTACGAATTGTATTGGGAAGCATTGAGAAATGGTTATAAATCAAGTCAAGTCTCTTCTCAACAGGCTGCGCAGATGGCAACTGATAATTTGGTGAATGCTTTGGGAATTAATCCTTATGGAGCAGGTTACCCAAGCCCTGTAGGAACAGACGGGAAACTTTTAACAGGTGCAACCGCTTTATGGAATGACAACTGGAAAGATATTTTGCAAAGAACGGCTTCAAGAAATCAGGTTGACTTAGATTTCAGTGGAGGAAATGAAAAGAGTAATTATTTTTTCTCGTTGGGATATTTGGATGATAAAGGAATTGCGATAGAATCTGGGTTTAAAAAGTACAGCGCAAGATTAAAGATCAATTCTGAAGTAAAAAAATGGTTGAATGTCGGAGCGAATTTAGCCTACACGAACAGTCTTCAGGAAGCACCGCCTTCATCAGATTCAAGAACGGATAATGTGATCAATGCAGCGAGAGTGATCCCGTCTTTTTATCCTTATTATGAAAGAAATGCAGACGGAAGTTATAAATTGGATTCAAACGGAAATTACATTTATGATTTCGGGAAATACAGACCAACAAGTGCTTTGCAGAATGAAAATCCAGCCGCAACGTTGCCTTTAGATAAAAATGAAAACCGCGAAGACAACTTTTCGGGAAAAGGTTTTGCAGAATTTACTTTCTTGCCGGAACTGAAATTCAGAACAAGCTTTTCTGTTGATTTAGTGAATTATAATGGTCATTATTATACCAATCCATTATTAGGAGAAGGTGCAGAAATAGGAGGTTCGGTAACGAAAACCAATTCGAGAACGCTTTCTTACACGACAAGTAATATTTTAACTTATGATAAAAAATTCGGACAGCATCACATTAATATTTTGGGTGGACAGGAGTTTTATCATTATGAATATCAGACGATTTCAGGAAGCAGAAGTCAATTTTCACTTCCTTATTATTACGAACCGGACGCAGCAGCTTTGTTAGGAGGTTTCAGTGGAAGCAGTGATAAATTGGGATTATTGAGTTTCTTAGGAAAAGCAGAATATGATTATCAGAACAAATATTTCCTTTCCGGATCGGTAAGATCGGATGGATCTTCAAGATTCTCTCCTGAAAACAGATGGGGAACATTCTGGTCTGTCGGAGGTTCTTGGAAAGCATCCAATGAAACTTTTATTAAAGACTTAAATCTCTTCAACCAATTAACGCTTCGTGCAAGTTATGGTGGACAAGGAAATGACAAATTAAGTACGTATTATGCTTACCAAAGCTTGTATACTTTTTACAATAATTTAGGTGAAGGAGGAACTGTTGCAAGTAAATTGCCAACTCCCGATTTGAAATGGGAAACCAATCTTAACTTAAATGTTGGTTTGGAATTCGCAATTTTAAAAAACAGAATTAAAGGTAATGTAGAATATTTCCAACGCCAGAGTAAGGATCTTTTATTTGGAATGCCTTTGGCGCCGTCGCTTGGTTTTACGGATTATCAGGCGAATATTGGAGAGTTGAAAAACACTGGTTTTGAATTTTCATTATTCACAACACCCATTAAAACAAGCGATTTTGAATGGAATGTTGATCTTAATTTAAGCACCTTAAAAAATGAAATCACAAAACTTCCAAAAGGTTCAATCGTAAGTGGAACAAAACTGTTACAGGTTGGAGGATCAATCTACGATTTCTTCATTCCGGAATGGGTTGGGGTAGATCCTAACAACGGAAATCCACTTTGGAAAACGATTACAACCGATGTCAATGGAAATACCGTGGAAGGAACAACTTCCGAATATGCAAAAGCTACAAAAACATTGCAGGGATCATCACTTCCGAAAGTTATGGGAGGTTTGACGACAAGTTTGGCTTATAAAAACTTCGATTTCTCAACATTGGTGACTTTCAATATCGGAGGAAAAATTTTAGATACAGATTACACGATGTTAATGCATAACGGAAGTTCAGGAGGACGAGCTTGGAGCGCAGAAATGTTGAACAGATGGACACCCGAAAATACAAACACAGACGTTCCAATTTTAAGTACAACAACCAATAACTGGACTTCAACTTCATCAAGATTCTTATACTCAGGAACGTACGCGAGGATTAAAAATGTGAGTTTGGGTTACACGCTTCCATCAGATTATTTTGGAAAATTAGGGTTGAAAAAATTCAGAGTGTATGTTCAGGCAGAAAACCTTTTAACTTTCTACAAGCATAAAGGAATGGATCCGGAACAGACGCTAGATGGAACAACCTATTACAGATATCCTGCAATGAGAACGATAACTTTCGGTTTACAGGCAACTCTTTAAACATTTAAAATTAAAACAATGAAAAATTTAAAATATCTATCTTTTGCTTTAATCACTTTATTTTCATTCATAAGCTGTGAAAATGATCTGGAAACCGCTCCAACCAATCAAGCTGATGAAGCGGAGGTTTTCAAAACGGCAGAAAGTGCAGAAACGGTAATTAACGGAACTTGGGCGAAATTCAATGATGACGGACCAACGTACGCCAATATCGGTTATTCAACGGTGCTGAGAACAAGTGATGCAATGGGAAGCGATGTTGCGGTTTTGACCAACAAATACGGTTTTCCCGGAGCTTACGCTTTTACTGATTTGGTGAATAATACAGGAAGTAGACCTCTTTACATCTGGAATTCTTTATATTCTGTGATCAATAATATGAATAATGTGATCGCCAAAATTGATGCTGCAGAAGGAAGTCAGGAAAAGAAAAATCAGGTGAAAGGTCAGGCAAAAGCGTTGAGAGCATTTTGTTATTTTAACCTGGCGAGCTTTTATCAGTTCAGTTATTTGAAAGATAAAAATGCATTGACGGCTCCAATTTATACAGAACCGACAACGACAAGCTCAGTTGGAAAGAAAAAAGCAAGTCTGGAAGAAATTTATACTTTAATTAAAAGTGATTTGATAGATGCCGACAATTTACTTCAAAATTATACAAGAAATAATAAAGATAAAATCGATAGATCGGTTGTAAACGGTTTGTTGGCAAGAGTTTATCTAAATATAGGCGATTGGACGAAAGCTGTGACTTCCGCAAGAATTGCCAGAAACGGATATGCTTTAATGACTGCCGAAAAATATAAAGACGGTTTCAACGACATCAGCAACGGAGAATGGATTTGGGGGCACGGACAAACGCAGGAGCAATCCGGTGAAAGTTATGCTTTCCACTTTTTGGATGTTTCGTCTTCGGGAAGTTATTATTACAGCTTTATGGCAGATCCCTATTTCAAAGATTTGTTTGATACGAATGATATTCGTTATTCTTTATTTTCATGGGATGGAAATCCTGGAAGAGAAGGGCTTTTGAGATATGCAAAGTTTAAATTTAAAGCTAATTTAATTGCCGATATTGTTTTCATGAGAGCTGCCGAAATGTATTTAATTGAAGCTGAAGCTGAAGCCAGAAATGGAAATGTGACGAATGCAGTAACGGTTTTAAATCAATTGAAATCTGCAAGAAATGCCAATGTTTACAGCGGATCTTTAGCACAAAATGATGTTATTAAAGAAGTTTTAATCGAAAGAAGAAAAGAATTATTCGGAGAAGGATTTTCGTTATCTGACATTATCAGAACGCAAGGAACTGTTGCGAGAAAAGCTTACACAAATTCAAACGGACAGGCTATTCAGGTGCAAATTACAACTCCAGCTGGAGTCGTGAAAACGGTTAATGGAAGAGGTCACACGATCTTTGCTTTTCCTGATCAGTCGGCATTTGTAGCGAATAGCAGATATTATTTATTTTCAATTCCGCAAAAGGAGATTGAGAATAATCCTAACCTTTAATATTAGATTTGATTTTTTTAGAGTCGTTACTTTATGTAATGACTCTTTTTTTTATCTCATTAATTCAAACTTCGGATATAGTAAAGTCCCGTATTCATTAAAGAGGTGAGTTTTTTCATTTTCTGCGTCACTGTTAGATGTTTCAATATAATAGAGTTTTTTTTCTCCTTTTTTAATTAAATTGATATTTTCTGGTGAAAGATTATTAATAAGTTTAACCTTTTTAAAATCAAAATCTCCCATTAAAACCAATTGTTCGTAAAAATTTCCCACATGAATAATCGAGTTTTCAGGAGCAGATTTTATTTTCTGAATTAAAGTTTTACAATATTGTAGTTCCTGATCTTCATAATTTTCATTCACAAAAATTGAACCTTTTATCTGAAAATTTTTAGCATTAACACTAATAAGAAACGGCGAAATTAATAATGATAATAAAGTGAATTTCATCAGTTTATCAGAAAGGATTCTTTGTGAAATTATTAAAATGAAAGGAATAGATGGAATTAAATACCCCGATTCCAAAGGATATTTCACAAAGAAAATAAAGTTGATAAAGATCATTAAAAAGCAGAAACCAATAAAATGGCCTTTTAATAGAAGCTGAATATTTTTAAATCTATCTGTAAAAAATTGTATAATTAATGAAGTCAAAATTCCCAAAGTACCAATTGCGCCATAAACATACAAAGTACTCAAACTGAAAAGGCTGAAAAGAGAAGCGCTTTCCGTTCCATAACTATGAAGAAAATCACCTTCATATCTTACAATAACAGGCAGGAAAAAAATAATTGCTGATAAAACTAAAAGTCCGGAAAATATAATAGTCTCTTTCAGATTTTTACCAAATTGAAAATAAGCTAAAAAAGCAAATGCAGGTAAAAAAATAGCGTTATTTAATCTACAACTTATCATCAAACCAAAGAAAATAACTGCAACCCATTTCTTTTTGATCAATATAAAATAAAGGCTTCCCAACATGAAAAATAAAGACCAATTGTAGTCTATCACAACTGTACTGTTCAGATAAATAATGGGGACAAAAGATAAAATAATAGCCAATAAAAAAGAAAGCGATACTTTAAAATATTCTAAAATTCTGTAAAAAAATAAACAGGCACCCATTGTAAATATAATGGATAAAGAATTTAAATACCAATAAGGCTGTTGATGAAATAAAGAAAAAACAAACTCAGGAAACGGATAACCCGGAAAACGAGAAACATTGTAAATATGATATTCACTTAAAATTTTACCGGAATAAACTTCTCTCCAGCCATCAAGATCCTGTCCCAAACTATTAAATATGAAAGGTATTCTCGATAATAGAATTATCACAGCGATAATAGCTTCTTTTCTATTTATTTGTGGTTTGGCGGTCATTAATTTTTTATCGGTGATATCAGTCATTTCTAATTGGAGATCCTCAAAAATATAAAAATACAATTTGATTTTACAAAAAAACTCTACCTTTGTCATAATGAACTTATTCAGATTGATTTTAGCGATGTATTTCGTGGTGTTATCCGTAATGCCATGTGAAGACATACATAAAGAATCAGGTTCGAGTAAAACAGAATTGTCATTAAATATCGACGAATCTCATTCAAAAGACAAAGGAGATATCTGTTCTCCGTTATGTGTTTGTAATTGTTGTCAGATTACGGTTACGGCTTTTAAGATGGACGTTTCAATGAATATTCCTCAAAAGATTCAAGCTTATTTTTCAAAGAAAATTCTATTTCAGAAAAACAATTTTGCCTATCAGGTTTACGACCATATTTGGCAACCTCCTAAGATTTAATTTATTGATTTTAAATATTCCATGAAACTTTGCAATATCGTTGCAGAGGTATTCATGATATTTTTGCATCTCATTTTTAAATGAAAAGTAAAATATTCTCAATTAAAATTAATCGATTGTCTCTGTGAGAACTTTGCTGAGTGAAACGCCTTTGCGAACTTAAAAACAGTTAGTTCGTCAAAGAAACTTAGCGCTCTTTGCGTTAAAAAATTAAGCAGCATTAAAAAACAGACAATCACAAATTAAATCTCAATTTGTGTTAGATAAAATAATAAAATTTAGTATCCAAAACAAAATCATTATTGGTATAATGACTTTGCTTTTGATCATTTGGGGAAGTTGGAGTGCCACCAGATTACCCATTGATGCCGTGCCGGATATTACCAATAATCAGGTTCAAATCATTACTGTTTGCCCTACGTTAGCAGGGCAGGAAGTAGAACAATTAGTCACTTTCCCCATTGAGCAAAGTATTGCAACGGTTCCGGATATAGAAGAAACCCGAAGTATTTCAAGATTCGGATTATCGGTGATTACGGTTGTATTTAAAGATAAAGTAGACATCTATTTTGCCCGTCAATTAATCAACGAAAGATTAAAGCAGGCGGAAGAAAATATCCCCAAAGGAATAGGAACTCCCGAATTGGCACCTGTGAGTACGGGTTTGGGAGAAGTCTATCAATATATTTTACATCCTAAAAAAGGAAGTGAAAAAAAATACAATGCGAAAGATCTGCGTACGATGCAGGATTGGATTGTTTCCCGACAATTATACGGAACAGAAGGTGTTGCTGAGGTCAATAGTTTTGGGGGCGAGCTGAAACAATATGAAGTGGCGGTAAATCCCAATCGACTAAAAGCAATGGGAGTAAGCGTTTCCGATATTTTCACAGCCCTTGAAAAAAACAATCAAAATACGGGCGGAGCTTATATTGATAAAAAGCCGAATGCCTATTTTATTCGTGGAATTGGTTTGGCAACTTCTATTGAAGATGTTAAAAATATTGCGGTAAAAAATACAGGGAATATTCCTGTTTTTATTAAAGATGTCGCAGATGTTCGATTTGGGCATGCAACGCGCTATGGAGCGATGACGTATAACGGACAAACAGATGCCGTTGGTGGAGTAGTGATGATGTTGAAAGGAGCGAATAGTAATGATGTTGTGAATAGAATTAAAGAAAAAATTCCGACCATTCAGAAATCGTTGCCGGGAGATATTGTGATCGAACCATTTTTAGACAGAACAGATTTGGTAGATAGAGCGATAAGTACAGTTGAAAAGAATTTAATTGAAGGAGCACTGATTGTCATTTTTGTTTTAGTTGTATTTCTGGGCAATTTCAGAGCAGGATTAATTGTGGCTTCAGCAATTCCTTTGTCTTTATTATTTGCTTTGGGAATGATGAATGTTTTCGGAGTAAGTGCCAATTTAATGAGTTTGGGAGCGATCGATTTTGGATTGATTGTAGACGGAGCGGTCATTATTGTTGAAGCTACTTTGCATCATTTAGGATTAAGGAAATCGGTTCAGAGATTAACGCAAAGCGAAATGGATGAAGAAGTTTTTCTATCGGCCTCAAAAATCCGTGGAAGTGCTGCTTTTGGAGAAATTATCATCCTGATTGTATATATTCCGATTCTTACGTTGGTAGGAATTGAAGGCAAAATGTTCTCACCAATGGCCAAAACAGTAGGTTTTGCAATTTTGGGAGCATTGATTCTTTCACTGACTTATATTCCGATGATGTGCGCACTTTTCCTTTCGAAGAAAACATCTCACAAAGAAAATTTTTCGGATAAAATGATGAATTGGTTGCAAAAGATTTATCAACCTTTATTACAGAAAGCCATTAAAATTAAATATGTAATTGTTGGGCTTACTGTTGTTTTATTCTCAATCTCAGTATTGATTTTTAGCAGAATGGGTGGGGAGTTTATTCCACAGTTGCAGGAAGGAGATTTTGCCTTTCATTGTATTTTACCACAGGGAAGTTCATTAAGCCAAAGTATCGAAACTTCCATGCAGGCTTCCCGAATTATTAAACAATTTGATGAGGTGAAAATGGTCGTCGGAAAAACAGGTTCTGCTGAGGTTCCTACAGATCCGATGCCACCGGAAGCTACCGATTTAATCATTGTATTGAAACCTCAAAAAGAATGGAAATCCAAAAAATCATACACTGAATTATCAGATGAAATTACAGAAAAGCTGGAAGTAATTCCCGGAGTTTTCTTTGAAGCTAATCAGCCGATTCAAATGCGTTTTAATGAATTGATGACAGGAATCCGACAAGATGTTGCAGTAAAGATCTTTGGTGAAAATATGGATACACTTTCCATTTATGCCGATAAAGTAAGTAAAGTCATTCAAAATGTTGAGGGAGCAACTTCTCCGCAGGTTGAAAGAGTGGGTGGACTTCCACAAATCAATGTAACGTACGACAGAACGAGAATTGCCAATTATGGATTGAATGTTGAAGATGTCAACAACGTTTTAAGTACAGCATTTGCAGGTAAAACTGCCGGTCAGATCTTTGAAAATGAAAGACGTTTTAATTTGGTGGTAAGATTAGACAGCCTGTATCGAACAGATATTGATGATGTGAGTAATTTAATGGTTCCAACCAATACCGGAACTCAGGTTCCATTATCTCAGGTGGCGAATATCGAATATAAATTGGGACCCGCACAAATCAGCCGCGAAGCTGGGAAACGTAGAATTGTCATTGGTTTTAATGTCAAAGGAAGAGATGTAGAAAGCGTTGTGAAAGATATTCAGGGAAAACTCACAAAAGAGGTAAAACTTCCATCAGGATATTATTTCACATATGGAGGTCAGTTTGAAAACTTAAAAGAAGCAAGTCAACGACTGATGATTGCCGTTCCGGTATCACTTCTCTTGATCTTTATGTTGCTGTATTTTACATTTCATTCTTTCAAACAGGCAACTTTGATATTTACGGCGATTCCGATGAGTGCGATCGGTGGTGTTTTTGCTCTTTTGTTAAGAGGTATGCCTTTCAGTATCAGTGCAGGAATTGGTTTTATCGCATTATTCGGAGTGGCAGTTCTTAACGGAATTGTGTTGATCGGAACATTTAATCAATTAGAAAAAGATGGCGTTACCGACGTGTTTAAAAGAGTCATTGAAGGAACGAAAACCAGATTAAGACCTGTTTTAATGACAGCAACGGTAGCTTCTTTCGGATTTTTACCGATGGCAATAAGTACAAGCGCGGGAGCAGAAGTTCAGAAACCTTTAGCAACGGTTGTTATCGGAGGATTACTCTCTGCAACTTTCCTTACTTTGTTTGTATTGCCCATGTTGTATATTATTTTTAATTCTAAAATTAATATTAAAGATAAATTGCTAAAAAAGCCTTTAACAGTAATCATTTTAATAGGAACTTTATTGTTAGGTCAAAATTTGAAAGCCCAAAGTTCAAGAGAAATTTCTTTGAATCAGGCGATAGAATTGTTACAGGAAAATAACCCTTCCATAAAAGCCAAGGATCTAAGTGTTCAGTCTTCTGAGGCATTGAAGCCAACCGCAAAAGAAATTCCTAAATTGGATTTCAGTGCACAACTCGGACAATACAACAGTCCGAAATTTGACCAGTCTTTTTCTATTTCTCAAACGATTCCGTTTCCCACTTTGTTTAAAGCCAGAAAGGAATTAATTCAGGAAGAAATTAAAACCAAGAAGATTGAAAAACAGGTTACCGAAAATGAATTGATCAAACAGGTTAGATCTTATTTTTATCAGATTGAATATTTGCAGTACAATCAATCAAAATTGCAGTATCTCGATAGTTTGTATGGCGATTTTATCAGAATTGCAACGGTGAGATTTAAAGCAGGAGATATTAAGAAAATAGAAATCAACACCGCGGAAACACAAAAAGGAGAGATCAATCTTTTGTTTCAGCAGAATAAGGTATATCTGAATAATGCCTATAAAAATTTAAAGACCTTATTAAATACAGATGAAGATATTTCCATTTCGGATTCTCAAAAATATGAACCTTTAAAAGTTGAATATCTTTTAGACAATGCAACAGTGGAAAATCACCCGTCGATCCAGATTTTTAAACAGAATATGGAAGTGCTGGAAAAGAATAAAAATGTTGAAAAGGCGCAGGGATTACCAGATTTCAGTATTGGATATACCAATCAGTCGTTGATAGGTTTCCATACTTTAAATGGACAGGAAAAATATTATGGGTCTGAGAATAGATTCAATGCAGTGACCGTTGGAGTGGCTATTCCATTGACTTTCGGTGCTACAAAAGCAAGAATAAAATCGTTGGATTACCAAAAGCAGATGGAAGAAAAGAACGCGAAGTTCCAACAGCAACAGCTAGATACTCAACTAAAAAATTCGTTCAGCCAATATCAGCAAGATCTTCAACAGTATCAATATTATACAGATCAGGCGGTTCCTAATGCGAAAAGTATTGTAAAAGCCGCTCAGTTAGGCTATAAAACAGGAGAGATTTCTTATGTAGAATATTTGTTTGCGCTTCAGACAGCAACCAATATCGAACTGAAATATTTGCAATCTATTCAGCAGGTAAATCAAACTGTTGTCAACATTAATTCTTTAATCAACAAATAAAATGAAATTCAAATTTAATATCATCATACTTATTCTTCTGTCATTATTTCTAACGAGTTGTGGGAAATCTGAAAAAGCAGAAGAACCAAAAGAAAAAACTGAAGAACATTCAGAACATGAAAGTTCGGAGTTTGCAGAACTAACGCAAGAGCAAATGAATGCGGTGGGGATTTCGTTAGGACAAATTGAAATGAAGGAGCTTACTTCTGTCGTTAAAGCCAACGGAGGATTGAGTGTTCCCAATAATAATAAAGCCAGTGCAACTTCTTTATATGGAGGCGTCATTAAGACATTGAATGTTCAGGTGGGAGATTTTGTGAAAAAAGGGCAGGTAATTGCTACGATTGCCAATCCTGAGTTCATTCAATTGCAGGAAGATTATTTAACAACAGGAAGCAGGATCACTTTTGCAGAACAGGAATACAGAAGACAAAGAGAACTTTTTGATAACGATGCCGGAGCGAAAAAAAATCTACAAAATGCAGATGCAGAGTTAAAAACATTAAGAACAAAAAGAGCTTCTTTGCAAAGACAGATTCAGATGATGGGAATCAGTCCAGGAAATGTTTCCAACCAAAATTTAAGAACCGGACTTGCTGTTACAGCGCCAATTAGCGGGACAATCAGTAATATTTTATTACAGATCGGAAGTTATATTAATGTTTCATCGCCTGTTGCAGAAATTGTTGATAACAGTTCTTTGCATCTCGATTTACAGGTTTTTGAAAAAGATTTACCATCGATAAAAGTAGGGCAGAAAATTCATTTTACATTAACCAATAACCCGGTGGAAGAATATGACGCTGAGGTCTACAGCATTGGGACAGCTTTTGAAAATCAAAGTAAAACAATTCCAATTCATTGTAAAGTAAAAGGAAATAAAAACGGTTTGATTGATGGAATGAATGCCACCGCAGTGATAAGTTTAGATAATAAATTAATGCCTGCGGTTCCTAATACGGCCATTACAAGTGCTGACGGGAAAGACTATATTTTTCTTGTCAATGATAAAAAGACCGAAGATCATAAAGATGAAAAATCTCAGGAGAAACACAATGAAAAAACCGTTAACTTTGAGAGAATAGAAGTGGTAAAAGGAACTTCAGAAATGGGTTATGCAGC
This sequence comes from Chryseobacterium glaciei, assembly GCF_001648155.1. Classification (NCBI taxonomy): domain Bacteria; kingdom Pseudomonadati; phylum Bacteroidota; class Flavobacteriia; order Flavobacteriales; family Weeksellaceae; genus Chryseobacterium; species Chryseobacterium glaciei. The sequence goes on along the minus strand of NZ_CP015199.1, from coordinate 1,690,591 downwards.
CATTACACCTGTGAAATCTATTCCGGAAGGAACAAAAATCGCAACAAAAGGAGCGTTTTTTATTAATGCTAAGCTCACAAATTCTGGAGAACACGAACATTAATTTTCAAATATTATGAAAAAAGACATTGAAAATAAATTAATAGATAAAAATACCAAACCTACAAGCATGAGGATTTTGGTGTATGATTTTTTGAGTTCTCAGGAAGCAGCTTTGTCATTGTCAGAAATTGAAAATTATTTTGATAATGCCGACCGAACCACAATTTATCGAACATTAAAAACTTTTGAGGAAAAAGGAATTGTGCACAGCATACAGGAAAATACCACGACAAAATATAAAATTTGTCACGATGGATGTGATGAAAGTACGCATAAAGACTGGCATCTTCATTTCTATTGTAAGATCTGTAAGCAGACTACCTGTAAAGAAGATATTTCCTTTCCTGAGAATGTTCAGACGAATTTCAGGATTGATGAGATCAGGCTTTTCGCCAAAGGAATCTGTGAAAACTGTCTGGAAAGTTTGCAATAGTATTGCATTAAGTTTAGACCTAATTTTGATTAAAATTATTCAGTTATGGAAGAATGTTGCAGTACAAAACCCAAAAAAGAGCATAATCATAGTCATGAAGGTCACGACCATGACCATTCTCATGATACAGGAGATCAATCTACGTTTCAGATGTTCCTTCCTGCGATCATCTCTTTTTCTTTATTATTAATAGGAATCGTTTTAGATAATTATATTAAAACCAGTTGGTTCACAGGCTGGGTTCGCTTAGTTTGGTACCTGATTGCCTATATTCCTGTCGGACTTCCTGTGTTAAAAGAAGCGTATGAAAGCATCACTAAAGGCGATGTGTTTTCAGAGTTTTTCTTAATGGGAATCGCAACGGTAGGAGCTTTTGCCATTGGAGAATATCCCGAAGGTGTTACCGTGATGCTTTTCTATTCTGTAGGCGAAGTTTTTCAGGCGATGGCAGTAACCAGAGCAAAAAGCAATATCAAATCTTTACTCGATCAACGTCCCGATGAGGTTACCATTTTGAAAGATGGAAAACCTGAAATTGTAAAAGCAGAAAAGGTAAATATTGGAGAAATCATTCAGTTGAAATCTGGTGAAAAACTAGGATTAGACGGTGAATTGCTTTCAGAGAAAGCCTCATTTAATACTTCCGCGCTTACCGGAGAAAGTAAACCGGATACCAAAATAAAAGGCGAAACGGTATTAGCGGGAATGATCAATCTCAATACGGTGAGCCAGGTAAAAGTAACAACGGCGTATAAAGATAGTAAACTGAGCAAAATTTTGGAGATGGTTCAAAATGCAACAGCCCAAAAAGCTCCGACCGAATTATTTATCAGAAAATTTGCCAAAGTGTATACGCCCATTGTCGTGTTTTTGGCAATCGGAATTACGTTGTTACCTTACTTTTTTGTAGCTGATTATCAGTTTAGAGATTGGTTGTACAGAGCATTAGTATTCTTGGTAATCTCTTGTCCGTGTGCTTTGGTAATCTCCATTCCATTAGGATATTTTGGTGGAATTGGAGCGGGCAGTCGAAACGGAATTTTATTTAAAGGAAGTAACTTTTTAGATGTTCTGGCGAATGTTCAAAATGTGGTGATGGATAAAACCGGAACCATGACGGAAGGTGTTTTCAAAGTTCAGGAAGTTGATTTTAAAACTGAATTTAATAAAGATGAGATCCTAAAATTTGTCAATGCCTTAGAAAGTAAAAGTTCTCATCCTGTTGCTACGGCGATTCATGATTTTGTAGGAGAGATTGATCATTCTATTCAATTAGAAAATGTGGAAGAAATTGCGGGCCATGGCTTAAAAGCAACGATCAACGGGAAAGATTTATTGGGGGGAAACTTTAAGTTATTGGATAAGTTCAATATCAAATATGACATCCAACCTGAAAATATTGTCTACACATTGATTGCCATTGCTTACGATAAACAATTTGTAGGTTATCTTACGATTGCAGATTCCATTAAAGCGGATGCTCAATTAACGATCAATAAATTAAAAGCTTTGAATGTACAAACCACCATGTTGAGTGGAGACAAAACTTCAGTGGTTAAATTTGTGGCCGATCAATTGGGGATTCAAAATGCTTTTGGAGATTTACTTCCCGAAGATAAGGTGAATAAAGTAAAAGAGATTAAAGCGAGAAATCAAACTGTAGCCTTTGTGGGCGATGGCGTAAATGATGCACCAGTTGTTGCTTTAAGCGATGTAGGAATCGCAATGGGTGGATTGGGAAGTGATGCTACTATTGAAACGGCAGACGTCGTAATCCAGGATGATATGCCGAGTAAAATCCCAATGGCGATCAATATTGGAAAGCAAACGAAGAAAATCGTATGGCAGAATATCATTCTTGCATTTGCAGTAAAAGCGGTTGTTTTAGTATTGGGAGCTGGAGGTTTAGCCACCATGTGGGAAGCCGTTTTTGCCGATGTTGGTGTAGCTTTACTCGCTATTCTAAATGCTGTTAGAATTCAGAAAATGAAATTTTAAAATTTTTTGAATAATATATTTTCACGTAAAAAATCCTTGTCAAGGTTTTAAACCTTGACAAGGATCACTAAAAAGAATCTGAGTCATCTGCAAAATCCGCGAGAACCAAAAACAAAGCTCCGTTAAATTTTTAACGGAGCTTTGTTACAACAATTAACGATTCACCATCAACCAAAAAAATGACTTTCATCATAAATCAATCATAAAAACAAATTTCAGTAGTATATTTGTAGAACAGAATTGATCATTGAAGTTTTTCATTTCCATATTTGTTATTTTCACCATTGCATTACGACCTGTTTTGCCATTGATTAATTATGCGGTAAACTATGATTACATTGTAAAAAATCTTTGTGAAAACAGAAACGTTCCTCAATCCACCTGTAAAGGAAAATGCTATGTTGAAAAGGAATTAGCAAAGACAGAAAAACAATCCAATAGTTCTCAAAATATTAAAATTGCGGGATTAGATGTTTTCTTATCCAACGAAATATATTCATTTTCAAATAAAAACCTGTCAGATATTTTAATAAAAAATCCTGATTCGGATTATCATAATTTCCATATCTCAGAATATTCTTCCCGAATATTTCGTCCTCCTTTAGTTTAATTTTTTTTTAAACTGAATTCTTAGTTGAATTTAATATTGAAATAAACTTAGCTATCAATTGCTGAGTGTAACGCCCTTGCGAACGTTAAGTGTGAAGTTTATAAAAACCTTGCGAACTTTGCGTTTAAAATAATTTCAATATTAAATTTAGTTTAAAAAATCAACCAATTTCATTCAATACTAACATTAATTTCAATTTTAAATTAAAATGAAATCAAAAATTATTTTAACAGCATTATTGTCTGTTTCATTAATGGCTTGTGCTCAGGAAACACCCAAAGTAAAGCATAAAAAGAGTACCACTTCTTCAAAATCAAATACAACAAAAGTAAAATTTGCCAACGTTGAAGACCCGATTTGCCACATGCCAACAGAAGCAAATATGAAAGATACGGCAGTCTATAAAAATAAAACGTACGGTTTTTGCAGTGCTTACTGTAAAGACGAGTTCAAAAAAAATCCAGAGAAGTATGTCCAAAAATAATAAGACCAATAAAAGTGCAAAGCGCAAAGTAATTATTCCGCTTGCTGTTATTGCTTTACTTTTCTTGGGAATCGGGATAGGAATGAGTTATTTTAAAAAGAGCCTTTACACGGTAATGAAGGTTCCTTATTTTGAACTGACCGATCAAAACAACAAGAAAATTACGAATAAAGATATGCTTGGAAAAGTATATTTGGTAGAATTTTTCTTCAGCAGATGTCCGACAATTTGCCCTGTGATGAACAGCAATATGAGAGCAATCGAAGATGAGATCAATAATCCTGATTTTGGAATCATTTCCATAAGTATAGATCCGGAAAATGATACTCCGGAATTGTTGAAACAGCATGCAAAAAGAATTGGAGTAAAATCTCCTAACTGGCATTTCTTAACAGGAAATAGAGATTATATAGGAAAAGTTGCAGATCAGTTCGATATTTATGTAGGTGATAAAGAAGATGAAAGTGAAAATCTCAACCACAGCGGAATGATTGCTCTCGTAGACCAAGAAGGAAATATTCGATGCAGATACAATAAGGATAATATGCCGATTTTATATTATTCTGGTTTAAATTATGAAGATGCAGAAGGGAAGGCCCCAAAATTGACGGGTAAATACCACCCCGACAGAGAAATTTTGATCGAGGATATTAAGAAATTATTGAAGTAAAGGCTGGAAGCCAGATGCAGGAAGAGGGAATTTATTAAAAGCATAGTAGTAAACTTCCAGCCTCCATCTCCCAACTTCCAGCTAAATATAAACCATAAAACAAAACGTTATGAAGATTATGAAAATAGCTGCTCTAAGTGCAGTTTTTGCGGCGCAGTTTGCGTTTGGACAATTTAAGCAGACGCCTTTACCGTATGCTTACAATGCATTGGAAGGTTCTATTGATGCTCAAACAATGGAGATCCATTATTCAAAACATGCAGCAGCATATGTTGCTAATTTGAATAAAGCAATTGCAGGAACTCCACAGGAAAAACAAACCTTATTTCAGATTCTTTCTCAGGTTTCTAAATCTACTCCTGCTGTAAGAAATAATGCAGGTGGACATTACAACCACGAGCTTTTCTGGACAATGCTTACTCCGGAAAAAAATACACAGCCTTCAGCAAAATTAGCGAAAGCAATTACTGAAAGCTTCGGAAGTATGGATGCTTTCAAAGAAAAAATTGGTAAAGCTGGAGCAGATCGTTTTGGTTCGGGTTGGGCTTGGCTTTCTGTTGATAAAAACGGAAAATTATTCGTTTCTTCAACGCCAAATCAGGATAATCCTTTGATGGATGTTGTGGAGGAAAAAGGAACTCCAATTTTAGGAATTGATGTTTGGGAGCATGCTTATTATTTGAAATATCAAAACAAAAGAGCAGATTATCTTGCAGCAATCTGGAATGTACTCAACTGGAAATCAGTGAGCCAAAGATATGAAGATGCAGTAAGCAAAAAATAATTCATGAACTTAATTTGCAGCATATTTCTCACGTTATTTGTGGTATTCAGGCCTCTGGTACCATTGGTGGAGTATGCTGTAAATTATGATTATATCGCGAATGTTTTATGTATCAACAAAAGCAAACCCGAGCTTCACTGTAACGGAAAATGTTACCTGAGCAAAGAACTTGCAAAAACAAATGATGCCGATTCTTCGCCCTTAAACAAAACAAAAAATTCAGGACAGAAATTATTGGATATTTACATTCTTCCTGACATTGCAGAAATCCAAAACACAGAGAAAATTTCTCTCTTTAATTTCAAATTTTCGTACAAAGCAGACTATTCTTTTCTGTTTTTACCCTCTATTTTCAGACCACCGGTTTTTTAGTTTATAATTTTAACTTTTTGGGCGATCCCCTTTCCCTGGCTTTTCCAGCCGCTTGGGTCGGGCTGTCCGCTCATATCTTTTTTTAGATCCTTCCTTACGTCAGAATCAAAAAAAAGGATAACCGCTTCCATCCCTATCGCGATGGGCGTAACAACATATTATATCACTAAAAAATCAACAATGAAAATTTATAAATTTTTATCATTATTCTGTATTGCCATTATTGTATTCACTTTAACCTCTTGTCGAAATAATGACGAGGATGATTCAACCAATGAAACACCAGGAAATCTTCAGATAAAATTTGAAAACGGGTTTAATAATCTGGGAGATATTGTTTTAAATCAAACGACGCAAACTTCTTCACAAGGACAAAAACATCAGTTTTCTGCGCTAAAATATGTGGTGAGTAACATCAGTTTATTCGATGAAACCGGAAACGAGTTCAAATACAATGAAAATAATCCTGATAAAGGTGCTTTTATCGTGGATCAAGCAGATGCCGTGGCGGGAATTATTTACCTTAACTTAAATGGAATTCCAAAAAACAATTATAAAAAAATAAAATTCGGATTGGGAATTAGTCAAAATGCTTATCTGCTAGGACAAGGCGGACAGGCGGAATTCTGGAATAAAGCCAAGCAAAAAGGCATGTCGTGGTCTTGGGCAGCAGGTTATGTTTTTGTAAAACTGGAAGGTAAATATGGAACAAGTTCTCCTACTACAGAATTTATGAATCACACAGGAAACATGGGAAATACAACAGCAAATAATACCCCAGATCTTTACCGAGAAGTTACGTTGAATCTTCCGACTACAGCAAGAGTTACGAGTACAATTACACCTTCCATTCACATTTTGGCAGATCTTAATCAGTATTTGAGTGGTGAAACTCCGCTTACTTTGACGTCTACGAATGACATGATGATGGGTGCAAGTCAACACTTGGTTAATGTAACCAATAACTTAACGAAGATGTTTAAAGTAGACCACGTTCACAATGATTAAAATAATAAAAACGGGATTGATTCTTTTTTCTTTTCTAAGCGTGATATCGTGTTCTGATGAGATGATAAAACCGCTGGAAAAAGACGAAGCTTACAATTTAGAGTTTCCTTCCTATTTTTCTGAAATGACTTTCGATCAATCTGGAAATCCGATTACCAAAAATGGAGTAGAGTTGGGAAGAAAATTATTCTATGAAGGCAAGCTTTCACGAAATAATACCATCTCATGTGGCTTCTGTCATATTCAGGAAAATGCATTTACCCATCACGGTCATACCGTAAGTCATGGTGTTGATGATCGAATTGGAATCAGAAACGCTCCACCGATTCAAAACATGGCATTTCTAAAACGATATATGTGGGACGGAGTGATTCATAACCTCAATGAACAGCCGATAATTCCGATAACCAATGAAGATGAAATGGATAGTTCGATGCCTGAGGTTATTTCAAAATTAAGCGCAGATTCTAAGTATAAAAAACTTTTCAAATCAGCGTATGGCGATGAAGGTATCACAGGGGAAAGAGTGTTGAAAGCATTGTCACAATTTATGGCGACAATGATCTCTGCAGATTCGAAATATGATAGATTTAAACAGGGAAAAGAAAATTTTACTTCAGAAGAAACTCAGGGAATGAATTTATTTCAGCAGAAATGTGCTTCCTGTCACAGTGGAGCATTATTTACCGATGAAAGTTTTAGAAATACAGGAATGTATTATAATATGCAGTTTAAAGATGCGGGACGATATCGCGTAACGCTTGATCAAAATGATTGGATGAAATTCCGCGTTCCAAGTTTAAGAAATATTGAATATACTGCACCTTATATGCATGACGGGAGATTTTACACCTTAAATGCAGTACTTAATTTCTATTCAGATAATGTGGAAGATCAACCCAATCTTGATCCTCAATTAAAACAAAACGGACACATCGGAATTGCAATGAACGATCAGGAGAAGATTTTTATTATTGCCTTTCTGAAAACATTGTCTGATAAAAACTTTATTTCAAATCCAAAATTTGCTGAGTAAACATGAAAAGAATAATTTTAATAATAAGCTTGATTTTATGTAATTTATTTCAGGCTAAAGAAATCGCAGACAGTCTTTATATTCCCACTGATTTTCATGCAATCGTTTTTGATGATTGTGATGCATGTGGATGTGCTGCAGGGAATGGTTCGTCTGGTTTTGAGTCTTTATTGAATCCACAATTTATCGGAATTAAATATTTCGCACAGCATTATAAAGCAAAAGAAAATCTATTTGTAAAGGATTTAACGCAGGATCAATATTTCAATACCATTCAGCTTTGGGGAAAGATTCCTTTAACTAAAAAGCTAAGTGTGTATGCGAGTTTGCCATTTCATTTTCATGAAAAGAAAACAATGCAGGGTGATATTAAAATCAATGGAATTGGAGATTTGAATTTGATGGGAATCTATCAGTTAATCAATTCAAAAGATAATATTCATCAATTAAATGGAGGAGTTGGAGTGAAAGTTCCCTTAGGAAAGTTCGATGAAAAAGGAATCACAGGCGTTAATCCAAGTTTTCAGCTGGGAACTGGAAGCTGGGATTATCAGATGGTTTTGAATTATAAATTTCAGAAAAATAAAGTTGCTGTTCTTTTAAATACTGATTATACCATTAAAACAGAGAACAAAAAGCATTATGATTTTGGAAACCAATGGAATTATTCAGCCACCGGATTCTATCAACTTATCACCAATGAAAAAGTTATTTTTTCAGGAAAAGTAGGAATGCAGGGAGAAGTATATGATCGAAATAAGCAGTTTCGTGAAGATTTACCCAATACCGCAGGAAGTGCTTTATACGGAAAATTGGGTTTTGAAGCCTCTTATAAGAAATTTAGTTTGGGAAGTGAAGTGATGCTTCCCGCTTATTCTAATTTAGCAGGAGGAGATATTGAAGCAAAATCCCGATTGAGTATTTTTATCAACTTTGGAATTTAACATAATTATTTACATCCCGTTAAAATTTTAACGGGATGTTTTTGTTATTTAATTGAAATTCATTTGATTAAGTCATGTATTGTATCTGCCGATAATTTTCTATCTTTGCCGAAATCTGGTGAGCCCTAAAAAGCGCTTAAAAGGGAATTCGGTGTAAATCCGAAACAGACCCGCTGCTGTAAGCTCCACAAAAAAGTTTTTGAAAATTATATCCACTGTTTTTTTAATGGGAAGGATTTCAAAAATGGAGTAAGTCAGAAGACCTGCCAGAAGATTTAACGTTTGACGCTTTCGTGGAATAAAGCTTAGGACAACAATGATTTTGTGCAGTTATCGCTGTGCTTTTCATTGCTGCTTTCTTATATCCATTAGCGTTATTATTTTCAAAGAGCTAATGGTATCAAAATTTACTTCTGGATGTTATAAAGTTATTATCACAATTTTTGTGCTAATGGCTCAATTATATATTTCTCAAACCAGAAAAGACAGTATAAAAGAGAAATCGATCAAGGCTGTCAATATTTACAAAAAGAATTTTAAAGAAATTCTTCCTGCGCAAAAACTTTCAGGAGAACAATTGGAAAGACTGAATAGCCAGTCGGTTGCTGATGCATTGCGATATTTTTCCGGAGTTCAGATTAAAGATTATGGTGGAATTGGCGGAATGAAAACCATCAATATCCGAAGTTTGGGAAGTCAGCATGTAGGTGTTTTCTATGATGGAATTCAATTGGGAAATGCACAAAATGGCTTAGTAGATCTGGGTCGATTTTCGTTAGATGATATTGAGGAAATTTCACTGTATAACGGACAAAAAAGCGAAATTTTTCAACCTGCAAAAGACTTTGGATCGTCAGGTTCAATTTATCTTCAGCCTAAAACGCCAAGTTTTAAAGGGAATCAGAAAACAAATTTCGTTATAAGATTAAAAAATAGTTCTATCGATCTTTTTAATCCGTCATTTCGTTTAGAACAGAAAATTTCGGATAGGGTTTCTGCAAGTTTTAGTTCAGAATTTATGCAGAGTGACGGTGTTTATAAATATAGATACTCGAGGAAATATCCTGATGGAGCCATTGCTTATGATACGATTTTTAAAAGAGTTGATTCTGATATCAAAGCAAAGCGTTTTGAAACCAGTGTTAACGGAACTTTAAATAACGGAAACTGGAATGTAAGAGGTTATGGCTATTTGTCAAACCGAGGAATTCCCGGAGCTATTGTAAACAACCGTTTTGATGCGAGAGGACAAAGAATGGTTGATGAAAATTATTTCGTTCAGGCTAATTTTAGAAAAAAGATCTTTCCAAAATTTGAAACACAGTTCAAAGCTAAATTTGCTTACGATTATACTAAATATGTAGATACGGTTTCTTCAATTAAGATTCAGAACCAATATATTCAGAAGGAGTTATATCTTTCTTCGTCGAATCTGTATTCTATTACCCCGAATTGGGATGTGAGTGCCAGTGTAGACTTTCAATATAATACGCTGGATGCTGATTTGAGGCAGTTTTCTTATCCTACCCGTTATACTTCGCTTGTAGCTTTTGCGACGACTTATCAATGGAACAGATTCAAATTTTTAGGAAGTGTTTTGGGAACTTTTGTCCATGAAAAAGTAGAGCTTAATACCAAAGCTCCCGACAAAACAGAATGGACTCCGGCCGCATTTTTAAGCTATCAGCCTTTTGATTCTAAAGATTTTACGGTACGAGGTTTTTATAAACGTATTTTCAGGATGCCTACTTTCAATGATCTGTATTACACTTTAATCGGAAGCTCTTCTTTAAGACCCGAATTTACGGAGCAATACGATCTTGGTTTTACCTATCAAAAATTTTACGATAATAATAACTTCTTTAAAGGTTTCTATGTAAAAGTAGACGGATATTTCAATCAGGTGAAGGATAAAATTATTGCTTCTCCTAATGGAAGTATGTTCCGATGGACGATGCAGAATCTTGATTATGTTGAGATTTTGGGTGCAGATGTCAATATTCAGGCAGAATTGCAGGTCGGAAAAGTAAAAATCAAACCATTATTAAGCTATACTTATCAAAGTGCAAGAGATTTTTCCGACAGGGAAGAGTCTTTCTTTGGAGATCAGATCCCGTACACACCTTGGCACAGCGGAACATTTACTTTAATGGCTGATTATAAGGATTGGGCTTTCAATTACAGTTTCATTTATGTAGGAGAGCGTTACGACATCAATCAGAACAATATTGCGGTTAATCATATACAGCCTTGGTATACACACGATTTATCGATACAGAAAAAATTCAATTGGAAATCTCATCAGTTTAAAGCAAGTTTTGAAGTGAATAATGTGCTGAACCAATACTACGAAGTTGTCTTAAGTTACCCGATGCCGGGAAGATTTTTTAAACTTATTCTAAGTTATACATTATGAAAAAATTAAACTTTTCTCTGCTGTTGTTTGTATTTGTCTTTCTGGTTTCATGCCGTACAGACGAATATATTATCCCTGAAGAGCGGGAAAATTTGGCTCAGCCGGAAAATACTGCGATCAAAGGTTTTTATCTTTTGAATGAAGGAAATATGGGAACCAACAAAGCCACGCTAGATTTCTTTGATTATACAACAGGAACTTACCGCAGGAATATTTACGGAGAGATCAATCCTACAGTCATAAAGGAGTTGGGAGATGTTGGAAATGATATTCAGATCTATGGCGGTAAAATGTATGCAGTCATCAATGTTTCCAATAAAATTGAGGTGCTGGATGCAAAAACGGCAAAGCGTATCAAAACCATTCAATTAGAAAACTGTAGATATATAACTTTTAAAAACGGAAAAGCCTACGCGTCAAGCTATGCAGGACCTGTTTCCCTTGATCCGAATGCACCTTTGGGTAAAGTAGCAGAGATCGATACGGTTTCTCTTTCCATTCAACGAGAAGTGACGGTTGGATATCAGCCGGAAGAAATGGAAATTATAGGAAATCAACTTTTTGTAGCCAATTCCGGAGGGTATAAATATCCAAATTATGACAGAACCGTTTCTGTGGTTGATCTTTCTACATTTAAAGAAATCAAGAAAATAGATGTTGCGATTAATCTTCATCACATCAAAAAAGATAATTACGGCGATTTGTATGTGACTTCAAGAGGTGATTATTATACAATTCCGTCGAGTTTGTATTTAGTTGATCCTGTCACGGGAACGGTGAAGAAAGATTTTCATATCGGAATAAGTGAAATGACGATCGTTAATGACAAACTTTATTATTACGGAAACGAATTCAATTACAACACGCATACCTACAAGAAATCTTTCGGAATTATTGATGTTAAAACAGAGCAGATCATTTCCAATAAAGTGATCGATCAGGAATATGTTGACTTGATCAAAACACCTTACGGAATTGCCGTAAACCCAATCACAGAAGATATATACATTACAGACGCAAGAAATTATGTTTCCACAGGATTTGTGTATTGTTTCGACAAAAACGGACACTTCAAATGGAAAACCGAAGGCGGAAATATCCCCGCACATTTCACTTTTTTATATAAATAAATGAACCCCAAAAATATGGAAAGAAATATTTTTAAAATTTTAAAAACCACATTCTTTGCTTTTCTTCTTATAGGAATTATAGGTTGTAAAAGTGACAGTGATGAAGAGGTAAATAATGATAATTCTTCTTTTGAAGGGTTGAAGGAAAACTATACGATTGATCGTTTCAAAGTTTTAAACATTACCCCGAAATTAAACGGAAAACTAACATGGAGTATCAATGATTCTATTATTTCTGAAAATTCTGAATTGGATTTTATCAGTCCTGTTGTAAAAACATATCCTTTAAAATTAAAAGTTGAAAACAACGGAACGGTAAAAACATACACTTCTTCAATCTCTGTAAACCATGAAGCGGGAACTTACAGCAAATATATTTCTAATGTATTTGATTTCCGTCCGGCTGTAGGGCAGTTTATCAATGAAATTCCTGAATATCTCTCAGGAAATACAACAAACGATATGATCCAAAAAGCCAAAGAATCTTTAGTTGGAGGAAACTCTACAATGGTTACGCTTGGAGGTTACGGAGGTTATGTTGTCTTTGGTTTTGATCATACAATTCCGAATATGAATGGAAGAGATTTTAAAGTTCTTGGAAATGCTTTCTTCGGAAATGAAGCCAATCAGCCTCGTTCTGGATCTTGCGAACCCGGAATTATCATGGTTGCCTACGACAGAAACAAAAACGGAAAACCCGATGACAACGAATGGTACGAAATCGCCGGAAGCGAATATTTTAAAAATACAACGGCTAAAAACTATAGCATCACTTATTTTAAACCCAACGAAAGCAAGCCACCTGTTCCCGGAACTGAATTTTGGCAGACTGATGTTGAGTACATTAAATGGCAGGACACTCTTGGGAATGTAGGATTTAAAACAAGAAACACCTTCCATGCACAAAGTTATTATCCTTTGTGGATTAATGATACCTCTTACAGTTTTACAGGAACCAGACTTCAGGGTAATTTTTACGATCAAAGTGGAACAGGAGCTTATTGGGTAGGGAAGTCTTATGATTATGGCTATGCAGATAATGCTCCGAATAATGATGAAGCATCCAATATCGATATTTCCTGGGCGGTTGATCAAAACGGAAATTATGTAAAACTTCCGGGGGTAGATTTTGTGAAAGTGTACACAGGAACCAATCAGGAAGCAGGCTGGCTTGGAGAAGTTTCTACGGAGGTTGGCGGAGCTTACGATTTACATTTAAATTAAAAAAAAATAACAATAAAATATTTAAACTCATTAAAAATGAAAAAGTTTTATCTTTTAACGATACTTTTTCTGTTTGCATTTTTTACTAATGCGCAGATTAAAGTACAGGGAGTGCCTCGAAATGATATTCAGCAGAATATTACAACTCAAAATCAGACAAACAATACGACTTTAACGTTTGCTGATGTTCAATATTGGGTAGGAACAGGTTCTAATCAGGCCGCTTTTGTGGTACAATGGAACGATAGCAAAAATCCTGATGCCTTAGTTTGGGGTTTTAAATGGGACGGAAATGCTACAGGTGAAGATATGTTGAAAGCGATTGCAAAAGCAGATCACAGATTCTATACTTTGCTGTATCAGGGAACTCAGTTCGGTTCGGCAATCGGCGGACTTGGTTTTGATCTAAATGGGGCAAACACAAACGCTCTTTACAAAAACGGAAACGTTACTTATCCTTACTATCCTGTAGATGGGATTGTAAACACTACAGCTTACGATTTTGATGATTATACTGCTGCGGATGCTGCAGATCACTGGTCTTCAGGATGGACAACCAACGGATATTGGTCATATTGGGTGAAAGATCCTACAGATGCAGATTTCGGATACTCAGGCGTTGGAGCTTCAACCCGTGCTTTAGTAAACGGATCTTGGGATGTCTGGAATTTTAATGCAGGATTCTCAGATTTTCCTATTTCTTCAACAATGACTGCGGTTTCACCTTATATTTCTTCAACTAATTTCACCAACGGATATTTTATCGTGAATGAAGAATGGTTCGGTCACACGAATGGTTCTGTAAACTTTGTTGATAACAATGGAAACGTTAATTACCGTGTGTACAGCAATGCGAATAACAATCAGGCTTTTGGTGCAACGACTCAGTACGGAACAATTTACGGGGATAAATTTTACTTCATCTCAAAACAGGCTGCTGACGGTGGAGATACTCAATACACACCTGGAGGAAGATTAGTTGTTGCAAATGCTTCAACAATGCAGAAAATTGCTGGATTTAATAATATCGGTGGAGGAGACGGAAGATCTTTTGTTGGTGTCAACGAGCACAAAGGATATATCGGAGCTTCAAACGGAATTTATACATTTGATATTGATAATTTATCGGTTGGAAGTTTAATTCCTACAACCGGAGGAGGAAGCCAATATGCAGGACAGATCGGAAATATGATCCGTACTTCACAATATGTTTTTGCAGTAAAACAGGCTGCAGGAATTTTAGTGATCAATCCTAATACAGATACGGTTGTGGCTACCATTGCAGGGTCTTTCCATTCTATTGTTCAGGCTAAAGACGGAAGTATTTGGACTGTTCAGGATCAGAAAGTGGTAAATATCAACCCTGTGACTTTTGCAAAAATAGAATACGCAATCCCGACAACAAAATATATCGGAGCTTGGGGAGCTTGGAATGCAGGAAGCTTTACAGCAAGTAATCAGCAAAATGCTTTATATTGGATCAATTCTATCAACAGTTTCGCTTCAGGAACTCAGATCGTGAAATTTGATGTTAATACAAAAACTTTTAACGAAAATTTTGCAGCAATTCCGGGACAAACAGGAACTTACAAACAGATTCCTTACGGAGCTGCTTTGCGTGTAAATCCTGTTACAGACGAGATTATTTTAAATACTACAGAAAGCGGTTATGGTGCTCATTACCAGAAAAACTGGATTCATACATTTAATAATACAGGAACTTTAACCAACACAAAAATATTAAACGATTACTATTGGTTCCCTGCGATTACGGTTTTCCCTGATACTACGAACCCTGTGGTGAGCAATACGTTCCCTTCTCAGGTTTCTGTGAACGGAACATCTACAATTGATTTAAAAACGGTAATTTCTGATGGTGATAACTTGGCTGTGGCTATTGTTAAATCTATCAAATCAAACAGTAATACGGCTGTAGTTTCTGCAGTGATCAATGCTAATGAAGAGTTGGTTCTTACACCACAAGGTTCGGGAACGGCTGATATTGTGTTAAGTTTTAATTCAAATGGTAAAGTTGTTGAAAAAACACTTACCGTGAATGCTACTAATTCTACTTTGGCGACTGCTGAGGTTAAGAAGCTTCAATTCGGTATCTATCCAAACCCAACAACAGATGTTTTGAATATTAAAACTCAGGATAAAATTACCAATGCTGTGATCTTTGATCTTTCAGGTAAGATGATCAATGCACAGATCAATAATGGACAAATCAATGTAAGTTCTCTTACAAAAGGAATGTACATCTTGAAAGTAGTAACTGATAAAGCAGTTTATCAACAGAAATTTATTAAGAACTAATTACAGTTCGGAAAGAATTTTATTTTTAATAATTAGATAACGAAACCCTTTACTATTGTAGTAAAGGGTTTTTTATTGTTGAAATTTAAATTAATTTAAAACTTATTTACTTTTCTTCGTTCCCTGAATATTTGGTAAAAGAGCAGTAATAATACCCATCAAAGGTAAAAATGCACAGATCTTAAATACATATTCAATACTTGTATCATCAGCTACTGCACCTAAAACGGCAGAACCAATTCCGCCCATTCCAAACATAAATCCGAAGAATAATCCGGCAACTAAACCAATTTTATCAGGCATAAGATCTGTTGCGTATACCAAAATGGCAGAAAATGCTGAAGCAATAATCAATCCGATGATAACGGCAAATGCAATCGTCCAAACCAAAGAAAGATAGGGAAGACAAAGCGTAAAAGGAGCAGCACCTAAAATTGAGATCCAGATAATTTTCTTTCTTCCGTATTTATCACCTAATTTTCCGCCTAAAATAGTTCCGACTGCAACTGCTGCAAGAAACATAAATAGATATAATTGAGAATCCTTTACAGAAATATGAAATTTATCGATCAGGAAGAAGGTAAAATAATTCGTCATTGAAGCGAGATAAATGTATTTTGAAAATACCAAAGCCAATAAAATACTCACGGAAAAGATTACTTTTTTTCTTGATAACTGAATATTAACAACCAAGTCCTTATGTTTTGCTGTTTTTTTGAATGCTAATCTTTCAGCATACCAGTTTCCGATTCTCCATAAAAGAATAATTCCGATAAAAGCGGCGATGGCAAATAATCCAACGTATCCCTGACCTAAAGGGAGTATGATAAGTGCGACTAACAAAGGCCCAATCGCACTTCCGGAATTACCACCTACCTGAAAAATAGATTGAGCAAGTCCTTTTTGTCCACCGGAAGCGAGTTGTGCAACCCTTGAAGCTTCTGGATGAAATATAGATGAACCCATTCCGATCAAAGCAACTGAAATTAGAATGACATAATACTGATGAGCTGATGCCAAAAGTAAAAGCCCTGCCATTGATAATCCCATTCCGATGGCTAAAGATCTAGGATTTGGCTTTTTATCGGTATAAATTCCTACAAATGGCTGTAAAATGGAAGCTGTAAGCTGAAATACCAAGGTAATAATACCAATTTGCGAAAATGATAAGCTAAACTCGCCTTTCAGGATTGGGTATAATGATGGGATGGTAGATTGGATCAGGTCATTCAAAAAATGCGAAAAACTGATCATAAATAAGATTGGATAAACAATTTTGTTAGTGTCAATTGTTTTAGTCTGTATGTTATCCATATTGTAGTGATTTTAAATTCATCTTGTCATCTGATGAATTTTGTTATAATTTTAATGATTAATTTTATTAGTAATATAATTTTTCGACAATTTTTTGAGCAATAAGAGCGGCTCTCTCTGGATCTTTACTTTCTATGCTGTTGTAAAGTTCCGTATGTATGTTCTGTGAGATCTTAAAAGAATGGGTATTATTGTTATGATTGGTTTCGAAACTTCTAAGAATATTCTTACTCGCAATTTTATAAATGTCCATTAACAGTGTATTTCCACAAGCTTCAGCAATCGCGACATGGAAGTTAATATCTGCTAGATAACATTCTTGTGCTTTATTTTCTTCAGCCAATTGCTCTCTAAGATCTAAGTAAGCTTTAATTGCTTTTAATTCTTTCTCAGTATGATTGATGGCTGCCTTTGCTGCAATTTTTGAATCTAGCAGAGATCTTACTTCAAGAACTTCTTCAATTTCTGCTTTACTCATTTGAATATCCAATGATTCCTGAATGTTTTTAGAAACTACAAATGTTCCCACACCCTGTTGTACACTCAATACACCTTTAATCGATAGAATTTTTATCGCCTCACGAATGCTCGATCTTCCTACACCATAGATTTTCATAAGCTCAGGTTCGATCGGTAATTTTTCACCGACAGGATATTCTTCATTAAGAATACCTTCGATCAATCTTTCCGCTACTTCTTGAGCTAATGTTTTTCTTTGAATTTGCATAACATATACATCTTATCATCTGATGATTGCAAAGGTAAGCATTTTTATAATTATGACAGAATAAATTATGTAAAGAATAGGTTTTAGATATAAAAGCAAAAAAAGAGACTTTAAAAATAAAGTCTCTTTTGTAGCCCGTAGGGGAATACCACCTATCGAGTAATATGCTTATTATCAGTGATTTACAAAATTCTGTTTTGTTAACTCATCGAATTACTCATTCGATTCTGATATCTTATTTTGTTAGCTGCAATTGCTGGTGCAAATATAGGAGAAATCCCTGATTCATGCAACAAAATTCAAGGTAATTTTTGTAATTATTTCTCTTAATTTGATTATCAAATAGTTATAGCTACAGCTTGTAAAAACAATGTTGATTAGACTGGTAAAAAAAACTAATTGTAGAAAATCTTCCTTGATACATTGAGTTAATTTCGATTCGATCTGTTTTTCTGTACAGTTAAGATTTACAAAGCAAGCGAGAAAAATAATGCATTCCCAGACTTTAAACTCAATGGTTGTCGTAACTGTTTTCTCATATTAAGGTTCAAAATCTTTACTACCCTCATACTATAGTCAAAGGTGCAGATTATATTTATATTAGTATTTATTTTCACTAACCTAATGATATGATTGAGGATATAAAAAAGGTTGAAGCTAAAGATCTTAAAATTGGGAATTATCTGATCAATTTAGGATTAGTCCGTAAAATTGAGCAGGACGGTGATTATTATATAATTACAATTAAAAATGAAAAACACGTTTTGAAATTTATGCCAGGTGAGCAATTGTTGATCATGGAGAATGTAATCGTCGATGACCCCTCGGAATACTTAACATCGTTACGAATGATAAATGTCGCAAAAGATATGTTTAAAACAAAGAGAGTTCATAAAGCCTAAAAGCAGACTTAAAGCCAAACAAAGAATAGACGTAGACAATCATCCATTGAAATTGACTGAATACAAATATGGGTTGGCGCAGGTTCCTACTGATACTTAAAAATCAGTGCATTGAAAATGCGGTTTTTCTGCATCAGGAATTGCAGCGGCATCCTCCGGTATGGGAGATATAGCAGAAAGCCCGCCCGACAGGGATGCCATAAATAATCAATCTTTTTGCTGACCTTATCCCTATTACATTTATACTGCTGTTATCACTTATGACCTAATCTTGATTTAATTTGAGCGGCAGCTTTTGAGAAATCACGTAAGCTCACCGGCTTACCTAAAAACATGGACTTCTGAAGATCTATCCGTGGGTGCGAAAATAGTATGTCAGAACTAATAAATACCACTAACCCTATGTGCTCAACTTGGGCTGCTAGATCAATACCCGAAATATATGGCATATTGATATCTGTAAATATAACATCAGGCTTTAGTTCCTTTATCTCCGTTATTGCAGTTCTTGGATCAGTCGCAGTACCGATGATCCTGAATAACTGTGTTTCCTTGATAAGGTCAGTAATAAAAGTGATGCAATGATGTTCATCATCAACAATGTAGCATGTAAGGTTCATAATTAATTTGTCAAGTGATTATTCTGAAGAGAGGTCTTGGGGCTGTTTTAAACAATTAAGGGTCTTAATATTTCTGTCGGTAATAAAAAAGATGCCTGTACCACAAATGAGGTCAGGCACTTTTTTGTTCCAATTGTCAAATACCTTCGCGTTTTCATTAGATAATTTGTACTCATAAGTTGTTTTTAAATATGTAGATTGATATAATTAATGTTCATAAAATCCAAGGTATGGATCAGTATTAACAGACAGCGATTGAGCGTTTTTATGCTAATTTTATTGTGCGTATAAATCACTATATCGAAAATATATTTTATCTAAATAAAAAGTCTTTCGGTTACATATATCGGTGTAATTTCTACATGCATCGTATTATTTCCTTTATGAATGACTTACTTTAAATAAAAGGTACAAGAACAGTCCAATAAATAATCGAACAGGAAAAAAGTTACTGTAGTTTTTTTTAATGCTAGCTGAAAAAATTAAAGTCTGCCTCGCACCTATGCAATATTGTAACTTATCATAAGTTTATTAGTGAATTGGTGTATATCGATATTTCCAGACGTGGCATCCAACAAAATGAGGTGAATTTAGGTTTGCTTAATGAAAATAAGAACCTAAAAGTTTAGAGATAATTTAATAGTTTGTGAAAAATACAAGATAAAAATCCGAAGAGCGTCACTTCGGATTTTTTAATTGATTAAGTTAGTTGTGGTTGTCGCTTACAATAAAGAAGTATTTTAGAAATGGAAAAAATACAATATCACATCTAGACTACTTTAAATAAACGGAAATATTATGGAAAAAGACTATAAAATACATTATTTGGTAATGCTCGAAGTCCAGCGTTTAGCAGGAACTAATATTGATTTTCTTGAAAGCTTCCGCAAAATGACGGATAACGAAATCACGGCATTCATTGATAAAGCAATTATAAATTATCCACATCAAAAGATTGAGGCTTCAACTGATAAGTTAACACTTGGGTTCTACTCTTATCTATTTGTTGAATGGCCTAATTAACTTTATGTAAGACAAACATTTAATTGTTAAAAAAAAACGAACCTAAGTGAAAGACAATGATATGAAAAATGAAATCAAAAAAGTAATTAAAGAAAATAGTACTGATAATTTTTCCAATGGAATTATTTTGGGTGCGAGTGGTAAAGGCAGATCAAATTTTGAAGAAATAATAGCAATTGCAAAAAATGAAAATTTGACTAACGAAGATGCTCTAAAAGTCTATCATGAAAGAAATAATAAATCTCAATAAGCAACAATTAAAATTATGAAAATAGATCAAGGAATATATTTTCTCAATGACGAAGAAGGGGAAGATGGATATTTTCATGGAAAGTCATTAAAGTATCTATTTATTGTAACTAATGAGGATGATCTTTTGATTGCATTAGAGGACTGGGCAAATGATAGGTATAATTCGTGCAAAGTTGCAGATATTAAATTAACTATATTAGGAAATTATCAAATCAAGGTTCAAGTTAAGGATTGGACCGATGACCCAGCCCATGAAATGGAGTTGTACTTAATTAGAATTCCGACGGCCTCAGAATGGTCAAAATTGGGTTACTGGAACCATCAGCGTTTTTTAAAGATTGAATAGATATTAATTTCCTTTGGTCAGAAATTCATAAAAAAAGAATTATGATTATCCATATCCCACTTCCATGAGCTAACAGAAAGTTAAACGCCAGTGGAGAAAATCTGCAGAAAAAAAGCAGACACAACTTAATGTGCCTGCCAATCTAAATTAACGCTCTCATTATGTAAATAATGATCGTGGGCTCTCACCCCCACGAGACTAAACTAGCATAAATAATTAATAATTTCTATTTTCTAAAAAGAAAAATGCCTGTAAGTACTTGGTAATTTGAAGTATACGACAAATATTATTGAAAATATAAATGTGAGAATTGTGAAAGTGATACTTTCTATCACGGAAATAGACCTGTTTATACCGAATTTTGCCCTATGTATATAAAATGAGATCTTAAATTAGAATTTGATAGATAAAAAATACAAATTGCTCTTACAAAGATGTGTGCTGAAAGCCTTTAATTTATTAATTAAATTTTGCCAAAAAGTATTCATCATGAGAAATAAAATTCCTTAAGGTAAAGAAAATTAAAACTTTGGCGTATTACGACTTTAGAAAGTATAAATCTCTTAGTTGTAATTGCAAAACGCAGCCCCATCAGAAATAATTATATTTTTTAACATTCACTCTAAAATTAATTTACTCAAAACATGAAAAAAGTCTACATTGTATGTCTCTTGTTTTTTCTTGGGATAGTTTGTCATCTGGCCTGTCGCAAGGATAATGAACCAGAATCGTCTCAAAAACCTACCGCAGACATCATCCAGTCCGCTAAGTTATTTCTAACGTCTTCAAGGAATTCACAGCAAAATACTTTATCTGAAGTGAAATCCAGTGAAGCTACAAAACCAATGTGGGCAGATGCTTTGCAACAGAAATTAGCAGACGGCTCAACCTTATTGTCAGTCTCTATTCCGGAGTACAAAATCGCTTCCACGCAACTCAATTATATCAGGAAATATGTTTTTATCGAAAATGGAGGGAAAATTATTTCAGGAAATATAGTCGAGTTCTTTGCTAAGCCCGAAGCCTTAGAAAGAGAGAAAGATAAATTGCCTGCACAATTCAATCAATCAAAGATTGAAAACTTTACCGGAACCGTTTTACTCTATGATCTTCAATATAAGTATGTTAACGGTAGAATCTATAAAGATGGCAAATTAGTGAATGGGAGCGCGCAGATTACCCAAGGAAAGAAGAGTTTGACGGATCAAAAAGTTAGCAATAACATGAGCACTGAGGAGCCTACCATAAGGTATGCAAGTAATGTGACGATGATGGCAGAAACTCAGTGTATAAACTGGTATCTTGTAACTACTACATTTGATGGCAATGGTGGCATAATATCGGTGGAAAAAGAATTTTTGTATATGACCTGCGGCGATGGTGGAAGTGGTGGTGGAGGCGGTGGCCAGCCTGGCGGCGATACCAACGTTACTGTTGATTGTATGGGAGTTTTAAACGGACTGGCTTACGGCAGCCCTTGCGGCTGTATAGGTGGCACAAGCGGAGTAGCCTATTGTCCAAGAGATCCTTGTGCGAGAAAAAATGCTATTAATTTAAGGACTGCCCAACCCAATATTGTCGCCAATAAAGCAACAATTATTTCCAATTCATCAACGGTTGAATGGGGAGCTGAACAAAACGTAAATGCATGGGGAGCAGGTTCTTTTGGATATAATCCAGTAACTCCCAGGACTAATACAGCTACGAACTCATTTACCTCTAGTTTCCACTGGAATAATGTTGACGGATACACCACGGGAATTGCCCATGGCCACCCGGGCGGCACAGGTCCTTCACCGAGAGATGCATTTTGGGGACTCGGTAATCTTAACAATCCGGCTTTGCTGGCTGCTGGTCAAAGTGCAGTAAATTATTATAAGGAGGAGGTCGAAGTTACCACCTATCTGCCTGATGGTACCGGGTATCTGATTGAGGTTGAAGACTGGGCAGCACTCCAGGCAGAATATAATATTTTTCTGCAGGACCCGGACGCCTACAACAGTACTTATGTTAGTGAGGCACAGAACTATTTATTTGCAAACAATTCTACCAATGTCGGTGATGCGGGAGTATGGGCATTAATGAGTAAATTAGGAAGCGCTATTAGAATTTATAAATCGGAACCTGGTTCAAATACATTTATGCCTCTTGAAAAAATAGGATTTAGTGTAACGGATAAGCCATGTGTTTATTAACTTTAACAAACAAAATGAAAATGAAAATAATAGTATTGATATGCCTAGGTATTCTGTCATCGTCCAGCATCATGGCTCAGAAAATTGGTTTAAATGACCGTGTGAATATTCAGCTTCCACCTAAAGTAGAGAAGATCAGCAGTGCCAACGTCGCTGTTGTTGCCAAACAGAACGATATTAAGCTGGCTGTACTTCCAAATTCTGAAAATAAAAGCACTTATATTAAAGATGATGTAATCATAACATTGTTTGCTTCTAAAAAAAAGGAACAGGTTGATCTTGTTAAACTAAAAAAAGGTCTGGACGAGTGGGGAAAAACCCTTGCTGGATACAGTTCAAAAATTATTGAGGTTAACGGAAATAAATTCCTCATAACCCAAAATAATACAGAAAGTAAGATCCGCTTCTATGGGACAAATCCAGAGGGTACTACCTCTGTAAACGGACTTTTAGAATTTAATGAAAGATCAAAATCGAAGGCGGGTACAACATTAGAATCACTAATGCCAAATATCAGTTTCGATAAGTAAAATATAAGCAGGAAAAGACTGATTGAATTTGGTCTTTTTCTGCTTGCATTCTGCAAATGATAAAGAGCAAATCAATAATCGAAGGAGGTAGACTCTATATCTTCATACCCATATTTTTATCACTACTTTTTTTAACGCACCTCTTCACCATTGAAAAAATTTACCTTGATTTTATCGAATATGACAGGATTTTCTTAATCCTAGTATGCACTGCAATACTTTTAGTTACTTTCATTTGTATAGGATTTGAACGATTAAAGCAAATTTCTCTTTCAGAGACTTCATTGTACCTGATAGGAGCCTCGGTGTTTCTGTATTTTCAATTTCTACGCAATGCCAATATTAGCAGCACGCCCTATATAATTTTGGCATTCCCAATTATCTACCTTCTTTTCCAAAAAACACTAACCTATTCCGAAGAAGTCTATATAAAAGGGTTCTTAGTCTGCACGATTTTCATTTCTATTGGTTATCTCTTAGATATACACGTTTTTTCATTTCTCAGTATTATGAAAATGAAGGTTCCAATAAACAAGGGGGCTAATGCCAATTATTTCGTATCACTTATTCCATTTGCTTTGGGAATTTGGTCGAGGTCAAGGAATTATCAGCATAAGCAGGTGATTAAAATCTTTTGTTTCTTGCTGCAATTACTTTGTATTGTAATTGTTTTTAAGAGCAATGCAAGACTAGCTTATGTTTGCCTAACTCTAAGTCTCGGATTCTACTTCTATCAGGTGGTACTTTCCGTGCAACACAAGCTTAAGGTAAATAAGACCTTCCTATGGATCGTCACAGCAATATTTTTAATTGTTATGATGTATTCTCTTTACCATATAAACACTGCTTCGGTTCAGGGACGTTTTTTAATTTACACAATAAGTTTAGATATTTTTAAGCAAAATCCATTTTTTGGCTGCGGGTTGGGGCGTTTTGAGTCAGTGTATAACCTCTACCAGGCTGAATATTTTCGGACTCATGTTACTTCGGTTGCTACACAGTTTCTTGCTGGTGATACTTTTGAGCCATTCAATGAGTTGTTAAGGATTTTGATTGAACTGGGTCTTTGTGGGGTTCTTTTTTTTATATTAATTGTGCGTATTTTCTACCTGTTCTTAAAAAAACAGGAACATCTTTCAGTTCTGCAATATGGCGCATTGGGATCGTTGCTTTCCATTTCGATCTCAGCTTTACTGTCCTATCCATTTTCCTTATTATCGATACAATTGAATGCAATATTTTTTCTTTCTGTTTTAACTGCTAACGAACGCCAAATGTCGGTTACTTTTTTATCGCGTTCCTCATCAAAATTCACGTTAATGTTTTTCTTTTTCATTGCTACAGTTTTGTCAGTCGGTTTTGCATATAGAAAAATAAGAAGCTGTCTTTACTGGGAGAAAGCTTCTCTATTGGCTTTGGAAGGGAATTTCTCAGAGGCGGATAAACTTTATTTTAAAGCTTGGCCAAGTATGCAATACAATGGCAGGTTTTTAACTAATTATGGATCGGAAATGGTTATTGCAGGGAAAACCAAACAAGGCGTCGAATGTCTGGAAAGGGCTTCAAAATTTTTGCCAAGTACTGGTCTCTACCTTTGTCTGGGTGAGGGTTATGCTGCTATTGGGAACTATGGGCGTGCCCAAATTGCCTACGAGACCGCATTACATATGACACCAAGCAGATTTATGTCGAGATACAGATTGTTAAAACTTCAACTCGCTAAGCATAACATTGTTGAAGCTAAAAAGATTGCGGAGCAAATTTTGGCTTATCCTGTAAAAATCCCTTCATCGGACGTAACCGAAATAAAGCAGTTTTCAAAGAAACTTCTTGTATCGGAGAACAATACTGGTCATTAATCATTTGATAAGACTAGGCGACGTATAATGAATTAATTTTTCAAAAAATCCAGAATAGAATCTAAAATTAGCTGGTTATTTTCACGTCTAATTATAATGTGTCCTTCATCTTTTAAAACAATAGTTTCGACATTTTTTCTCTTTGATTCAGTTTCCAAAAATTTCACCCTCCCTGCATTATGAAGACTAACATCTTTTTCGCCGTAAATATAAAGGGTTGGGATTTCGTTATGGATTTGATCGCTACCAAATAACCCAGAGAAATCAATCAATTTGTTGAATCTAAAGTCGGGATCTGATACAAGATTGTGAGCCAACAGAGCGCCGTAGCTGTTTCCTAAAATAGAGAGGTTTCCGATGTCTTTATGTTTATGTAGAATATCCCTTAGATCTGTTTTAATGCCGGAAATTTGAAATGGAAATTGGTTTTCTAATGGCATTGAACGAAGTTCGTAACTGTTGCCGATTCCTGTTGATCCAGGATAATTCAATACAATCACCCCATAACCTTTGGAAACAAGGGTATTTATAAATAGGTTATATCTTGCCGATACCTGTTCATTCGGACCTCCATGAAGCCAGACAAGCCAATGTCCATTGTGTTTTGGTGATTGATAGATATGGTTGATCATGCCGGCTGCATTGAAAAACAGTTCGGGCGCTGGTATTTTTTTAACCGTCAGATTATTGGCTAAGTCTTGTTTTTTTCCTTCGGGATTAATTCGGTATACAGAAGCAGGTTCATTTAGCGATGCTGACAGAGAGATTGTTTTTCCACTACCTTCGTAAAAATCATAGTTGACTTCTTTATCAGACGACAGATTATATATATTGTTGTTTTTTATTTTTTTTACGATCAGGTAGCCGTTACTATTTTCTCTATAAATTATTTCATTTTTAGTGATAGGTCTTCCCAAAAGGTACTTGTCATGGTTACTATTGACGACTTTTTCAATATGTCCTTGGCCTGAATATCGGTAGATCTGGTTAAAGTCTGACTCGTGATCAGAAATAAAGTAGAAAACCCCATCTTCTTTTGCCGGACTTATAGATCTATCTGTTATGAATGGAACAGTGGAATGAAAGATTTGGAAATATTTGCCTGTACCAAGGTTATACACCCAGATACTGCCATCAAGATCCTGTAAATACAGCCGCTTCCCGAAGTAATCCCAGATAATAAATCTAAAATCTGTGTCATTATTCTTTTCAACCTGGAGATAGGTTTTAGTGTCATAATTGTAAATTTTGAGCTGACCATCGGATAGAAAAGCAAGTATTGGATTGGTTGGCGAAAAATAAGGATTTCCATTATCTGCTAAAAGATCCTGCAATGGAACAATTATTTTTTTTTCTTGCAGATCGTAGTACTGCACCTGAAAATGCTCTTCAGATTCTCTCTGGGCAAGAGAGACAAATCTACAATCACATGAGATGCTAAAGGGAAACTGATCTTTTGCCACTCCCTGAGCGATACCCAAATAATTAATCTTATCGGAATTAAGGGCGCCCTCTAATACTACCGGAATAAAAGAGCCTGATGAATTGCTGGAAAAGATAATTCGATCACATTTTTCTGATACGACAATTTTTTTATTGAGTTCAAAGGGGAGTGGTTCGCTATGATTTGGTGGATTTTTGCATGAGTTTAAAACGAATACTGTGATCAGTATTGATAATCTAGAAAGGAAAAATAAAATCTTCATACCGTCACTTAATAGCTAGAATGTTTTACCCAATATTAGAATATGTTAAAATCTTTTCCTGTAATAGATTAGAAACATATTTTTCTTTGATATTCGTTACCTGAGTCGATCAGTGCAATTTTAGAGATGTAAAGAGTCAGTTCTTCTACATTATCTAATTTATATTTTTACTTTCTATGGGAACGCTTTGGTGAAAGTAATAAAAGAAATGATGATAATTGGTTTATATTTTACATCATAATTTAGTACATACTTCCAACGCTTTCTAATTGATTTTTTTACTTTATAGAAAAGCATTTTCAAATTAATTCGGTTATAAGCTAGACTTATTGCACATCCTGTGGACGTTCAATTATTTATTGTATTAATAATTGTTATAGTAATTATTAATATGGTAAAATAATATAAGCCCTTAAGTGCGAGTAGGGACATTTCCATTACTGATTACTTAATTTCTTTACAAATCTAAATATCGTACTACACCATCTTTGTGATGCTGTGGGGTTGATTTATAGCTTGGAGGTCTACAATTCATAAGCGGTATTGAAAGACATACCTATACTATTTATAATCCAGATTAAAATAAAAAGTTTTCAGTAGGACTAGATAGATGGAGGTTTTGCGTGACTTTATTATATCTCAATAGTGAGAAATAATTATAATAAATGATTAAGTTGCTGGTTAAAAAGGCGTCCGTGTAGGATGTCTTCACTAACTAAATCCCAAATAACCATGAAAACTTTTTACAAAACCGTTCAGGAAACGATTAAAAATGCTGAACAAAAAATCAGTTTGGATTCTGAAAATGCCATTGACGAATCAAGAAGAATGACCATCTTATTAAAGGAGCTTTTAAATGAATTAAGAGCGCGCGTTTTAACAGGCGGATTTCGAGATTCGGAGGAGGAAAAAGAATTTTTCCGAAAAATAAAACCTGAAGTGCAGGGTAAGCTGCTCTATTATAATAAGGTGTTCCGTATTGAGATTGGACGTCCGGTGAATTTTGGTGCTATTTATCAGACGTACTTTTTGAATCAGTTGCAACGGTTGGAAGAAAATTATAATGAACATATTTCGGGTTCTGAATTTTACCGCTATTATCGGTCAGGCAGCAGGGAAAGGGATAACTGTTATTTTATTCGTGGAAGAATGGATTTCGATACCGGTCTTCAAAGCCATTTTTTCGAATCAGATCCGTTATTTTCCACCTACTATGATTATAAAGTATCACGCATTATAGAAAGTGATCTATTGTACGAATACCTTTTGATGCGCACGAGTAATGATCTCGAAAACAGCCGTCTTTTACTATCCGATTTCGGGAATGAATCTGTTAACTGGACCGATTCTAAAAATGCACTCATTGAACTTATCTACGCGTTATATGCTACAGAATGTATAGGTAATGGTAACGTTGGTATTAAAAAGGTTACCCTGGCTTTTCAAAGTCTTTTTAATATTCATCTTGGTGATGTTCATCATGCCTTCCACCGCATGAAATACCGCAGCGGCAGCCGCAGTATTTTTCTGGAACGTATGAAATCTTCGCTGGAACAATACATGGATAAAGAATTTATGTGATTTCTTTTGATATCAAATTAACCTAGACTCAATAGTAAAGGCAGTAATGCCTATTGATTGATTAATGAAACTGCCTTTATTATCTGCTCTACACTCTTGCACCTTTCTATCCTATTTGCCCATGACCAGCCCATTGGCATGTTATCACTTTTTTACGGCAAAAATCCAAAAAGCTCCCCATTACTGGAATCGTTTAGTCCTTTCCATCTCAAACCACACATCGGGAGCGTAAAATACCTCTTTGCTTTTACTCGTCTGCCCATATTTTTTTTAAAAAAACTTGGCAGAGAATAAAACGGCGTCTGGTCAATTTTGTATGGCATTATCCTGAAACCCAGAAGTGAAAGGGTAACGGTTGTATTAACCAAAAAAATTATAGGCCATGGAAATAGACAAAATGGAATTCAGCTTTTGGATGAAAAGAATCATGCAGCGATTTGATATTCTTTCAGATCATTTGAATTTGAACATCAGAGAACGTATGGTGCTTGATGATGAGGAGCTGTTGGATAATCAGGACATCCTTCACACCCTTAAAATCAGTCCGCGTACGTTGCAGCGGTACCGCTCTTCCGGTGAATTAAAGTACTTCACCATTAGCGGCAAATTGTATTATAAATTATCTGATGTCAGGAATTTTATACACGCTAGTTCTAACAAAACGAGGCCATCATAAAGCCAGTAAAAGACAAATAATACCGCTGGAAAGCCAAACGGAGGTGCCTAGGGGATATGGCTTCTACTTTTGAGCAAAATCTTAAACAATAGTATCATGAGTGAATTAGAAAACGCAGCAAAAGAAAATCCTAAACAGGAAATACCCGGTCAGTCTTCTCCGGATCAGCTGTCGGATATTTTACTGGTTTTGAACAAGGAAAAAATGAGAATTGAGGCAGTTAAAGGGATTGGGAAAAATGGTGAACTGGAAACTGTTCCGCCTGATAAGAAAAATCAAAATCAGTTCATGAAGGTGGATAAAAATGGAGATCTTTTTTCGAACTTCTTTTCCAACTTTTTTAGCCAGCTTAAAAATCCTACCAACTTTTCTTTTTTTAAAGTACCGGCTAAAGCTGCTGTTAAAACGGCTGATGAAATTCAAAAGTCTATTGATATTTCATCAGAGGGTGGGAATGAAATTCTTTCCAAATACGAAGTCAATGCTGATAAACAGCAGGAAAATAAACCTCAAAATCAAAATAATATGGAAACATCACAAACAAACCAGCAGGCGGCACAAAACATTACGCAGGCAAATCAAGGAGCTCCGGGAACCACTGAAAACCGTTACAAAGCGGAAGACATCGATTGGAATACCATGTCCAAATTGGGTCTTAATCAGGAAAAACTGGAGAAAATGAACGTTTTAGAGGATTTACTAAAAGGCTTTAAAACAGATAAACTTGTTCCGGTAAGTCTTAACCTTGGTACGGTCATCACCCGCATGGATGCAAGGTTGTCGCTGCAAAGAAATTCTGAAAGGGAAGTTACCGTTGCTATTCATGGTATCCGCAAAGAGCCCAATCTGGATTTCAAGTTCTTCGGACATGAGTTTAGTAAAGAAGATAAGGAAAACTTATTGAAAACTGGGAATATGGGACGTGTTGTAGAGCTTGAAAATCTTAAAAATGGTGAGAAGATTCCTTCTATCATTAGTATTGATAAGCTGACCAATGAAATCGTGGCCTTAAGAACAGATAAGATCAAAATTCCGGATAATCTCAAGGGACTTGTATTGACTGCCGAACAAAAGCAAACTTTGATGGATGGGAAGCCCCTTTATCTGGAGGGGATGACGTCGAATAAAGGGGAACTCTTTGATGGTAAGGTACAGTTTAATGCGGAAAAGCGTTATGTGCAGTTTTTACGTAATGATGATCTCAGCAGCAAATTACAGCAAAATATAGCCACAGAACCCAACAAAATTTTCAGGGATAAAGAGCTTACCGATAAACAGCATGCAGATCTAAAAGACGGTAAGACTGTAAAAATTTCGGGGTTAGTGGATAAAAAAGGAAAGAAATACGAGGGGTACATCACCTTTAATAAAGGGACAGGCAGGACAGATTTTGATTTTAAAAATCCTAATGATCTGAAAGAAAATGTTCAGCCGGCAGAAGGGCACAAAACGCAGGTCGCTGTTAATTCAGAGGGGAAAACCAATGAGTCGACAAAAAACATCAAAGAGCCTTTAAAATCGGGACAGAAAGGACCGGACAGTCAAAAGCAGCAAGACACTCAGAAAGCTGAAAACAAGAGACCTGTGAGAAAAGGTCTTAAAGCATAATTCGGGCATACTAAATAAAAAAATAATTAAGATGAAATTAGTTATCGCAGAAAAGCCGAGTGTTGGCCGTGAAATTGCCGCATTATTAGGTGCTACAGAGAAAAATGATGGTTATTTATCCGGAAATTCATATTGTGTAACATGGGCATTTGGACATCTGATCACCCTTGCTATGCCGGAAGATTACGGTATAGCGGGATTCAGCAAGGAATCCCTGCCCATCCTGCCAAACCCCTTTGAACTGATCGTACGGAAAGTCAAAAAGGAAAAGTCTTACGTCATTGATTCCGGAGCTGCCAAACAGCTAAAAATCATTGAACGGAAATTTAAAGAATGTGAAAGCATTATTGTAGCTACTGATGCAGGGCGAGAAGGAGAACTCATCTTCCGGTATATTTATCAATACTTAAAGTGTCAAAAACCATTTGAACGTTTGTGGATCAGTTCTTTAACGGAAAAAGCTATCAAGCAGGGTTTTATGAACCTTAAACCCGGAAATGACTTTGATCAGTTATTTTACGCTGCACAAAGCAGAAGCAGGGCAGACTGGCTGGTAGGAATTAATGCCTCCCAGGCATTGAGTATTTCTGCCGGAAACGGCATCTATTCATTGGGTAGGGTGCAGACTCCAACCTTAGCTTTGATCTGCAAACGATTTATAGACAATAAAAATTTTTTGGTTCAGAAATACTGGCAGATACAACTGCAACATAGCAAGGAGTCTATAGATTTTAAAAGTATTTCTCAAACCAGGTGGGATGATCGAAAGAAAGCTGAGGATTCGCTAAAATTGATCCTTAAAAGTGGAACGGCCAAGGTCAGTACTATTGACACCAAAAAAGTTTCAGAACAGGCTCCCTTGTTGTTTGATTTAACAGGTCTCCAAAAGGAATGCAATAAGAAGCTGAATCTCTCCGCTGAAGAAACGCTCAATATAGCGCAAAGCCTTTATGAAAAACAGTTCATTACCTATCCGCGCACAGGGAGCTGCTATATTCCCGAAGATGTCTGGGCGGAAATTCCACATTTAATCAAATCACTGAATGACCGTAAGACTTTAACCGAAGCCGTTTCAAAATTAAAGTGGGGACACTTTAATAAAAGGATCGTTAATGATTTAAAGGTAACCGACCATCATGGTTTACTCGTTACGGATAAAGTTCCTTCTGCTTTGGTGGGAAACGAATCTGCTGTTTACGATATGATCGCCGTTCGTCTGCTGGAATCAGTTTGCCAGCCCTGCAAAAAGGAAATTACCACGATCAGCACAGAGGTTCTTCATTACGAATTTTCTTCAAAAGGAATTGTGATTAAAGAACCGGGTTGGCGTATCATCCAAGGAAACTTTAGTGATGAAAGTGAAGATGCTGCAGAGCCTCTTCCAGTATTTAAAATAGGTGATAATCTAATCATACAGGAAGCTGACGCGATAGCAAAACAGACCAAAGCACAACCCCTATATACCGAGGCAAGTCTTCTGTCCGCTATGGAAAATTGTGGAAAGGAAATTGAAAATGTGGAAGAACGCAAAGCACTGCAAAACGTAGGTATTGGTACACCGGCAACCCGGGCTGCAATTATTGAGACTTTATTTAGCCGTGATTATATTAAACGTGAAAAAAAAACACTTTTTCCAACAGAAAAGGGACTTAAAGTGTATGACTTTATCAAGGAAAAGAAAATTGCTGATGCGGCTATGACTGGTGAATGGGAACTTGCTTTACAAAAGATTGAAAACGGAGAGGCTAGTGCAGAAGATTTTCAATTAGAAATTGAAAATTATACGAGGTCCATTACCGAAGAATTGTTATCAGTTTCTCTAAATACTGAAAACCTGCCTGATTTAATTTGTCCGAAATGTAAGACCATGCATCTGCTCATTAGGGACAAGATCGTTAAATGTCCTGATGCGGTTTGTAACTGGATCTTATTTCGCAGCATCTGTGGGGTACAGTTAAATGTAAAGGAAGTTGAAAACCTTGTTAATAAAGGAAAGACTACGCTTCTAAAAGGAATGACAAGTAAGGCGGGGAAGAAATTCGATGCACGGATCGTATTGAATGAACAGACAGAAACAGCTTTTGAATTTGATAACAACAGATTCCACAAAAAATAATCCGCAATGTTAAGCAAAACTCGGGAAAAAGGAAAATTGAAGTTTTGACAGGCGATTATAATCTTATTGATCCCTCGTAGTTTTGAAAAGAAGAAATCCCTGTTTTACGACAGGGATTGTTTTTACTTTTTAGCTTCATCAACAGAAACCTTTCTGAATTCCTTAAATAGCTTACTTAGTTCCAGAGCCGATTTACGGGCTCTTGTACCGGCTGCCTTGTTTCCTTTTTCAGCCTGTAAATCAGCATCTGCTTTGAATTTTTCCAGCTCTGCACTGATCTTTTCCAATAACTCTTTCATTGTATAATTTTTCTAATAATGAGCTGCTAAAGTAGGAATTATAACCTATTCAAGTCAATAATAACCTGTAAAAATGAAAGCCCAATTACCAATTGGAGTGACGCCTTCCCGATTAAAAATAACAATTAAAAAAAATAGAATATTTTATGAAAACAACAACAAACGACCTTTCGTATTTCACCTTAAGATTGCAGGAACATATTAATAGCAGTTTTCCGGAATTATTAGGAGACAGAACCTTTATTTCGCGCCGTTCCTCGCTCGCTGCCAGTGCCTATGAAGGGGCATTTCTTTCAGGAAATTCGATTGAGCAGTGCAATGAAATTGGGGATTTCATCTTATTTGAGAACCTGCATTTTTCAAAATTCGATATGGTATTGCGTGTAGTCTGCAATGAGTTCGACACGATTATGGCTGATGAGGCGCTGCGGCCATTTGCTTTACAAATGTTCCCGGTTTGTGAATCTGTCTTTAAAGGGTATGAGCTGACTGATGATTTTGCCTATAGTATCGCATATGATGTATTGTATACAGAATTAACGGGCACGATTCAAATCTGGATTGAAGAGAATGGGCTTCAATAAGAAGGAGCATCTTCGCCAGAACATTGATGCTTTAAAAGTTGTCTTTCAGT
Source organism: Chryseobacterium glaciei (assembly GCF_001648155.1). NCBI lineage: Bacteria > Pseudomonadati > Bacteroidota > Flavobacteriia > Flavobacteriales > Weeksellaceae > Chryseobacterium > Chryseobacterium glaciei. The sequence goes on along the minus strand of NZ_CP015199.1, from coordinate 1,656,676 downwards.
TAGAGAAAGAGAAACGCCCGGCTACACAAAGAGAGCAGAAACTTTTACTTGAGTACAGCGGATTTGGCGGGTTGAAATTTATCCTCAATCCGGTGGAAAATGAGATCGATGTTAACCATTGGCGAAAGACAGAACATGATCTTTTTCCGCTCACGCAGCAGCTTCACCAGCTTCTCAAAAGTAATACCCTGGATGAAAAACAGTACCGCCGCTATGTAGATAGTATGCGGAGTTCTGTGTTGTCTGCCTTTTATACCCCTCCGGAAATAATTGATGCGCTCGCGGACAGTTTAGACAGCAGTGGGGTAAACATCCAAAAATTTTTGGAGCCATCGGCCGGAATCGGTGCCTTTCTAAATTCTTTTTCGCGCCAAAACATAGGCAGTGTTACTGCGTATGAAAAGGATCTGCTTACAGGAAAGGTGCTAACACAACTGTATCCTGATTATAATATTCATATAGCAGGTTTTGAAGAGATTCCTGACGGTGAAAGAGAAAAGTACGATGTTGTTGCCAGCAATATTCCTTTTGGCGATGCTTCTGTTTTTGACCTGTCCTTTTCAAGAGGGAATGACGAGGTAAGAAAACAAGCGGCAAGAAGTGTCCATAATTATTTTTTCCTGAAAGGGAGCGATATGCTGCGTGATGGCGGTATACTGGTATTTATTACCTCACAGGGTGTACTCAACAGCCCGAAGAATGAACCGATCCGCAGGGCATTGATGAGAAATTGTAATTTGGTTTCTGCGGTGCGTTTACCCAACAATCTTTTTACGGAACATGCCGGAACAGAGGTTGGCAGTGATCTGATCATTCTTCAAAAGAACAGTTTAAAAAAAGGTTTAAGCGAAGCGGAAGAATTGTTTTGTGAAAGCAGATTAACAGAATACCAAACGGCAGGTAATGCCTTTTTTCATGATAATAAACGGATCATACATACATCCAGTGTGCTCGGTACAGATCCTTACGGACAACCTGCACTGATCTACACGCACAAAGATGGTGTGGGGGGCATTGCAGGTGACTTAAAAGTAATGCTTTCGGAAGACTTTCGGGATCATTTCAATCTAGGATTATATCAAGGTGTACAAAATGAAAAATCTTTTGTACAGGTTTCGGCTACGCCAAAAATAACACCTCCTGTCACGGAACCCATTACTACAAAACAGGAACAACAGGATGGGGTTACCCCTACTTATATTCCTGCAAAAAGTGAAGTACAATTGAGTTTGTTTGATCTGTTTGAAAATGAGGGATCAGCGATAGACATTGCAAAAAATGCCAAAACAAAAAAGTCAACGGTTCAACAAAAGAAAACTGTAACAAGCAGAAAAACGGTCAATGACCGTGAGCGTGCCCGTCAAGGAATTTTATTTAGTGCAACCATGCAGGTGCAGGATATTTCTGCGAAGACTACAGGTACAAGTCCTGTCAATAACAATCAGCAGATAAATAGTAAGTCAAAGACTTCGCTTGGTGATCTGTTCTCAGGCCTTGGTGAAGATGCACTCAGTGAAACTGCGCCTGCAATGAAAAGCATTCCTGAGCCTGGAATGTATACCGGAACGATCCAATCGTTCCATCGAAACGACTGCCTGGTGACGGATCATGGACATGTCGGTTATCTGAAAGATCTCGATGAGGAGAAAGAAAATGCAATGTTCCATCCATTATCACTACCAACTGCCCAGAAAGCAAAAGCAGAAACCTATATTTTGGTAAGGGACACGTATATCGATCTGTATCAGAAGGAAGCAGAAAAGCAGACCGAACATAAGCCGGAAAGAGAAACCCTAAATAAGCTGTATGATGAGTTTATAAAACGATACGGCAATCTGAACGCTGCCGAAAACATCAAGCTCATTAAGACCGACGCTGCCGGTAAGGAAATCCCTTATCTGGAGCGGGTAGTGGGTGGTGTGGTACATAAAGCGGATATTTTTCACCGTCCTGTCAGTTTTTCTACTACAACACTGGCTACCAATAATCCTGATGAAGCATTGGCAGCATCATTGAACCGATATGGGAACGTGAATTTGTTTTATATGTCGCAGATCAGCGATATGGCTGCTGAAGATTTGAAAGGTGCCTTACACGGCCGTATCTTCTATAATCCATTGGAAAGGGAATATGATATTTCAGAAAGGTGGGTTTCGGGTAATGTGGTAGAAAAAGCCAAAGAATTGGAAGCTTATTTAGATCATCATCCGGATGATAAAGAAGCAAAAGAAAGTCTTGCTGCATTGCAAGAAGCAAAACCCCGGCAGATTGAATTTGAAGAATTGGATTTCAATCTCGGTGAACGCTGGATACCTACCGGCATCTATGAACGATTTGCTTCGCACCTTTTTGATACTGAGGTTCGTATTCATTATACTGAAAACACCGATGACTTTTCTATTAAGTGCGATCAAAAGAATGCGCACATAAGGGATAAATACGCCATTAAATCAGAAAGCCGGACTTATGATGGTATTGCACTGCTCAAAAATGCACTAGTTAATACGACTCCGGATATTACGAAGAAGGTAACAATTGGTGACCAGGAAGTGAAAGTTCGGGATATGGAAGCCATTCAGATGGCTAACAGCAAAATAGACGAGATCCGTAAAGCCTTTACTGATTGGCTTCATGATCAGAATGATGAATTTAAAAAACGTTTGACTGCTCAATACAACGATACCTTCAACTGTTTTGTACGCCCGCAGTACAACGGAAGCCATCAGGACTTTCCGGGGTTAGATAGAAAAGCATTGGGTATCGAGGATCTGTACTCAAGCCAAAAAGATGCCGTTTGGATGATAAAACTTAATGGTGGGGCCATATGTGACCATGAAGTAGGTGCCGGAAAAACGCTCATCATGTGTACCGCAGCGCAGGAAATGAAACGCTTGGGACTGGCTCATAAACCCATGATGATCGGACTCAAAGCCAATGTCCATGAAATTGCAGAAACCTACCGTACGGCCTATCCCCATGCAAAGATCTTATATCCGGGAAAAGAAGACTTTACGCCCCAAAAAAGATTACGAATATTTGGTGATATCAAGAATAATGACTGGGATTGCATCATTCTTACCCATGATCAGTTTGGTATGATTCCCCAATCGCCCGAACTGCAAAAGGAAATTCTACAGATAGAATTAAATAGTGTGGAAGAGAACCTTTCTGCCTTGCAAGCTCAGGGCAGTGAAATATCGAGAGCCATGCTCAAAGGCGTTTTGATCCGAAAACAAAATCTGGAGGTCAAGCTTAAAACGCTGGAACACGATATCGAAAACCGCAAGGATGATGTGGTGGATTTTAAGATGATGGGTATTGATCATTTATTGGTAGATGAAAGTCACCGGTTTAAAAATCTGATGTTTAACACCCGCCATGACCGTGTTGCAGGGCTAGGAAACATTCAGGGAAGCCAAAAAGCACTCAACCTTCTTTTTGCCATTCGTACCATTCAGGAAAGAACCGGTAAAGATATGGGCGCTACCTTTCTCTCGGGGACTACGATCAGTAATTCATTGACAGAATTGTATTTACTCTTTAAATACCTACGCCCACAGGCCTTGGAAAAACAGGGTATTACCTGTTTTGATGCCTGGGCAGCGATCTACGCCAGGAAAACCACCGATTATGAATTTTCGGTAGCCAATAATATTGTACAAAAAGAACGCTTTCGGTATTTTATCAAAGTGCCTGAGCTTGCTCAGTTCTACTCTGAGATCACCGATTACCGTACGGCAAAGGACATCGGGATCGACCGTCCGGAAAAGAACGAAATTCTTTACAATATTCCTCCAACGCCGCAGCAGGAAGCGTTCATCAAAAAGCTGATGGAGTTTGCGAAAACGGGGAATGCAACATTGCTTGGAAGAGCTCCCTTATCTAAAAGTGAGGAAAAAGCCAAAATGCTGATTGCTACTGACTACGCCCGTAAGATGTCGTTAGACATGCGAATGATCAGCCAACAATATGTGGATCATCCCGATAGTAAGGCTTCACACTGCGCTGCTAATATCGCTAAGTATTATAAAAAGTTCAATGCCCAAAAAGGAACCCAATTTGTATTTTCTGATCTGGGCACCTATAAACCGGGGGTCTGGAATGTGTATTCTGAGATCAAGCGCAAGCTGGTCGAAGATCATGGTATTCCTGCTCAAGAGATCCGGTTTATTCAGGAGGCGAAGAACGATACACAGCGAAGGGAGTTCATACGATGGATGAATGAAGGAAAGATACGGGTGCTGTTCGGGTCAACTGATATGCTGGGCACGGGGGTCAATGCACAGAAAAGAGCGGTGGCGATTCATCACCTGGATACCCCGTGGCGTCCAAGTGATCTGGCTCAACGGGATGGCCGGGCCATTAGAAAAGGCAATGAGATCGCGAAATTCTTTGCAGAAAACATCGTAGACGTTATTATTTATGCGGTAGAAAAATCGCTGGACAGTTATAAATTTAACCTGCTTTATAATAAGCAGTTGTTTATTGACCAGCTTAAAAACAATAGTCTTGGAAAGCGTACCATTGACGAAGGCAGTATGGACGAGAAATCGGGCATGAACTTTTCAGAATATGTAGCAATCCTCTCCGGCAATACGGAACTATTGGAAAAAGCGAAGCTAGAAAAACAGATTGCAGGCCTGGAGAGTGAAAGACAGGCATTCAACCGCTCTAAGGTTACCTCAAAATACAAATTGGAAGATATGACTGCAACAGTAGAGGCTATCAAATCAAGACTGGATCGGATGAAGGTGGATTGGAACAATTTGGAGAAAAGGCTAGAGAAAAATCAGGATGGAGTGGTGTTAAATCCCATTAAGCTCCTGGGGCTTGCTGCGGATGCCGAGGTAAAACAGGTCGGGATGACACTGGGTGAAATTTCAAAAAAAGCAAGAACGGGTGGAGGATACGAAGAAATCGGCAGTCTGTACGGTTTTACCTTGCTGGTCAAAACTGAGATTTCTAAGAAAGAGGATACGGAAATTAAACTTAATAAATTTTTCGTGATGGGTGAAAGCAATATCAAGTACACGTATAACAATGGAATGATGGCCTCAGAACCAAAATTGGCGGCAATGAACTTTTTAAGTGCCCTTGAAAAGATACCGGGATTGATCAGTGAGGAACAAAAGAAAGCTGATGAGCTTGAGAGGGACCTTCCTGTACTTCGGGAGGTAGTAGAAAGCACCTGGTCAAAAGAACACAAACTTTCGGAACTGAAAACAGAACTTTCAGCCGTGGAAAGGCAGATACAGTTATCAATTGCCGATAAAGAAGAACGTGCACCCTCGCCAGAAGGTCAGGCGGTACAAACTGACGATGATAAAAATAAAGAAATGAGTGCACCCCATATTAAAGTGAAATTGTAATGATCAACTCATTGGGAACAATCCTTACTCCTATAAATTAAGCATTTTTCTTAACGACTTCAATCATTTGATCGATATCAAAAGGTTTTTCTATATAGTCATCCGCTTTGCATTCCTTTGCTTTTTTAGGGACATCGGGAGATGTAGAAGTCAGTACAGCTGATACATCTTCCGTTTCCGAATCAGATTTTAAATCTTCAATGACTTCTGATCCTTTCTTTTTTCCCTTAATATTGTCATCTACGATCACAACATCAGGCTCAATCTGATCAATGTTATCAATAGGCTCAGTTGTTAGTGATGGGGTTACATCATAACCTTCTTCCGTCAATACATGATCCATAATATCCAGTATATCTACATTATCCTGAATAAGGACAACTTTTTTTTTCATAACTGTCAGTATATGATGTAAATGTATGAAAAAGAATATTAAGCGTTTCTCGCGCCTGAAAAGGGGAAAATCAGTGACGCGATAGTAAGAACCTTTGAATCTACTACCAACGGGGTAAAATAAATTTATTTTATTTCTCATAGTTGCGAAATAAAATATTTATAATTGTGTTGTGATCTTATTCATATCGCTACTGTGCAAATCACTCGATTGATCATTACTGATATTGATTAAGCATCTATTTTAGAAACACAATTATTAAATATTTACCATAAAACACAATTTACAAATCATGAAAAAAATTATTTTATCAGCAATTTTTGCTTTGTCAGTGGTAGCGTTCACGCCCACATCTTCTAACGCTCAAAGTAAATCAAACAACGCTATTTCCTCAAGACCAAAACAACCTACGAATGCATTGGCTGCTTGGGCGGAGGGATATGAGTATGGTATGTCACATGGTTGGGGACAAGCAGATTCACTATACTGGGCACACGTACAGATGCAGATTTGGATTAATCATAACAGCTAAATTTGCCTAATCAAGTAGCGAGGTACTGCCTCGCTACTTAATTTCAGCTTAATTAATAATAGAAACTAGCTCAGTAAAATTCGTAAAAAATAAAATTCTACTACTTTAATTCCAAAATGAACTGAGGCTGAAGAGTGGTGGTAAAAGTCCTAACCCATTTCAAGGCGCCTCTGTATGAGCATCCCTTTGGCATCTCCCTCCCTAAGAGCCGTAAAACAAAATGGTAAGAATCTTTGAATCCCAAGGAAAAAATGGCAATTTGCCTCTATAATTCGATGCAAATGACCAGAAAGACTACCAGTGGCCCGATCAGGGATAAGGAAAGAACTAAAATGAAACTTTTGACCGCGGTTGGTGCAATCTTAAAGAAAGAAGGTTTTACAGGTTTAAATGTAAGCAGGATAGCGACAAAAGCAAATCTACACCGGAAACTCATTTACGAGTATTTTGGGGGCATGGAAAATCTTGTAAAGGAGTATCTGAACAGCAGGGATTACTGGAGTGTCAGCCTCGATCAGATTGATGAAATTATAGAAGAAAGTAAGAAAGACTTTGGAAAACAAACGGCCTTTTCTCTTTTGGAAAATCAGTTTGATGCATTAATGGCCAATGAAGAAATGCGTAAAATTATCAATTGGGGACTCAGTGAGGATCTGAAACCACTTAAAGAACTCAATAAGGAACGTGAACGGTTGGGCGAGGAACTATTCAGCAAGATCACCGATGATTATTTTAAAGATAGTGAGAAAAATATCCGGGCAATAGAAGGAATTCTGATTGGCGGTATCTATTACCTTACCCTTCAGGCCAAGATGAGCGGTGAAACAATGTGCGGCATTGACATCAATACAGTGGAAGGACGAGCAGAGGTAAAGAAGACCCTTAAACAGATCATTGAATGGGCTTACTCTTAATTTTTTGTACGATGCCAAAAATTAAATTGATTACTAATATCCATTAATCCACTCCTTCTAAAAACAGAATTTCTTGCTAAAATTTAGTATATTCTGCAAAAATAAAATGCTTAATTAATGGGTCATTATTCTACTTTAATGATTGGTAAGCAGGAATATTCATGGAAATATGATATTCCCAGTTACCTATCTTTCTTATTTGAGGAAACAGATTTATATAGTGAGAAAACAACTGATGAAGAGGATTATCATAAAATTGGATTTAGAACAAACTGTAAGCGGGCTCTAGATAAGTTGGATAAATTAGGTTTCGATTGGGAAATGATTACAGAAATCTATTCTTTTTTCTACGACCAAATCAAAGAAGATGTTTATCAGAACATTTATGACGAGCTCTCGGAAAAATTTGATAAACTTACCGCGGTAACCCTTGAAAAGAAAGTGAAATCTTTCTATTCTAAATTTCCACACTTTACCCGTGAGCAGGAATTAAGGGATTTTGTGAAATTTTTATTACCATTAGTAGAGGTTTCAACCGGTTCGAAATCAATGAGAGTAAATTCCGTTGATGGCAAAACTTACCGTATTACGAAAGAAAGACATTCATCAATTTTTAATAATTTTATAAATGAGCCTGGAGATTTCTTTTATCAGAAAGCACTTGTTTTGCCTCCGTGGATTCAAATTATTGGAAACCTATTTGATCCTGAATTATTGGTAGAGTATACAGAGATTATCTCCGTCGTTAAAATCAAACTTTTACTGGAGGCAACAGATCCAGAAGCCTTAGTCGAGCTGCAATTGGAAGATATGATTGATAGCGAAGAAGAGATTTCAGACTTTCATATTGACTCCGCCAATAGGCTGATCGGCAAAATTCAACTTTACAATAAGTTTTTCAATTCCATTATGAATCAGGAAGAAGTCATAAAAGATGCTTATTTTAAGAAGGAATTATTGCTGCTTTTGGACAGAATTCCTCTAATTAAGAGCTCGGCAGAAAAAGGAAGAGCCCTAGAGAATTTAATGGAGATTGTGTTTTCGTCTATTCCGGGGTTAGAAGTTATAGAAAAGCGTGTGAGTACTCAAGACGAAGAAATTGATCTTCAAATTAAAAACGGTGTTGCCGGTACTTTCTGGAGTTCTCTGACAAGTCCCAGTTTCTTTGTCGAATGTAAAAATTGGAGCGGTAAAGTCGGTGCCACAGAAGTGCGTGATTTTGAAACTAAAATGATCAACCATAAAAAACTTGTTAAATTTGGTTTCTTTATTTCTTTTAATGGTTTTACTAAAGAAGTAGATAATGCTTTGAAAAGGGCATCTAGAGAGGATCATCATATTGTTTTAATTGATAGTAACGATCTTTATAATTTGGCGAATTCAAAAAACAGCACCATTGAATGGTTAGAAAAATTAATAATAAAACCTCACTAAATTAATATGCTCCGATTTACAGCTTTTGCAATTGGTGATTTAAATAAAAAAGATCCTTAAACAAATTAAAGAATGGATGTATTCTTAAAATGTAAAAGGATCTTTCATATAAGATTATTTGAGACTATATTGTAGCGCAATCTCAAATTCGCCATTGCTGTATCTTCGAAGGTCAGCGGTATCTGTTGTATAAAGGCATAGTATCCGAAGTTGATTTTGATAGAATGTGCCGATTCCGGCGGTAACAGAATGGGAACTGTGATATATGGAGCTGATCATCAATTTATTTTCAAAACAGGTAAATCCTCCGCCAATATCTAAAATGTCTTTGTAATTTTCAACACCACGATACACCGCTTTGGGTTCAATGGTGAAATTTGGGGTAATGAATTTATAACTTACTGCGGCCATATACAAAGCGCGGTCAACGGTATTTCTTCTGAGATCCCTGTTTAACAGACGTTTTAAATTAGGTAAGGCTCCCTGCACGGTTAACCGCTCGTTCCTGTAAGCTATCCCGAAATCTCCGTCAGCATACCATCGGCGGGCATTAAATTGTTGGAGACTTAGGTCGCCTAGATCACCATTAACCTTGTCATAATCGATCCATTCATTCATAGTACCACCGGAAATTCCAAAATCCAAAAAACTCTGATTGTCATTTAACGCTAAATGATAGACGTATGTTCCTTTTATACCGGTTCGAAGGATAACACCTGCATTTTCATTGTAAAAATTAATGCCAAGTCCAATTTTCTTTCCGACTGTTCCATAGTCAGCGGTTACCGCCTGCATGGTAGGGGCACCTTCAATTGCCGTCCATTGAACCTTGTAGCCGACATTTACTTCCCAGCCCTGTCGTATACCAGCCATGGCGGGATTTGCTAGATATTGGTTTTGAAAATACGTGCTTCCCATTGGATTAAGCTGCGCATAAGTTTTGCTCATCAGCAATATACCTGCTGCGATCATAATATATTTTATCGTTTTCATTTTTCTTTGTTTTTAAGTAAAATAGTAGGGGGGGGTGAAGTGAAAAACACTCTATCCCTGCATTCTTTTTGAATAATTAATGGTGATTATTGATAATGGAAATGGTTCCCCTGATAAGGCCCAAACCGTTTCCCATGTCTATCACATAGATATAGGCATCTTCATTGAGTTGTTTTCCGCTCCACGTACCATCCCAATTATTGTTATAGCCAGTTTTGCTGTACACCAAGCGTCCTGCACGGTCATAAATACTTACTTTGTTACTAGGATATTGCTCAATATTTCTAATGATCCAGGTATCATTTTTCCCATCACCATTAGGCGTAATAACATTATTGGGGATTAAAGCACTTATTTCAGTAACTTCTATCAACAGATCCATTACCTCGGTGCATCCACTGGAATTGGTTACAATTGCGGTATAGGTTGCGGTTGTTGAAGGCTTGATCTGAATGGTGCCTGTATTCTGCCCGCTGATAATATTGGGTCCGATCCAGGCATAGCTTGTTCCTCCTGTTGCAGTCAGGGAAGCGCTTTGCC